>JBCBKQ010000061.1:0-24483 GCA_038521595.1 Cyanobacteria bacterium J06627_28 | reverse complement strand
CCTGTTTGACAGCGGTTCCGAGTGGATTAGATCACATTGAGATCAGTCTGATGGACGATCCGACTTGGTAGCGTTACCCCTGCAAAGTGGGTATTCAAGGTGGGTATTCAAAATGGGTACTCAAAATGGGTACTCAAAATGGGTACTCAAAATGGGTACTCAAAATGGGTATTTTGTGCTGTTCATGGAATCTGTTCACGGCGACTATTTAAGTCGACCTGTTCGGTTTTCCATTCGGTTTCACCCAATGTGGTCAGCTGTTTGTGCTTGCTACATTGCTCATATAGCTGGACTTATACAATCGTAGCTAGCTCCCACGTTATTAGCGAAACCCTCATAGAATCGCGTTCTAGTTGTTCGTAGAAGGTCTCAGCATGGATGATGCAACCGGAAAACTCCCCCAGTTTAGAGAATCAGCCTCCACGGGAGAAAACACACTCCTTCAATATGTGAAAACAATGGATCCTGATACGATTACTCAGCTGTCGCGTCCGGATTCGTCTGAAGTAATGCAGGTAATGGAGCACAATGTAGTCGGCTTATTGGGCGGGCTGCCCTCTGGGCAGTTTGACGTGTCTGTCACTACCAACCGTGAAAACTTAGGCAGGCTTTTGGCCTCTGCTATGATGAGCGGCTACTTCTTGCGCGGCGCTGAGCAGCGTCTAGCGTTTGAAGAAAGCTTTAGTAATAGCTTGTTCGAAGACGACGCTTAGGTCCTCAAGGGTTCATGGTTTCTCATCGTCAAGATGAGTGATAGCGAAGTAATAGAGAAAGCTTGACATCGTTAGAGAAAGCTCGACAGAGAGAACTGTGTCGAGCTTTTTATTGTCTGAATGGAGGTGTCTAAGTCGATTGTGCCCGAGCCTGTAATGTCTGAGTTTTTTCTATCTGAAGCGGATGTGGTCAATCTGCGAAAGCAATTGCTGCAGTGGTACCAGTCTCAGGGGCGTGATTTGCCCTGGCGGAGAACTCGCGATCCATACGCCATTTGGATTTCTGAGATTATGCTGCAGCAGACTCAGGTAAAAACGGTGATGCCGTATTACGAGCGTTGGTTACAGGCTTTTCCCACGGTAGACGCTTTGGCAGCGGCAGATCAGCAGTCGGTGCTGAAGCTATGGGAAGGGCTGGGCTATTATGCGCGGGCGCGGAATTTGCATAAGGCCGCGCAGCAGGTGGTGGATGAATTTGGTGGGGTGTTTCCGCAGAGTTTGGAAGGTGCGATCGCACTCAAAGGCATCGGTCGCACTACCGCAGGTGGCATCCTCAGCGCTGCCTTCAACCTCCCCGTCGCCATTATGGATGGCAACGTAAAGCGCGTCCTCTCTCGCCTCGTTGCCTTTCCCTTCATCCCAAACAAAGCCCTAAATCCACTTTGGGAAATCTCCGAGCAGCTTCTCGACCCCAGGCATCCGCGAGACTTTAACCAGGCCATCATGGATTTGGGCGCAACCCTATGCACCCGTCACAAGCCAGCCTGCTTGCTCTGCCCGTGGCAACCCCACTGCGCAGCGTACAATCAAAATGCAGTGACCGACTTCCCCATGACAGAATCTCGTAAGCCCCTCCCCCACAAGCAAATCGGCGTCGCCGTCATTACCGACGCGCAAGGCAAAATCCTCATTGATCGTCGTAAGCAAGAAGGGTTGCTAGGTGGCCTATGGGAATTTCCAGGCGGCAAAATTGAACCCGGCGAAAGCCAAGAAGACTGCGTAAAGCGTGAAATTCAAGAAGAGCTAGGCATTGAAATTGAGGTGGGCTCGAAGCTAATTACGATTGACCATGCCTATACCCACTTCAAGGTGACCCTAAACGTATTCAACTGCACCCACCTCAGCGGCGACCCTCAACCCATTGAATGTGACGAAGTAAAGTGGGTGACCCTTGATGAAATTAATGACTACCCTTTCCCAAAAGCAAACGGCCAGATTATTGACGCTATGAAAGCACAAGCTAGTGCCCTAGGCTCTGACCTTTAATGGCTCATCCAACGGCCCTGTTTTTTCCGATAGAAAAAGCAGCTTATTTATTTACTCGAAAAGCGCTCCCTGGTGCAGGGGGCGATAAACAGAAGTTTTGGGAAGACGTCATGGGCTTTGCCTCACCCGAAAATATCAGAGAGGCACTTTTAAGCAGCGTCACGCTACCCGACTTATATTTCCAAAAGACAGATGCGTATGGTGACCGCTATCAAGCGGTTACAGAAGTGTGCGGCCATGCTGGTGTTTCTCGATGGGTGAGAACAGGATGGATCGTGCGTCATAATGAAACAATTGCAAGGTTTGTAACGGCCGTACCTGAAAAGGCTAGAGGTTAAAAAAATGACTAAATTTAATCTATTTGACGAAGTATGCCTTACAAAATCTATTGCTTTGACAGACTTTGTTAGCAATGCCTTAGACCCAATAGGCGCTGCTTGTGAGGGGACTATGGGGACTATTGTGGAAGTGCTGGTGCCAGGGGAAACTTTTTTGGTAGAACTTTTGGGTGATTGGGTCGTTTCTAAACCGGACGGCTTGTATCGAGCAACTGCTGAAGCAGACGGTGCGTTTCGAGAAACTATTGGTGTTGAAACGGTTCAAGCTGAGCAAATGATGCTGGTACATCGTAGAAGTGCAAAATATGAACTGCTTCAGCTAGTAGAAAACATGCCCGAAACTTTGATTGAGAAGGTTTAAGTCTTTGCAGAATCCTTACAGCGCGAGCACTTGAATGTCTGAAGATGCCGTAGTGTGCTGGGCTGACGACTGTTTTTGCGCCTTAACGCCTTAGGCAGCGCACTGCTTCTAGCATTCCTTTGGCCTTGTTCAGGGTCTCTTGAAATTCGCTCTCAGGCACAGAATCTGCGACTAATCCAGCTCCGGCTTGTACGCTGATGGTTTGACTGCCATCGTCGGCAGACTGTACGACCATCGTGCGAATAGTGATGGCGCTATTGAGCTGGCCTTCAAAGTCGTAGTAGCCATAGACGCCTGAGTATGGCCCTCTAGACTGTGGCTCTAGGTCTTTGATAATCTGCATGGCGCGGATTTTGGGTGCGCCGCTGACGGTGCCTGCGGGGAAGCTGGCCTGAAGTAAGTCCCAGGCCGTCTTATCCGGGGCAAGATCGCCTACGACGTTGCTGACAATGTGCATGACGTGGGAGTAGTTTTCAATGATCATCAGCTCATCGACTTCGACGGTGCCGCTGGCGCAAACGCGGCCTAGGTCATTGCGACCTAGGTCAACGAGCATGACATGTTCAGCGATTTCTTTAGGATCGGCAAGTAAATCGGCGGCGTATTCGGCGTCTTCGGCGGGGGTTTTGCCTCGGGGGCGGGTGCCTGCAATGGGGCGAAGGGTGGCCTGCATTGGCTTGTCTATGCTGGTTTTAGTGGCTTTGACCATGACTTCGGGGCTAGAGCCAATGAGCTGCCAGCCGTTGAAGTTGAAGTAACACATGTAGGGTGATGGGTTGACTAGTCGCAGAGAGCGATAGAGGTCAAAGGGTGGCCCGCTGTAGGAAGTTTGTAGCCGCTGGGAGACGACGACTTGGAAGATGTCTCCGGCGCGGATGTGGTCTTTTGCCTTTTCAACGCAGGTGTGGAACTCTTCAGGGGTGCGGTTGCTGGTGTAGTTCAGTGGGGGGGCGGTGCTGGCTTCGGGGGAGGTCCACTGTAGGAGGGTGTCCTTTTCGCTCAGAGGGAGGCGGAGTTTGGTGACGAGGTTTTTGACGCGATCGCACGCCCCCTCATACGCTGCTCGCAAATCCACATTGGGATCTCTTAGATCTGCGTATGCGATCGCCCAAACCTTTCGCTTCACCTGATCAAAAATCAGTAAATTATCGACCTGCATCCACAACCCGTCGGGCAAGTCGGCCTCTGTGCGGTCGTGAATAGTGACAGTCGGTTCAATCCACTTAATCAGTTCGTAGCCCCAGAACCCAAACAGTCCACCAATGCCAGGGGGCAGCTGCGGCAGCTGTACAGGGGTTAGCGATGCGATCTGCGCTTGCAGAATCTCGAAGGGATTGCCCTCCAATACGGTTTGACTCGCGTCTCGAAAGGTCTGAGTCGTTTGCTGCCCTCTAGATTCTAAAATCCACATCGGATCGCATCCCAAGAAGCTGTAGCGACCCAGGGTTTCACCGCCCTCCACAGATTCGAGCAAAAAGCTGTAGGGTTGCCCGGCGCAAACCTTATACCACGCAGAGACAGGGGTGTCTAAGTCCGCCACCCATTCCTGATAGACCGGCACGAAGTTTCCCTGTTTTGCGAGGTCTGCAAAGGTTTCGAAATCTGGAAAAATCATAGACTTACCGGGGCGGTCTGTAGGTCGGATATATGAGGCGGACATGACCCTCATCATAAAACAAACGGGCAGCTGCAAAAGCTACCCGTTTATTCGTTTGATATGGTCGGCTCGCTTTATCGAAAGTGAGACCTTAAATGAGAGCTTAGCGTTAGACGTTGAGCCTATACTTCAGGCCTACACTTCAGGCCTACACTTCAAGCCTACACCTCGTAAGTCTCTTTGCCGCCAAACTTGATAGTGGCAGGGTTTGGATTTTCACCAATACGACGGGGCTTGCTGTTGACGGCCTCACGCCCTTCGTTGACCTTCTCAGGAAAGACGCCATCTGCGGGATGCAGCAGCGTAGTCTCGCTGCTAGGCAAAATACGATAGACCTTGTAATCCGTAATCTTTGGCTTGAACTTAGTTCTCAGCTGCGTACCCAATGCCAGACATTGCTCTTTGCGAGCGAGCTCTAGCAAGTTTTCGCCCTCGTTCATAGTGGCTGCGCCACCAGTGGGCATTTCGAAAACCTGTTCTTTCTCAGAAGTCCAGGTGATTGCATACTTTTCTTCAACAAATGCCTTGGTTAGAAGACCGCCGGTGCTGCCTCCAAATTTGGGCATTGAGCCAGTTAGTGCCATGGATGATAATCTCTCAACCTTGATGAACAAAATCGTAACATCGTGCCGGGAACGTATTAACGCGTATTACGAGAAGCGTAATAGTTCTTTAACTGCACCCAGCGCGCTTGTATGAAACCTTTTAGGAATGCTGATTAGGCCGCTTTTGGCAAGCCGTATGGGCAAGCCGTATGGGCAAGCCGTATTTTTTAGTTTAGAGCCGTGGACATGTGCTGAAAGCAGACATCTGTTGAAAGCAGACATCTGTTGAAATCAATAGAGCGTAACGCTAGCGATTGCGACTTTTTGCTGGGGCGGAGGTAGATTTGCTGCGCTGACTCGCTGTTGTTTTTTTACTTTTGGTCAGGCGAGTTGTGCTGCTAAAGCGGCTAGATTTGCCAGCGGTTGGTAGGGTGAAATGGATCTGCGTGCCTTGATTTTTGCCTGCTGAGCAGGCCCAGATTTTGCCGTTGAGCCCTTCGATAATTTGCTGACAAATGGCGAGCCCAAGGCCGGTGCCGCCCACCGAGCGACGCAGGGCACCTTCTTCTTGGTAAAACCGCTCGAATACGGTCTCTAGTCGGTCGGCTTCGATGCCGCGTCCTGTATCGGCGACGATGACTTCGATGGTCTTTTTGTTTTGGACTTTAGCGGTGATGGTGATCTGGGGAGGTGGGCTATTTTGGTTGCCTTTACTTTCTGTATTTTCTGTAAATTTACACGCGTTATCCAGCAGCTTTGAGAGGACTTCTACAATCCATTCGCCATCGGCACGAACGAAGGGCAAATCTTCAGGGATATCGGTTTCGATGCGGATGGCGGGTGCGGCATTGGCTGAGTTTTGCCAGCGGAGGCTGCTCAGCGCTAGAGAAACGCATTCGTCTAGGGAGAGCGATTCTAGGTTCCACTCTACTCGGTGACTTTCGAGTCGTGAGAGGGTGAGAAAATCTTGAACGAGCTTGCGCATTCGCTCGGCGTCGGTGAGGGCCGTATCGAGCATGACCTGTCGCAGGTCGGCAGACATGTCGGGTTCGGTGATGAGGCTCTCTAGGCAGACGCGAATGGTGGAAAGCGGCGTGCGCAGTTCGTGGCCGGTGATGGCGATGAGGTTACTACGGGTGCGCTCAAGGTCGGCGAGCTGCTGGTTAAAGTCTTCGAGGTGGGCGTAGGCTTCGGCCTGGATGAGAGCTACGCTGAGCTGGTTGGCGATCGCTTCTGTCAGACCAATTTCACTGTCGTTCCAGTGGTGGGTAGGGTCGCCTGCTAGGTGCAGCTCTATCATGCCGAGCAGGCGGTTTTTGTGGATGAGGGGCACCAGCAGGCAGCCGTGAATTTGCCAGCGACGCAGCCGGGTTTGCGAGGCCGTCAGGTTAATGTCTAGCGCCTCGGGGCTGTGGGTTACGTCGTCGATGGCAAGCGTGTTTTGGTTCGCCTTTACCCACTGATATAGCGGATTATTTTTGAGGGGCCAGGCGGTTCGCTCTAGGGAATTAATGTGCGGCAGTCGGTATTCGTGGCGGATGGTGGCGTCGGCGTCGTCTTGGGCGCAGCGGTAAATAATGCAGCGATCTACGTCCAGGACGCTGCCGAGCTGAGTGACTGCGATCGCAAAAATTTCCGATGGATTGAGCGACTTGCGAATGGCAGCGGTGATGGAATTAACCAGGCGGGCCCGCTGTTCTTGAAGTGCGATCGCGCGGTAGGCTTTGAGCTGCTTGTATTGACCTGCCTGCAAATAGGTAATCAGTCGCTGGGCAAAAGGATCTTTTTCGACTTCCAGATCGTTACTGAGCTGGTCTGGAATGAAGCGCTCTCGGGCCTGGGCAATCTTGCCTGCCAAATCTGCTCTATAGTCCTCAATTCGAGCGAGCAGTAGGCTAGCTGCTCGCAAGCTGACCTGCCTATCAAATGTCCAAATCCCTTCAAATCGTCGAGTTTGATCGAGATGAGAGGCCGCCTGAACTTGCGTGGGCTCGGTGACAATGCGCCCTGGCGTCACCTTTACAGGCTTGTGTTCACGGCAAATCAGCGCCGCCGTATAGTCGTCACCAATGACGACCAAATGCCATTCTTCTGTGAGCGCGTCATCCTCATCAAAATCTATTTTTTCGTAGCCTTTGGGCTGATTGATCTCCTCGTTAAACTGCGTAGCAGCTGCCGACAGCACATAGACCTGATCGCTCAACTGGCCAATGCGCACGTAGCGATGGGCCTCTTGCCGATAAAATCGCTCCTGCTGGAAGCTCGCAATAATCAGCGGCTGACGCTCCGAGCCTGCCAACACCTGATCTTCCATTGCATGGGAAAGTGCCGTCAGCGACGCTTTAAAGTACATTTGAGTGCGCAGCGCAGGCAGCGCGTCAAATAGTTCTTCCACAATGGAAGTTGGATTACCCATGCGATGTTCGCTTTATCGATAGAGAAATACGATAGCGCCGTGTCGATATTGGCTATCTCACGCTAGTGCGCTTGATTAAAAGGCGGTTAATTAAGCTAGCTGATGGAGCCAGTAGATTTAAAGCAGGTGTTTTACAGCGTTTTTTAATAGGTAAAGTCACCATAGCAGGCAGCATTGGCTGAAGGGCTCAGAAGTTAATTAAAAGCAACGAGCTTTGTAATAGTGATAGCCAGACAGTTGGCCAGGACAGCTAGCTAGACAGTTGGCCAGGACAGTTAGCCAGACAGTCGCCATCCATAACAAGCGGCCCTTCTGATTACAACATCAGAAGGGCCACTTAACGTGCTATTGCGAGTAAGACCGGCTTAGATAATGCCGCCCATGTCGCTAGTGTCCTTTAGGAAACCGCTGTAAGCTTCCATGCCGTGCTCGCCAATGTCCAAGCCCTTGAGCTCTTCCTCAGAAGAAACACGAAGACCGATGAGAGACTTGATGATGACCCAGAGGATAGACGTCACCACCACAGTGAACAGACCGATAGCAATAATGCCGACGATTTGCGCGATGAGCTGCTGAGGGCCACCGCCAAAGAAGAGACCAGACGTGCCATCAAATAGACCGACTGCGAGAGTGCCCCAAATGCCGCACACGAGGTGAACCGACGTTGCACCGACAGGGTCATCAATTTTGATGCTGTCAAAGAAACCAACAGAGAACACAACCAACACGCCTGCAATGAGACCGACGATGATAGCGCCCCAGTAGCCAATGCCACCACAGCCAGCTGTGATGCCAACCAGGCCAGCCAAGATACCGTTGATGACCATGGAAAGATCAGGCTTACCGCTGAGTGCCCATGCTGTAAAGGTGGCTGCGATGCCGCCTGCTGCTGCTGCTAGGTTAGTGACCAATGCAATCTGAGGAACGTTCAAAGACGCTGCTAGCTCAGAACCAGGGTTAAAGCCAAACCAGCCAATCCAAAGGATTAGGCAACCGAGCGTCGCGATGCTCATGTTGTGGCCAGGAATAGCGTTGACAGAACCGTTTTGGTACTTGCCAATGCGGGGGCCGAGGAAGATGGCACCCATGAGTGCAGCCCAGCCGCCAACGGAGTGAACCACGGTAGAACCGGCAAAGTCGCTAAAGCCAGTACCGCCCAAGAAGCCGATTTCTGACAGCCAGCCGCCGCCCCAAACCCAGTGAGCTGTGATGGGATAGCAAATCGCGGTGAGCAATACGCTGAAGATAATAAAGCTGGAGAACTTTACACGCTCAGCAACCGCGCCCGATACGATTGTTGCGGCTGTTCCAGCAAAGGCTGCTTGGAACAGGAAGAAGACAGGCGTTGTCAGCGTGCCATAGGCTGGTGTGGTGGGATCAGAGCCCGCCAAGAAGAAGCCGGTTAAGCCTAGAATTCCGTTGCCTTCTCCGAAGGCCAGTGCGAAACCTAGCGCCCAAAAAGAGACCGTCGCCAAGGCGAACACAATTAAGTTCTTCGTCAAAATATTGACTGCATTTTTCTGACGACAGAAGCCAGTCTCTAACATGCCAAATCCAGCGTTCATAAAAATGACGAGGATAGCTGCGACAACAATCCAAATATTGTCTAAGACAACTTGAACGTCGGTTGCGGTTGGGTCTTGGGCGTGAGCTGCAAAGCCCCAAGTGGCTACGATAGTGAATGCAAGGGGTACACAGGCTAACCATCCCCAAGCAAACCGACGACCAAACGCGCGGTTTAATGCGCGAGTGGCCATCTCTGTAAACGGCGGTACATTGGCAGACCAGGGCGACGGAGCGCGCCGAGCCTGCTTTCGTTTTCTCATTGTGAAGTTAGACATTTTTGTCGGGTGTTCCTAACATGATTTCGGCAGTAATCCATAGGTTGTAGGCTTTGAACCAAAGCAATTAGCCTTGCGGGGGATAGAAATAAGCCAGACTTGGGAAACTCTATAGGGGGTAGGTGCTCAAGCGGTATCGTTTAGACCGGCCGTCTTGTTTGCCTGCGCCAAGAGGTTTTTTCTGTTTGGTGCTTAGTCATTTTCTTAAGCAGTGCGCAATAGAGAACATGCTTTTCGATGACGTCTTTCCTATCTGTGCCAGTAGCCAAAGCTGACTATTAAGGGCCAACCTGCACCTGTCAAACTGATGGCAACCATTCCATCAATTCTGCGCAAGTCATTCTGTATCACCTGATACTTTAAATAGAGGAGTGCGGTGACAGTCAAATCTTTTCTATCTGTGTTTTAGAGAAAATTTACAATCTGTCGCAATTTCACCTTCCTAAACAGCGCATTCGTATCATTTCGCAACATCGAATTCCCTTGATATCACAGCTTCCTAGAGGGAATTGTTGTCACTTTGAATTTGTTGATTAGGTAATGCTTTGACTCCTCGGCAGTATCGAAGATGACGGTTTCTCTTCTGTGTATTTATCAACTTTTTAAGGGTTTTGATAAAGGGTTTTGATGTGGTGGCTGGAGTTTTGATGCGGTGGCTAGAGTTTTGATGCGGTGGCTAGAACTGTGCGTTGTTGAAACAGTGCTTTGCAACTGCTCGATTACAAGTTGATCATGTGCTTTAGGTATTGACGTGCACCTAATGCGCTGAGCTGATTTTGTTTGTCGCTGACCATGGTTTTGAGCTGTTGTCGGTAGGCGAGCACTTGGTCGAGTAGGTCGGGTTTGTGGGCGGCGAGCATTTGAATCGCTAACAGCCCAGCATTTTTGGCATTGCCTATGGCGACAGTGGCCACTGGGATGCCACGTGGCATTTGCACAATGGAATAGAGCGAATCGACGCCGGAGAGGGTGCTGGTTTTGACGGGAACGCCAATGACCGGCAAGGGCGATATTGCGGCGACCATGCCAGGCAGATGTGCCGCGCCGCCTGCGCCTGCAATGATGACTTTGAGCCCTCTAGTGTGAGCCGTTTCGGCATAAGAGGCCATCCGATGAGGCGTGCGGTGAGCCGAAACGATGGCGACCTCATGGGGGATTTCGAAGTCTTCACAGATGGCGATCGCATCCATCATGGTGGGCAAGTCTGAATCACTGCCCATGATGATGCCAACATCGACGGGGCCGCTTTGAGGAGTTGTCATAGTGTTGTTATGGCGATTGATTACTGCGAGGGCGCGTACGATAGAAGTCGCCCCCTTGCTGTTGCTGTCATGTCTGATACTACTGTTGTTCGTAATGCTCGCCTGCCTCAGCGCTCAGGACTGTATCAAATCTCGATAGAAAAGGGTGTGGTGAGTGCGATCGCATCTATGTCTTCTTCTCCTCTATCCCTCGATAGCGTATGCCTCGATAGCGTATGCCTCGATGACGCAACTGATAGCGCAATGACCGTAATCGACGTCGCAGAAGATTGGATTTCGCTAGGCGCAGTCGATTTGCAAATCAATGGGGCTTTGGGGCTGGCCTTTCCAGATCTCCGCCTGAATGATCTAGAGAAGCTAGATGAGATATGTGCGCTGCTATGGCAGCAGGGCGTGGCTGAGTTTTGCCCAACTGTTGTAACAACGTCGATAGAAAACGTACATGGTTGCTTAGCTGCCCTGCGGGCTCATCAGCTTCAGACATCCCATCAGCTGCAGCCGCCTCAGCGCCAAACTCGCATTGGCCAAGCTCGCATCGGCCAAGCGCGCATTGTAGGAGCGCATTTGGAAGGGCCGTTTCTAAATGTGGCAAAGCGAGGGGCGCATCCTGCTGAGTACTTGCAGCCGCTAAAGATGGCGACCGTCAAAGAGGTGATTGGTGACTTTGCTGATGTGGTCAGCATTGTGACGCTGGCACCCGAGGTCGCGGCAGAATCAGGCGTGATTGAGTGGCTCACTCAGCAAGGCATTGTGGTGAGCTTGGGCCATTCTCTAGCGACGGCTGAGCAGGCAGTGTGTGCCTTCGACCAAGGCGCAACGATGGTGACACATGCCTTTAATGCGATGCCCGGATTGCATCATCGAGAGCCCGGACTGTTGGGGTCAGCGCTGATAGATGGGCGAGTCTTCAGTGGCTTCATTGCTGATGGCCAGCATATTTGTCCTACGATGCTCGACGTATTGCTGCGAGCTGGGCGTGGCAGTCGTGATGCTTGGATGGGCGGCTTATTTCTAGTGAGCGATGCACTGTCGCCTCTGGGTTTACCAGATGGCCTTTATCCTTGGGACAGCCGTGAAATAGAGGTGGTGCAGGGTACGGCACGATTGGCCGATGGCACACTGTCTGGTACGACGCTGCCTTTGATCGCTGGGGCGCAGAATTTGGTGAAATGGGAGCTGTGTGGGGTTGAAGAGGCGATCGCACTGGTTACTCGATTTCCCCGGGCTGCCATTGGCTTGCCTGCACTCTCAGTAGGCAGCCCAGCCCAATTCCTTCGCTGGGGTCAAGATTCAGAAGGGCAGTTGGTGTGGACTCGTCTGGGTTTTACCAAACAGCTTTTCGACTGACAACGATGTTTATGATGCGCTCATGACCGATAGGCACTTGCCGTCAATGGGCTTTCGACTGCTGCTGCTTGATGCGTAGTATCGTACGTGCGATCGCCATAAAATATGCTGCAAAATACACCGCTTAAATGACTACGTAGCTTCCAAAACGTAATAGAATCAGGTCGCAGACTTTAAGAACTAAGTATTTATCACCAGCGGCTATGACTAACTCCACCCTCGACGATAAAGCAGTAGTGCGCGAATATTTCAACGCGACGGGGTTTGACCGCTGGCAGCGTATCTATGGTGACGGTGATGTGAATAAGGTGCAGGCAAATATCCGCACCGGGCACCAGAAAACGATTGATAATGTGCTCGAATGGTTTGCGGAAGATGAAGATTTGGCCTCGATTACGGTGTGTGACGCTGGCTGCGGGGTGGGTAGCCTGAGCATTCCGCTGGCAAAGATGGGCGCAAAGGTATACGCCAGCGACATTTCAGAAAAGATGGCTGAGGAAGCTGCCGTGCGGGCGAAGGCTGCGCTGAGCGATGAGCTAACTGCCGACAAAATGCCAGAATTTGAGGCCAAAGACCTGGAAGCGATTGACGGTAAGTATCACACGGTGGTGTGCCTAGATGTGTTGATTCACTATCCGCAGGAGAAGGCGGATGACATGATTAAGCATTTGAGTTCTCTGGCGAGCGATCGCGTGATTATGAGCTTTGCGCCAAAGACTTGTTTTTATGCCACGCTCAAGAAAGTGGGTGATTTTTTCCCGGGGCCCAGTAAGGCGACGCGGGCCTATTTGCATAGAGAATCTGATGTTGTCAAAGCTTTAGAAGACAATGGTTGGACCATTGGACGACGTTCTTTGAATAAAGCGCCTTTTTACTTTTCTCGGCTGATAGAAGCAACTCGCGACGCCTCTTAGTAGCCATGACTGAGTGGCTATGACTGAGTGGCTATGACTGAGTGGCTATGACTGAGTAGCTATGGCTGATTAGTCTTGACTGGGTAGTCTTGACTGAGTAGTTATGACTGAATAGTTAAGACTGAACAATAAATATCAATATGTGGGCATATTTAACCTGTGTTTCCCATATTTTCAGCTGGCTAGTGAGGAAAAGTGATACATGACGGCGATAGAACGGGTTGGCAGACCAAAGACGACGCTAAAGCGGATAACTGGTTTGGGTGTGTCAACGTTTGGGCTGATGCTAGGGTTTTTGTGTTTGGGCCGGGCGGTAGAGACTGCCTTAGATACTGACCCGACTCGTTTGAATAAGCGGGAGACGGTGACGGCGGGTGTATTGCTAGGGTTGCCTGCTTCGGCGGGGGCGCTGTGGATGTTTGGCTCGTTGGAGCGCGATCGCAGACTGACTCGCTCCCATAGGTTGCAAACCCTTTTCTATAGAGCTTTGCAGGCTAACCGTGGCCGCATCAATGCTATTCAGTTTTCTATGCTGGCCGATATTCCCTTTGGTGAGGCTCAAGATTGCCTAGACACCTGGGCTGGGCCAATGAACGCGGACTTTGAAATTGATGAGGCCGGTGTGGTGATGTACTGCTTTCATATGTCAGAATCCTAGCGCGTCCTTTTTTCCGTTCTGTCTGTACGAACGGCTAGTGCTATGGCTCAGATGTTTCTTGCGATCGCCTCTATGCTCGGTGCTCTATCTGTGGCCGGCGGCGCTTTTGGTGCCCACGCGCTCAAAGGGCAGCTCACAGAAAGTGCCCTCAATAGCTTTGAGACTGGGGTGAGATACCAGATGTATCATGCGATTGCCCTTCTCCTTGTCGCTATCCTCATCGGTCAAAACCCAGAGGCCAAGGGCTTGGTTACCGTTGGCTGGTGCTTTGTCGCAGGCGTTGTCCTTTTCTCTGGCAGTCTATATGGCTTGAGTCTGGCAAGTATAAAGGCTTTGGGCCCGGTAACGCCATTGGGTGGTGTTGCCTTTATCGCTGGGTGGAGTTTGCTCGCTTGGAATGGCCGCTCACTTTTTTAATCTAATCGCTTCTAGGCTAATCATTTTGAGGCTAATCGTTTGTAGCTCAATCGTTTTTAGCTCAATCGTTTGTAGCCTTATGCTTCTGGTCTAATCGTTGACTAGCTCACTATTGACTTCATTAACCGGACGGCGACGCAGCTCTACCGATTCTTCGCGGGGGAGTAGGTCAAAGACTTCTCTAAGCTTGTCGTCTATTTTTTCGTAAGCGACCTGACCGATTTCGTTGAAGACAACATCGCCTGACTCATTGAAGATGACGGTGTGTGGCACGCTGTTTTTGAAGTAGTAGCCAGGTTCGTTGGGTTCGTAGGTTGCTTTTTCGGGGATGGAGTCGGCTGCGATCGCAATAAAATTTGCCGCTCGCCCATAGGGGGCTTGCAGCTGCGAAACCACAGACGAAAATGCCTTGCTGTCTCTACTGTCATCCACATAGAAAAAAAGCAGCGTCGGTTTATCTTGCTGTAGCGACTGCGCCAGCGAATACTTGGGCGGCACAATAGAGCCATTGCCCGCATAGAGCGCGAAGATATTGCCGTCGTAGTTGTCATCATTGAGCCCGGCCCAGGCAGGCGAAGCCCACAGACCCAATAGCGTCGCTGCCGTTAACAGCACGAGGCAAAGTCTGTGAAAAAAAGACCTGCGGAAAACAGGCCTAGGCAAAAAATGAACCGGCATAATGCTCACAACGTCTATGAAGATAGAGAGATGAATAGAAAAACGAGTTAAGGCGTTTCTGAGGCTTTTCCCCGAAGCGATTTTCAAAGCAATCGCATTAAGGATTTTCCTCTTCCAACGCCTCGAAGCTTTCGATAATCCCTTCTAGTGTGTCCTTATTGTCTGGGTATTGGTCGGCAGTTGTCCAGCCGACGACCTGGTAGTAATCAGTATCGCCCTGCACAGTGGTGTGTAGGTACACCACTGGAATGTCGTTAACGCGGCCTCGAATCTCGTACTGCACCGCCGGATCACCATTGATGCGCTCTACGTTTGTTCGATCAGAGCCCTCATAATTGCTCAGTTCGCCTTGAATTAGCTTGCGATACTGTTCGGCGTTGTCTTCTAGGTCAAACTGGCTGAGGACGGTTTTACTTTCAGAAAGAACGCTGGCGTATAGCTCCTGAGAGGGATAGCTCGCATAGATGTCAGCGCTCCCTCGAAGCGCATCTTCTGCCTTAACCCAGTTTGCCGGGACGGTGATTTTAACGTTGGTCTGATCATTTTCTAGATCGGAGGGGCCATCGACTGTTTGACTTTGGGCGGCGATGGTCACTTCTGGCCCGTTATTACGACGGCAGGCGTTGAGGCTCGTTGTCAACAGGCCCAAAAGCATCAGGCTCCCAAGAAGTCTTGGCGTGAGGTGGCTTTGTTTGAAGGGGTAAGTTAGGCGCATCTCTACTGATTGGCTGCTTGCGGGTAGGTCACGGTCAAAGCTAGCCAAAGCATACCAGAGGTCATGAATTCGGTGACAATGTGCTTCAGATAATGTGCTTCGGACAATGTGCTTCGGACAATGTGCCGAGCCAATGGCTCTACAGACAACCAGATAAATAGCCAGATAAATGACCGGAGAAATTGAAGCCTCAGAAGTTGGAGAAAACTTGCCTATTCCCTTTATGCTGGATACACCCGTGGTGAATTGCTAGAGATCTGCTTAGCGATCGCGGTCTTTTTCTCTCTTTTTGTTTGTCAGTTTATCCCTATGCTCAGAGCCGGAATTGTTGGGCTACCCAACGTTGGAAAATCCACCCTATTTAATGCGGTTGTCGCAAATGCGAAGGCTCAGGCAGCGAATTTTCCGTTTTGCACCATTGAGCCTAACGTCGGCGTGGTAGCAGTGCCCGATCCTCGTTTGCAGACGCTGGCAGCAATTTCTAGCTCGAAAGAAATTTTGCCTGCGCGGGTCGAGTTTGTCGATATTGCGGGCCTGGTAAAAGGTGCCAGTCAAGGGGAAGGGCTCGGCAACCAGTTCTTGGCCAATATTCGTGAGGTGGATGCCATTATTCACGTGGTGCGCTGCTTTGAAAATGACGACATTATTCATGTGTCTGGTTCTATCGGCCCGCTGCGCGATATTGAGGTGATTAATCTAGAGCTGGCGCTGGCCGATCTGTCTCAAATCGAGAAGCGGATGGATCGCATTCGCAAGCAGGCTCGAAATAATAAAGAGGCGGAGGCTGAGCTGGCGGTTTTAGAAAAGCTACAGCCTGCGCTAGATGAAGGGAAAGCGGCTCGTACCGTGGAGCTAGATGAAGACGAAGCTTTGATCATCAAGGCGCTAGGATTGTTGACGCGTAAGCCGGTCATATATGCGGCAAATGTGTCTGAAGATGATTTGGCAGCTGGGAATGACTGGGTGGAAGAAGTGCGATCGCACGCCCAAGAAGAAGCCGCCCAAGTCGTCATTGTCTCCGCCCAAGTCGAAGCCGAGCTGGTCGAACTGCCCGAAGAAGAGCGCGGTGACTTTTTAGAAGCGCTAGGTGTCGAAGAAGGCGGTCTACAGTCGTTGATTCGTGCGACTTACGATTTGCTGGGTCTGCGGACTTATTTCACTACTGGGCCAAAAGAGACGCGAGCCTGGACGATTAAGGCAGGAATGCTCGCACCTCAGGCGGCTGGCGTGATTCATACCGATTTTGAGCGAGGCTTTATTCGCGCAGAGACTGTGGGGTACGAAGATTTGGTGTCTTCCGGCTCCCTCGGTTCTGCCAAAGAAAAGGGCCTGCTGCGCAGTGAAGGCAAAGAATACGTGGTCAAAGAAGGCGACGTCATGGAATTCCGTTTCAACGTTTAGCGCGTTAGCACCCACATTTACTTTTTAATGCGGATCTCTGCGTATGAAGGCTGTACATAGGTGATGTTTAGATCTGTTGTTTCTGAGTCTCGCTTCAGTACTGGCACGCTTTCTTGCTTTAGTACTGTCGTATTGAACCAGATTCCTGCTTTATCAGCCGAATCTCAATAGAGCCGTGCAATTGCGGGGATATTGCTAACCCTGCGGTAGCCTGCGATGCCAGTGGTGGGCGTGTTCATACTGAAACTTAGGCAATAGACTAGGCACCGTGCTCAGATGCGACTAAGATCTCACTTAGCCATCGGTGCGGCCTTATTGTCTGAGTCCTTTTTCGTGTAAGTATTTCCGTGGTTAAGTGGTTTACTAAAATTCCGAGCTGGGCAGCACTGTCCTTAGTTATGAATGGCTTGTTGTTTACGACGGTATTGGCTGTCTCACAAGAAGCTACGGTGAAAGCTGATCAGTTAGTGGCAGAGGGTAGCGTAATGACACTCTCGGCAGGTGGTGATGACCCCTCGGTGATTGATGCGGCGATCGCAGATAATGTCGTAGAGCTGCCCCATCCTAGCGGTGGTCGCAAGCTGAGCTATCAAGACTGGATTGAAGTGCTCTCTAGCGATGCCAAAGCAGCCGCCTCTAAAAATCCCGAACATCTAACCGTGCTGCTGGGTGACTCGCTGAGTCTGTGGTTCCCTGGCGAGCTTATGCCTGGACGCCGCGTTTGGATTAATCAAAGCATCTCTGGTGAAAAGACCCAGGGACTGCTCAATCGACTAGAGCTGCTAGACGACAACGAAGTCGAGGCGGTCTTTATTATGATTGGCATCAACGATTTGATCTGGGGCGAGACAGACGACGAAATCTTAGACAATTACAAAAAAATTGTCTCAGAGCTGAAAAAAGACCATCCCGATACGCAGATTGTGGTGCAGTCGATTTTGCCCCACAGCGGTGAAAATTCGACTTGGGAAAGTCGGGACAAGCTGCTGGCGCTGCCGAGCGATCGCATTGTTTCGATGAATGCCTCACTCAAGCAAATTGCCGATGACAACGACGCGTACTATCTAGATCTGTATCCTATCTTTGTGACGGGCGATGGGACGCTGCGGCCTGATTTGACGACGGATGGTCTGCATCTAAATCGTCAGGGATATTTGGTCTGGCGCAGTGCGATCGCGCTATATGCACAGCTAGAGCTGCAGTAGGTATTGCCAGCCAAACTCATTTTGCAAGGTAAGGCTGTTCACTATACTGAAATAGTGAACAGCCTTAAAATTTACCTGCCTCGCCCTGCTATGGATACCAAAGCCTTTAAGCGCGCCCTCAACCACTCTGAAAACTACTACCGTAATCAGGGCTTTGGCGAAAAAGATGCCGTCGCTGGGCAAATGGAGTCAGAGTACGAAAGCACGCTGATCAAAAAAATTCGCGCAAACAATAATCAGCTTGTCCAGGGCGATGTCACCATTCACCTCGCCGAATCTTTTGGCTTTTGCTGGGGCGTAGAGCGTGCGGTGGCCATGGCCTACGAAGCTCGCCAGCACTTTCCTGAGCAGCGGCTGTGGATTACCAACGAAATCATCCATAACCCAGAGGTCAATCAGCAGCTAAAGGCAATGAATGTGCAGTTCATTGAAGTGGTAGAGGGTGAAAAAGATTTCTCTGGCGTGGGCAAAGGTGACGTGGTGATTTTGCCGGCATTTGGCGCGAGTGTGCAGGAAATGAAGCTGCTGCACGATGAGGGCTGCACCATTGTCGATACCACCTGCCCGTGGGTTTCTAAGGTCTGGAACACCGTAGAAAAGCATAAGAAAAAAGAATTTACCTCTATTATTCACGGCAAGTACAAGCATGAGGAAACCGTCGCGACGACCTCCTTTGCCGGGACGTATCTGGTCGTGCTGAATTTGGATGAGGCTGAGTATGTCGCTAACTATATTTTGAATGGCGGCAGTCGAGATGAGTTTATGGCGAAGTTTGCCAATGCGCATTCTGAAGGGTTTGATCCAGAGCGTGATTTGAACTCTGTGGGTGTTGCCAATCAGACGACGATGCTCAAGGGTGAAACGGAGCAGATCGGAAAGCTATTTGAGCGCACAATGCTCAAAAAGTACGGCCCTACGCAGCTAAACGACCATTTCCATAGCTTCAACACCATTTGCGACGCGACCCAAGAGCGGCAAGATGCCATGTTTAGCTTGGTGGATGCCGATATTGATTTGATGGTGGTGATTGGCGGATTTAACTCATCAAATACGACCCATTTGCAAGAGATTGCCGTGGAACGAAATATTCCGTCTTTTCATATCGATAGCGCTGAGCGCGTAGGGCCAGGCAATCGGATTGAGCATATGCCTTTGCACAGCGGTGCGCTAAAGACCGATGCTGACTGGCTGCCTGCTGGCAAGATTTCGGTAGGTGTGACGTCTGGCGCTTCGACGCCGGATAAAGCCGTGCAGGAAGTGATTGAAAAAATCTTTGCGATTAAATCCCAGGTGCTCGCAGGTGTGAGCGCTTAATAAGAATTCTTCAGCGTGAAACCCTCAGAGATAACTCATAAAACTGACGGATTTGATAAGTCGGCTGAGTAAGTGTGATCGAGATTACTCGTGTCGTCGATCAATGCGTAGGGCTGGTTGACTGGTCATACTAGCGGGCAAGGTGGAGTTTTTTGTTTGGGTGTCTCCTGGGAAGAGTAGTGCTATGAACTGGTGGCAGAAAGGTGTAGCCGTTGGGGCTAGTGGAAGCGCGATCGCAGCGTTAACAGTTACTTTTTTGCTGGCTCACCAATCGCCCGGTTGTGCCTGCAAGCCAGATACCCACGGCCAGTATCTGAATCCTATTCTGCGTGCTCAGCAGGCCTTTCATCTGGAGTCTGGGCGGCTCGCAAAACAGAATACGTTAGAAAACTGGTGGGCAATCTCGCTGCTAGAGTTTTCAAGAAACCATCACTACTTTGTTGAAACAGAGCCTGGGCCAGAGTCCGAGAGCGTTTCAGAAATAGCCTACGCCTACGCCATTCCACACGATCCTAATTTCTATCCGAAAGTAGGTCCTTTTCGCGGTAAGCCTGAGCCAACTTATTACAGTGTGGTGGGCGCGATCGCCTACGACGAAATCACCTCAGACTACCGCCAAATCCGCTGCGCTTCACCCACAGCAATCGACGAACCCGTAGCGCAGCCCAGGTTCGTGAGTGGCCGATTCTACTGTGCGGCCAACAGTGTAGAACTGGGCGACTGAGTTCAATATAGGCTGACGGGTAAAGCAAACAATGCTAGCCAGCCGCAGGCTAAAAGAAGTGCGATCGCAATAGACAAGACACTCATCTGATAACTTTCAATGCTGTCTGATTAGGACTATCTTGGCCCATCGTAAGGCAGTCTTTGCCAGTCAGGATTTATCTGTTGTAGCCAGTCCTCACCCACGCGAATCGTAATATCTGACTCAATGTCTCCCGTTGAGTCAGACACTACCTGACCGACATCTAACGCGGCTCCAACGACTCGGGCACTGCCCACATCGCCGCGCTGAGCAATGATAGACGTTCTACGATTGACATCAGACCAATCTCTGCCAACGTACACGTTGTAATAGCCCTCGTCTCTGAGGTATTCCGCTATGGAGTAGCTCGCCGACTGGTCGTCAGTCGCATTTTGGATGGCGATGCGCATCCCGTAGACAGCCCAGTCAGAAGGCTGCTCGTAGTAATTAATGCCACTATTTGAATTCGCAACTAGCTCGGCAGGCTGTGCGTCAAAGTAAGTGCGCATCAGATCGCTACTCGCAGAGTAGTCTGCCAGCCAGTAGCTAGCCCCGTATTCTTCTGGGTCGCTAAAGTCACCCGGCAGCATGACCATTTGCAGATCTTTGCTCTCCAGATTGAGACCAAAACCTGCTAGCGCCAGCATTTCTTCTGGGCTGAGGTTGGTATCAATGCGCTTTTGCAGAATGCGAACAATTTGAGGTAGCTTGGGCAGCACAGTTGGGTTGGCAATGCGCTGACGTAAGGCTTTGAGCAAAATTTGCTGACGTTGGACGCGGCCAATGTCACCGTAGGCGTCTTGGCGGAACCGGGCAAACTGCTCGGCCTCGTCGCCGTTGAGGTTTTGTAGCCCGGGCTCGAGGTCAATCACGAGCCCCTGGGTTTTGTCTTCGTACTGCATGGCTTTGGGGACGAGGACCTCAATGCCCCCAACGAGATCGACAATTTCGGTAAAGGCTGTCGTGCTCACGCGGACGTATCGATCAATCTGCACATTGTCAAAGTTGTGCATGACGGTCTGAGCCGCCAGCTCTGCGCCCCCTTCAAAGTTTGCCTGGTTAATTTTCTCGATGCCATAGCCTGGGATCTCAACGCGAGTATCGCGGGGGATCGAAAGGACGTTGACAACTTTTTCTTCGGGATCAACGCGCACAAGCAGCATCGTATCGGTGCGACCTACCAGATCGTCGGGGTCTGCGCCTTCTACATCGTGGGCTTCATCCAGGCCCATGACGAGAATGTTTACCGGGCGAGAGACCTGATAGCGAAAACCGGAGCGCCAAAGATCGGCCAGGGGCGGGGCCACGGTTTCACCGCCTAGCCGTTGAGGTAGGGGAAACGTAAGAACTGCGATCGCACCTAATCCAGCTGCCACTAGCGCAGTAGAGCCAAACAATGCTGACCACAGCGCATTGCGTACAACCTTACGAAAGCTCCACTTTTTCGTTTGCTCTGGCTGCTTTGCTGGCTGCTTTGTAAGTACGATGGCGCTGCTATTGGCTTCTTTTGAGCGTTTGGCTGTGGCCAGTGCAGCCTCTGCTCTGTGACTGTCGGTTTTTTGGCTGTCGATTTTCTGACTTTCGATTTTCTGGCTGCCGATTTTCTGGCTGCCGACTTTCTGGCTGCCGATTTTCTGGCTGTCGGCTTTTTGACTATCTGAAAGAGACTTCAAGGCGTCGGCGCGGGAGGTGACCTCGTTTTCGTTGGGCTGAGTCATTCTGGGCCACAAACATGGGGTAAGGGTTGGCAAGAAAAATCTAAATCGCGCTGTCGTATCTGGTGTGGCAACGTAAGAATGCACGCTTATGTTGCTAGTTAAGTCAGCTGCGGCTACATAATGGTTTCAGCCGATGATAGTGTCCTAACGACTAACCTGACAGATGCAATAGATGCGTTGAATGAGAGGGTCTCAAAATATAGATGCAAGCCGCTGTGAAAAGAGGTAGCTGTGACAAGAGCCAGAAAGCGAACTCGCCAGAAAGCAAACCCGCCAGAAAGCAATCTTTTTGAAACAGTATCAAACCCTGGAAAGGGGCTACGTCTCCTTTGAGACAGTTTTGGGTTTAGATAAGTAAATTATCTAGTTTGTTTTCTACGCTATAAGCTATGCGGTCAATTGGCATAGCGCCTCAGGATAGATTCTTGCCTGTTGGCTTGCGTTACTTATCCCCAATCTATTGGCTCAGTCTATTGGCAGGGCTTCCCGGAAAGTTTTTGAGGAATGTGCAATACTCCCTCGCAAACTTTGCAGATATGTATTTTGTTAATCAATTGTTAAGGGGATTATATCGTGCTGCCTGGCCGCAGGCTGTACCATAGACCGGAATCTCGGATGGCACAGTGAGGACTTACGCGGTATGACACGCTTTATCCCAATTATTTTGGCGGGTGGCAAAGGTGAGCGGTTTTGGCCGGTGAGTCGGCTCAAGCGGCCCAAGCAATTTTTGTGTTTAGATGGCGGCGATCGCTCCTTGCTGCAGTCCACGGCAGATAGGTTGCTTCCCTTGGCCAGCTGGGATGAAATGTTTGTCATTACAGCGTCACACATTGCCGATGGCGTAAAAGAGCAGCTGCCCGAAATGCCCGCTGACAATATTTTGGTGGAGCCCCAGGGCCGCGATACTGCGCCTGCAGTGGCCTGGGCAACGCTAGAAGTCGCCAAGCGCTACGGAGATGACGTGGTTTGTGGGTTTTTCCCGGCGGATCATTACATTACGGATGAGGTGCGCTACTGCGACACGCTGCGAGCAGCGATGGATTTGGCGGTAAGTGAAGGTGCGATCGCGACCTTAGGCATCACGCCTACTTTCCCCTCCACAGGCTACGGCTACATTGAGCAAGGCACCACCGCAGGCACATTCACCGCAGGCAGTGTCACCGACCTACCGGCTTACAAAGTCAGCCGCTTTGCCGAAAAGCCTGACAAAGCCACCGCAGAAACCTTCCTCGCCAGCGGTCAATACAGCTGGAATAGCGGCATGTTCATTTTCCCAGCGGCGGTGATGATTGCAGAGCTAAAGACCCACGCGCCAGAGATGACCCATGCACTCATCGAAAAAGGTGCAGATGCCTATGCCCATCTAGAAAAGCTCAGCATTGACTACGCCGTCATGGAAAAGACGGATCGGGCCTATGTGGTGCCTGCGAACTTTGGCTGGGATGATTTGGGCGATTGGAATGCCATTGAGCGCCTGATGAAGGGCGATGCAAAAAATGTTGAAATGTGTCAGCACGTAGGACTCGATACGGCTGACAGCATTTTGTACAGCGCCGATCCCGATGAGTTGATTGTGACGATTGGCCTAGACGACGTGGTTGTCGTCCGTGATGGTAATGCCACGCTGATTGTGAAAAAAGATCGCACCCAAGAAATTAAGCAGGCGGTTAAAGCGCTGGGCAAAGAAGATAAGTTTCAGCATCTGCTGTAGAGAGAGAGGCGCTGTAAAGAGAGGTGCTGTAGAGAGAGAAGCTATAGAAAGATGGCTGGGATATCAAATGGGATATCCCATTTGTGGATCTGTTTATGGATCTGCCATACGGATGTTGAATGGCGCTGATTCGCGGTAGATTTTAAGTGTATTTACGCAGGTTAATAGTCATCTGCGGTCATCTATGACTATCTTGCCTGCTGCGTTTTGTCAGGACGACGCTTCATCTATCCTTCTATTTTGTAAACGTCATGGTTATCAGATTTTCTCCTAGCGATTTCTTTTTTCGTGATGCGGCCAAGTTCTTTGCTGTTGTTGGTGTTTCGAGTATTGGCATAGCTATGCAGTCTGTTGCAGAGGCCTCTGTGCTTGTACAGCCTGCTATTTTACGTCCGCAGGAGGAGCCTGCCGCGCCTATTCGTCGTCTTCCACCCACGACTCAAAACATTGTGGATGTGGCCAGTGACACCATCGACTTTTCTACTTTGACAACCGCAATGAATGCGGCCAACGTGAGCAGTGTACTGGTCGGTGATGGCCCCTTCACGGTATTTGCGCCGACAGATGCGGCGTTTGCTGCGCTGCCCCCCGACACGTTAGCGGCTCTATTGCTTCCTGAAAATAGAGACCTGCTGGTAAAGCTGCTCTACAACCATGTTTCCTATGGTGAGATAACGTCTGACCAGCTAGCTGTAGGCCCCCTAGATACATTTGATGGCGACGTGGCTGTCGATATCACGCCCAATGGTGTCACGGTAGATGGTGGGGCTGTGGTGCAGGCGGATGTGCCTGCAAGTAATGGGGTCATTCACGCGGTAGACACTGTGCTGCTACCTAGTGGATTTAGCGAGCAGCTGCAAGCGCGCATCAATGAGGGCGCAAACGATTCTACGGCGATCGCACCAACGGCTGAATCCACTGAAATAACGAGTACTACGACACTACAAGAGACGGCAATTGATCGCTCTGCGGCCCCAACGTCGGCTACGTCCGAACCGACGCCATCGGAGCCTGCTGCCACATCCGAAGATCGCCCGGTGCGTGGTCTGTGGTAAGGACTTAGTAATCTGGCGAAAGATAATCTGGCGAAAGCGCGACGAGGTAGATGATGAAGACATTTTGGAATTGTCAACGGCGTTTGCCGCTCGAATGGTTGAGCTGTCGTACCGTTGTGGTGGCTGTTGGCGCAGGTGGTTTGCTTCTGGGCTCTATGGTGCCAAGCTTTGCGATGCCAAGCTTGACTCTGTCTGATGCGGCGTCT
>JBCBKQ010000060.1:0-24533 GCA_038521595.1 Cyanobacteria bacterium J06627_28 | reverse complement strand
GTTCATACAAAATTGCTTGGTGTCAGGGTTTAACTGTACGATTCAGGATGCTGCGCCTATATAGATAAGAAATCCCGTGCGAAAAGTTGTAATTGCTGGTAATTGGAAAATGCACAAAACCCAGGCAGAGGCCTCGGACTTTGTGCAACAGTTAATGCCCCAACTCGAAGGGGTGCCTGATGATAGAGAGCTGGTGCTCTGTGCCCCTTTTACTGCTCTGGGTCTGCTGGTCGATAAATTACAGCGATCGCGCGTTCAAGTCGGCGCACAAAACATCCACTGGGAAAAAGAAGGCGCATATACGGGCGAAATCTCTGGGGCGATGCTCAAAGAAGTGGGCGTGCGCTATGTTGTCGTCGGCCACAGTGAGCGCAGGCAGTACTTTGGCGAGACCGATGAAACGGTAAATGCTCGGCTAAAAGCGGCGCAGCTAGACGGATTGACGCCTATTTTGTGTGTGGGCGAGACCAAACAGCAGCGAGATGCAAATGAGACCAAAGCCATCATTGAAGGGCAGGTTAAAAAAGCGCTGGTCGATGTCAATCAGTTCAACCTTGTGATTGCCTATGAGCCTATTTGGGCGATTGGGACGGGCGACACTTGCGCCGCTGATGAAGCCAATCGTGTCATCGCGCATATTCGCAGCTTGCTGACCAATAAGGAAGTTTCGATTCAGTATGGGGGCTCTGTGAAACCTGCCAATGTCGATGAAATTATGGCGCAAAGCGATATTGATGGTGCGCTAGTCGGGGGGGCGAGCCTGACAGCTGACAGCTTTGCTCGTCTGGCTCATTTCAAGGCATAGGTGACAGGTCATCTGTGTCTATGATGGCGAGATGGAAATCAATTGGGCTCTCAATTAGCCTCTGGGGAATGAGTCTGCTGGCCTTGGGCTTGTTGGGCTACCACCTGTGGATGCGCGAGTCTAAAACGCTGGTGGTCGATCTCAGTGCCTGTTCGGCAGAAGAACTGGAGTTTGTAAGCTCTATTTATAGTGGGATCTTACGTGCCCACCAGCGCGGTAAGCTGCGCGTCTCTCGTATTGTTTTGGTGGGCGATACCCGTGAAGGCGTTGCCCGAGAAGACATCCTGAAAACGATACTGATGCCAAACGATTTTCGTGCGCTTGAGCGCTCTGGAGCGCCAAATGCCGAAAGGCTGGTGCAGCTGATGGAAAAGTATCCTAACCCTGAGCTGATGACGTGCGATCGCGTCCTCATGCAGCGGCTAGATCCATTGAACATGATGCCCTAGCATGACCCCTAGAGCAGTTCTAGCAGGCTCTACATATCCAGCGACTACATTCCCGTTACTGTGGCATCAGCTTCAATAGCGCGTCTGGCGTTGCCTGGTGGCCACCCGATTGATACGGACTCACCGTGTTGTAGTGACCGTTGATATAGGTGCGATTGCGGCCATGTTTTTTGGCATGATACAGCGCCAAATCTGAGGCC
Organism: Cyanobacteria bacterium J06627_28; assembly: GCA_038521595.1. Taxonomy (GTDB): domain Bacteria; phylum Cyanobacteriota; class Cyanobacteriia; order Phormidesmidales; family Phormidesmidaceae; genus Phormidesmis. The sequence goes on along the minus strand of JBCBKQ010000060.1, from coordinate 23,079 downwards.
TGTACCAGCATTTGTGCCGAGTTGTCATGGCCTGGAATGATGGTAGAGACGCCCATTGTGACCGTGACGTAGGGTTCCTCGTTATCGGGAGCGTGGTCTATTTTCAATGCCCGAATGCTGTCGTGAATCTTTTGGGCAATGCGCCATGCGCCGTGAGTATCGGTATTTGGCAAGATGATGGCAAACTCTTCACCACCGTAGCGAGCCACTAGGTCTGCCGGACGCTGAGGGCCATTGAGCAACGCTCTGGCAACTCGAATCAGGCAGCGATCGCCCGCCGGATGACCAAAGGTATCGTTGTATCGCTTGAAATGATCTAGGTCGCACAAAATGAGCGACAGCGGCTGCTTGTCTCTCACTAGGCGCTGCCATTCGTAGTCCAGGTGCTCATCAAAGCGACGACGATTGGCCAGCGAGGTCAGACCGTCTGAGAGGGCTAACTTTTGCAAATCTTGATTAGTTTCTATCAGCGCCTGATACTGCTGACTTTGTTTGAGCGCCAAAGACAGTTCGAGGGCAATACTTTCGGCTGCGGCGATCGCACTTTCTGGCCACACGGCTCTAGGCGGCAGCGCCAGCGCTAGAATTCCGCCGTAAGGCATTGCCATTGCTTGATTTGTGCTTGCATGACCATAAGCGCCTTGACGCTCACTTTGACGCTCATCTTGACCATTACTTTGACGCTCATCGCTATCGCTAGCGCGTGGCTGTAGCTGTACAGGTACAAAGAGCCAGCTACCCGCACGGTGAGCTAGCCATTGCGCTGACTCTTGCTCGGCAGTGTGAGCTGCTGCTTTCTCCATTGCCAGCTGATCGGGCTGAATACAGACGTGTTTACCCTGCTGAAGACGCTGCAGGCAGGTCGAAAAATTACCCTGGGAAATTTGGAGGGCTGGCTGCCAGGCAATGGCCTCTCTTTGACAGTAGCGAGCGACCTGCTCAAAAGTTTGCGATGTCGGGTCGTAGCAGAGCACGCCCACCTGTGTTGCATTAAAGAAGGCGGCTGCTTCTACCACCGCTGTATCAGCAACATTCGTGGGGTCTAGCGTTTGGCGAATTTTTCGTTCTACTTGGCGCAGTCGTCGCTGCTGGTGAACGTATTGCTTGAGCTGACGGAGCTGTTGTCTGTCAGACATAATTTGTTCAGCCGTGATGTCGTCAGTGTCTGCCGAGCCAGATAGGAGTCGTTTATCTGAGTCAGACAGCATAGCCGATTGACTGATGCGATGGCTTTGCATGTTGGCTTGAAGTTCTTTGTGTTTAGGCGTTTTATCACCCAGTGCTTCCGGATCTGGTGCCTTGTGCTGCGCGGCAGGCTGATAAGTCGGGCTCTCAGCTTCATCCAGCTGATTTATCTGCTGCTCCAGCCTTGCTCCCGACCAATCTGAGACACAAACGGTGCCTTTGGGATCAGATAGCTTTACCAGCTTATGGTGATCGGATTGATTAATAGGTTGAGGATTGCCTACCTCGGTGGCGTTCCGCTGGCTGGCTACCCAACTTGTAGGGGGAGGCAGCTGATGAGACGAAGGCAATGAACTCTGGAAAGGGCGCTTGAGCATATCCAACTCTCCGCTAGTGCGGGGAAAAATTGCTTGGCAATTAACGACATGGCAGTCACACAACCTACACAACACCGTAGCTGACCGCGTATGTTCTCTCCCTCCGACTGAATAAATTCGCGAAGAAAGTAACTCGGTAGATACTCAGGAATCTAGCTATGTTAGCTTGCTCCGTAAGGGTGTAAATCCGTGTATACCCTGATACTGATTTCAAGAACGATGTTCTGGGGATCAAACAGTATGAAACGTATAATTCTTCACCCTCTTTATGTGAACTTTATATAAGTGTAATGGATTTATATAAATTGAAGATTAATACGTAGCTACTACTTTATTTTCTATGCTGCTGCGGTGGCGATAGTAGACATTGCGGAGGCATGGCAGCGACAGTGCTACAGCAATCGTGACACATCACGGTGTTAAAGGACGGCATTGAAGTACGGCGTTAAAGTACGACGTTAAAGTGTCAAAAAGTTTTCTAAGGCGTCTACCATTTTGGGTGGCCACCTTCTGACGTTGCGTACCCAGTTGAGGTCTTTGTAGCGGGTATCTAGTCCGACGACGGCTACCCAGTTACTTTCTGCCTCTCCTCGCTGCCCAGTTTCCCAAAGTACGGCGGTCAGCGCTGCACGCATGTCTGCAAAGCTAGGATATTTGCGAACCAGGCTTTTCATAATTTGCAATGACTTTGGGACATCACCGATTTGATATAGCGCTAGGGCGTAATTGCCATAGGCCAAAGAAAAGCTTGGCTGTAGGGTAATGGCCGTCTGAAAATCGGCGATGGCTAGCTCCCAATTACCTTGGCCCGCTTCAGCATTTCCTCGGTTGTTGTAGGCGGCAGGATCGTCGGGGTCTATCTGTAAGACTTGGTTGTAGTCTGCGATCGCCCGATCCCATTCCCCCATGGCTTCCCACACAGCTCCCCGATTGAGATATGGGTCAGCCTCGTTTGCTGCGAGATCGATTGCCTCACCATAGTCTGCAAGCGCCCCTTCCAAATTGTTGCGTCTGACTCTAACGTTGCCTCGATTGCTCCAGATAGCCGCTTCGTTGGGCAGCTGCTCTAGCAGCTCAGACCAGGTTGCTTCGGCAGCCTCAAACTTACCGGATTGCGTTTGCGCAAAGGCCTTTTTGCGAAGCGTATTGATGCTGCCCCAATCTTGCTCTGCTGCATAGCGCCGGATGCCTGAGATCGCAGGCAGCCCATCAGCCTGAGCTGATAGCGGCGCGAATGCCAAGCATCCTCCGATGAAAAGTGTAAGGCATAGGCCAGTGAAAAGAGCCTTGAGTCGCTGGGGGGGCAACGCGCGAAAAAATGAAGTCATGAATAAAGCTTGATACCGCTGCCCGCATGGCTATGCGTGCTGATACTGACGGGCTGTTATGTCTGGTTGAGCTGCCTGCAGTTACGCTGGCGCTGTACCTAGCATAGTCCTTTTACGGATGCTCAGGAGCGCCGTTGGGGGTGTTGCCACTGTCTGTTGCGGTGTCGGTTTCACTGGTCAACGGTGCCTGCGTTGTCAGGTTAAACAGCGGTGCATCGTGCATAAAAAATCGATTGTGTGGCACTTCGTACCCAAGATGACGACAGGCCGCAGCGGTCACGATTCTCCCTCTGGGCGTACGCTGCAAGTAGCCAATCTGTAAAAGATACGGTTCGTACACTTCTTCAATGGTTTGCGAATCTTCTCCGGTGGAGGCAGCCATGGTGTCAAGGCCAACGGGGCCACCGTTGAAGTTTTCGATCATCAGCGTGAGTAGCCGTCGGTCTGTCCAGTCGAGCCCGCAGGGATCGACGTTGAAAAGCTCCAGGGCCTCGGCTGCGATCGCCTGATCAATAGCACCGAGCTCTTTGACCTGCACATAGTCGCGAACGCGCTTTAGCAGGCGATTGGCGATGCGCGGTGTGCCCCTAGCGCGTCGGGCAATTTCTTCGGCCCCAGTGGTCAGCACCTCGGTTTTAAGCACTTTTGCTGTGCGCAGAACGATTTGGGTGAGCTCGTCTACTTCGTAAAAGCGCAGACGCTGGATCAGGCCAAAGCGATCGCGCAAAGGAGAGGCCAAAGCGCCGACCCGTGTGGTGGCGCCCACTAAGGTAAAGGGCTGTAGCGGAATGCTGCGAGTGCGAGCGCTTTGCCCTTTCCCGATGGTGATATCCAACCGGGCATCTTCCATGGCTGGGTACAAAATTTCTTCGGTCACCCGCGAGAGCCGATGAATTTCATCAATAAATAAAACATCGCCAGCTTTGAGGTTTACCAGCAGTCCGGCAATATCTCGGGGCCGCTCTAGGGCAGGTGCCGTTGTAATTCTACAGTCCACCTCCATTTCCTGTGCCAAAATCAGAGCCATGGTGGTCTTACCCAGGCCCGGTGGGCCGTAAAGCAGCAGATGGTCTAAGGGCTCTTGGCGCGACTTTGCTGCTTGGATGGCGATACTCAGCACCTCTTTGAGCGCTTTTTGGCCAATGTAGTCATTTATGGCCTCTGGGCGAATGCCGTCTTCGTGGCGGGAGAGTTCGACGGGTTTGGCTTCTGCGGTTAATAAATCAGTTTTACCTTGTGGACTGGATGTTGTCTGGGATGTTTTTTGGGATGCTTGTTGGGACGTTTGTTGGGACGTTTGTTGGGACGTTTTTCTGGCAGCTCGTTTTTGGTTGCGACCACCTGCTGGCGTGTCTAGGCCAGATACCAAGTCTGCAGCAGAGGGCTGTTTGAGCTCTTGACTGGAGTCTGTCTCTGGAGATTTAGATGTCTTCTTTCGCTGAGCACCATCGCCAGAGGCCGATTGCTTTGAAGAGATAATCGCCATGGTGCCGCGCCGCAAACGAGAATAGACAAATGTACTATAGCAGTCCAGTTCCTTCAAATGCCTTTATGAGGCTGTGATTAGGCTTTTGGCGTCACACCCGCAGAGCGAAAAACGTCTCGAATCGAGGGGTAGTTGTCCTCTAGGCCAAAGCTGGAGGGCGTGACAGGATTTTGATAGGTGAAGTGGCGATACTCCATGCAAAACCTATCCCAGTCGGCCATTTGAATGTTGAAGATTTTGATGATGGCTTTGGCAAGGCCGAAGGAAAGGGGGACTTTGAAGTACTGGCGTTTGCCCAGGTAGTCACTGATTTCATTGACGATTTCGTCTGCGGTTTTGGATGGGTTGCCGATGACAATTTCGCGGCTGTCTCCGGCGGCTGGTGGATGATCGACGAGGTGACGAACGACCTCGGCGATGTCTTTGGCATGGATGTAGTGGAGGCTGCCATCCGCACTGAGGAAGCGGATAATGCCGATGTAGTTGGCGACTTCAGGGAGGCCGCCAGAGATGTGGGAGTAGGGTTTGTTTTCTTCGCCGCCGAAGACAAGAGTGGGAAAGACGGTGGTGACTTTAGGTGCGATCGCCAGCTCTTGCAGCTTCTCATGGCAAATATACTTCGTGCGCACATAGTCAGTGCCAATCTCACCCGCTTCTTTTAGCGGTGCATTATCTCTGTCTAAAATGCTCGCAGTGGAAAAATAAATCACCTGCTGACAGCGTTCAGCATCTAGCAGGCTCATGGTTTCTAGCGTTTTTTCGACATTGATTTCATAGCTTTCTTTCGGATCGCCCCACGAGGTCGCCACCAAAATCGCTGTATCTATTGTCTTCAACAGGTCAGCAAACTGAACGATTTCACGCATATCGCCTTTCAGCACGTGGACGCCAGGGCGCTGATCGGTTGCCACCTTGAGCTTGGCTGGATTGCGCATCATCAAAAACAGCTCATGGTCTGTATTTTTGATGAGAGTTTCTACTAGGTAGTGGCCAATGCAGCCACTCGCCCCAGTGATGAAGATACGCATGATTCAGCTCAATTAAAAGAAGACGCCACTATTTTGACATTGAAAAGCCCAGGGCATGTCTATGACCTGGGCCAATTCATCATCTGAACGAGACCGTGCAGACTTGCTTACATAGATTCGGTGCCTGCGTCGGACATATCTAGCTTTTGCAAGAGAGCCCTGATGCCCGATTGCTGTGCTTCAAATCGTTCCTGGGCATTCATCCGATCTTCCCTTGCCTCTGCAAGGAGCGTTCGGAAAAGCTGCGCGTTTTCTACAGAGCGCTGAGTGTTCTCTCGGGAGATATTTTGCAGCTCAGCTGTAAGCCGACGAAGTTCTACATTTCCTTCAGACAGTGGCCTAATGACCTCTGTAATCAGTGCGCCCAGGGTTTGTTTAAGTCCAGCAATATCCTGAGTATTTTGGGCGACGAGTGCCTGTAGCTCTTCGTCCGTCATTCTATGAATCCTCGGCAGTCGGTTTATCTTAACCGACAGACATTTTAGACAGCGGCTCCCAGCAGCTCATTGACCTGTTTACCGATTTCAAAGAAGTACGCACCGTTTTCTTCAGGGGTGCCGGGCAAAATGCCGTGCCCGAGGTTGAGAATGTGGCCTTTGCTGCCTGCTTTGCGAACAGTGTCTATGATGCGATCGCGGATCACCTCTTTAGAGCCAAACAGCACACCGGGATCCATATTCCCCTGCACCTTCATATCTGCGCCCAACCGACGACGGGCATCGGCCATATCCACAGACCAGTCCACGCTGATAATGTCTACGCCAGACTCGCCCATAATTTCCAAAACGCCCGCGCTACCGCTGACCAATAAAATCAACGGCGTATCCGGATGCGTCTGCTTTACCTGCCGCACAATCTGCTGCTGATAGGGCAGCGCAAACGTGCGATAGTCCTGCGGGCTCAGCTGACCGGCCCAGGAGTCAAACAGCTGAACGACCTGAGCGCCACAGTCGATTTGGTGACGCACATAGATAGCGATATTGTCTGCAATTTTGCTCAGCAGCTGATGCAGCATAGCAGGCTCGCTAAACGCCATGTTTTTGATCACAGAATAGGTCTTAGACCCCTTGCCTTCTACGATGTAAGCGGCCAACGTCCAGGGTGCACCGACAAAGCCAAGTACAGTGGATTGATTCCCTACCTCTTCACGCAGCGCACCCAAAATCTTGCGGATGTAAGGCATCGACTCGTCAGGATTGAGCGTTGTGAGCGCGTCGATTTGCGCTTGGCTACGAATGGGTGAGTCGATGATCGGGCCTTTGCCTTCGGCGACATCCATGGCGACGCCCATGCCGGGGAGCGGCGTGACAATATCTGAAAAGAGAATGACACCGTCGGGCTGAAAGGCTTTCCAGGGCTGCAAAGAGACTTCGATGGCGACTTCTGGGATTTCTGAGCGATCGCGAAACGAAGGATACTTTTCTCTTAGATCGCGGTAGGCCTTCATGTAGCGGCCTGCCTGTCGCATCATCCACACCGGAGGGCGCTCAACCGGCTGGCCTTGGGCTGCCCGCAACAATAGGGGCGTTTCATTCGTTCCGGTCATGGGTGAAAAAGCTCTTAACGTCTGTTTTATTTTCATTGGCTAGCTTATCATTCGCTGCGCGGTGAATCGCCCGACAGGCGTGCGATCAGTCAGTTGACGTGCCAATTTTTATAGATTAGACCTGTCCCCAATTATGCGTAAAATTAAAGGAAGTAAAGAACTGTAGACTTCCTCATCAGCCGGGCCAAAGAACTTTTATGGACATTGTGAACTTTTTTGAAAAACTCGCCGGACGATGGTTCTCCCAGCGAACGACCCATGCCCTGTCTACCCAGCAATCGAAGGCAGGCAAGTCCGATTTAGAAGTCGAGTTTTTGGCCGCAGACAGCCCTGATGTTGCAAAGCTGTATCAGTCGGTTGAGGCCTCACAGTCCCTTGCTGCACCTCTGTGCGGTCTTCGAATTCATCAAAGCAGCACGATAGAAGGCGATAGCCAGGCGAAAAAAATGACTAGCCTGATGGTGCCGCTAACACCTAGTGATGAGACCGATGGTGGCAAACTGCTGCGTCAAGGAACCGCTGGTGATATGTCTGTTAGCGGCACCTACACCCTTGAAGATGAAGTATTGACCATCATCACAGACACCAAAGAAGCGCACTCTACCGAGCGTTTATGGTTTATCAATGACAATTTGCGAATGCGCACAGGCATGACGGAGCTAGCCGGTGGATTGCGGATTGCGTCTTTTTGTTCTGAGATTCGCCTAGGCGTAAAGCCGCCAAAGCAAGACTAAGCCATTGTTTCTGACAGGGCTAGCGCCTTTTGCTTTGCGAGGCGAAGGGTTTGCGCAGAAAAAGGAAGGGCGGGCTTGAAGGGCTGAATCGCACGGGCTGATGGGAAAAGAATGCCGTTCAGCTGACGATGGGTCCGCAAGGTTTCTGCTGTTTCTGTTGGATTTGTGTACCGCTGGCTATGAGAACTCGACGCTGTCGATTTGATATCAGGCTGGTCTGCTTGTGTGGGTAAAGGTTGAGCCGTCAGGCGCTCTATGCCTGATGCTACGTCTGAGATTGCGTCTGATGCTCTTGCCGGTGCTAGCTGTGTCTGACTATGTGCCTTAAATCTTTGAGTCGATGCGCTTTGGTTTAGTGGATGATTTTGGTTTAGTGGGTTTTGGTTTAGTGGATTTTGGCCGGGTGGGGTGGTTGGCTGCTCTGACAGGTTAAAGGAAATAGAGGAGAGTGACTGATGAATTCGGTGGCTGGCTCTTTGCCGTGAAGCTGCCTTATTTGGCAGCTGAAGTTTGGCTGCAGGTGGCGCTGGGGCGACGAGCTTCGCACCGCCAAACTCTCGACAAACAGCTGTTTCGAATTCATGTGTGACATGGCGGATGGGCTTCCCCCGTCGTTGCCACAGTTCTAAGATTTGACGGACAGAGACAGACTTATAGCGGCCCTGGTAGAGCGCTTCGATGACTGCATCGCGAATCCACAGCGGCTTATAAAACTCTAGCCAGAGGGACACCCACTGCGGGGCATCGTGGTTACCTAGCTCAAAGTGGTAGCCCTCTAGCAGATCAGCGGCCTGCTGCGCTTCTAAAGAAGTTGAGAAAGTGGCGAAAGTCATGGTGTGCTACCTGCTCAAAATAGCAGGCGTCTGCAACTGAATAGTAATAGAACAATTGGGCTAATAGAACAATTGGGCCAGAACGGGTTAAACCCTTAAACATATGCTCAGTACAAGGATACGGTCAGTAAAGATTGGGTGATTGAGTCATTATCCTTATCACTGAACTCTATATTTTTTCATCCGTGAGGCTACTGAAAGTGAATGCATCCCTTCTATTCAAGGTAGCTCAAATTCGCTCAATCAAGCGATTTCTCTGGTTTAGCCTTTTTTGCTGTTGTTTGCATTGTTAGTCAGCGTGCTCCAGTCAGCGTGCTTCAATGACGCCGCCGCGAACAGGACGAACGCGCGGTGAGTCAAAGGGGTTAGTATCGCCTATCCAGTTGAAGTTGCTGAGTCTGAATCCAATGGCACCCGTATTTTGGGTCGTGTCGTAGCGCAGTAAAATGCCGTAGGTGCGGCGACTGTATTCGAGTGTATAAATCGTGTTGATGGGCTGTCCGCCATCAAAGCTGAGTGCGGTCTGAAATCCTGCGAGAAATGGCCCATAAACTTGCTGGGTAATGCCGAGTGAGAGAACGTTCTGATCGACTTCTCGATCAAAGAGAAAAGGGGAGTTGGCGTCGCCAATAAAGGACTGTGAGTAGCCGATGCTCAGTCGGGTGTAGTCACCAAAGTTACGCGAAAAATGGCCCAGCTGTGCGGTGAGTCCGAGTTGACCTGTGAGGCTATTTTGACTGTCTCCACTGCTGTAGTAGGTGGAGGTGGTGCGCAGGCCCGTAAACAGTGAGAGAAAGGGGACAATGGGCTCTGGGGTAAAGCGGAGTCCTTCGTCTTGGGTCAGCGGTTTTGTGTCGCCTTTCCACAGGATAAAGCTGCGGCCCAGGGCAAGGCTGCCCTGATAGCGGCCCAGGCTGATTCTATCGGTGTTTGAGTTTTGAGCGGCGAGTAGGTCGGTGCGGTCAGTGGTGGCATTGATTACCTGAGCGCTGGCCTGATAGGTGAGGTTAATGCCTGTATCTCCCAGTGCAATAGTGGGTGAAATTAAGATGGCTCCTAGGCTAGAGCGCACGTTTTGAAAGCCGAGTGAGCCGTTAAAGAGGCGATCGCGGTAGGTGTATTGCAATGACAGGCGGTGACCGCCTAGCTGCTGATTGATTCGGAAATCGCTGCGAATATTGTCGGTAATTTCGTCGAAGTTGAAGCTGGTGATGTCAGCATCGCCCAGGAGGGTGGTGCTGGGTGAGAGGGCGGCGCTGAAGCTCGCTAATGCGCCAAAGTTGCGCAGGTCAATGGGAGAGCTAGTGTCGCCACTGAACGCGCGAGTAATGAAAAACTGAGGTGTGACCGAAAAGCGAAGGCGATCGCTCGCAACGATAGGAATTTTTCGACCTAAGAACAATCCGCCGCGATCGCGGCCATCTATGCCGAGGGGGATAGGCACTGGATTGAGATCTTCTGGGTTGATGCTGCCCCGGCTAAGGAGAATGCGCGATCGCAGCAAAGGCAATGAAAACCCTTGGTCAAACACCAGCCTTGGCCGCTTTAGTAGCAGTTCGTCCTGCGTGGACGATAGATTTCTCAAGATTAGGCTATCGGCTCGCAGCTCCACCTCTGGCGGCGAAAATGGATCGTTGGTAATCCTGACAGACTCAGCCGTCCAGCCTTCTACGCCAAAGGCCAGTTCGTCCGTTTCAAAGCGCAGCTGACGAATAGGGCTATCGTTTTGACCGCTGGGAACGCTGCTGAACAGTTCGCCTATCTGAATGCTACCATCGCTGTCTATCTGTAAGTCTGGATTACGCCTAATGGGATCGTAGGCGAGACGAGAGCTAGAAGGTCCTTCAAGCGGCGACGCCAAATCTTCATCGAGTGCGGGTAAAAAGATCGTGCCGATTGCGTCGCCAACGACGCCTGCCTGCTGAATAAAGTTGTATTCGACTCGGCTTCCTCGCACTAGCTGAGCGCCTCTGGTCAAGAGCACGTCACCCTCTGCCAGGGCATAGCGATTGACTAAGTTAACCCATAGTTCGTTAGCTTCAATGACAGCGTCATTGAGCTGAAGCAGCACATTGCCCCGAGCCGTGATGATTTGCGTTGCCGGGTCGTATTCTTGAAAGTCCGCATCGAGACGAAGCTCAGAGGCAAAGGCTTCTGAGTCTCGTTCTGCTGGCGTTTGTTCTATTGGTGTTTGCTCTGTTGGCGTTGATTCTTCTGGTGTCTGATCTTCTGGTGTCTGGTCTTCTGGCGCAGGAACTGTGCGCTCATCATCCGTCTCCAGCTCTATTTCTGCTGGTGTTTGATTAAGGTCTGTTGGGTCAACTGTTGCTGGTGTCGTGGTTGACGGTGGCAGCGTTGGCAATGCAGGGTCTGAGACCTGGGGCTCTGTAATTTGGGTGTCGGTGGTTTGGGCCCGAAGCGTGGCCGACTCCGCTGCTGGTGCCTCGAACTGCCGTATGGCTAGGTTTTGTACGTCTAATCGCCGTAAAAGTAGGGTGTGGTCTGTGCTGGTTTTGCCGCCCGCAGAGTGAATGAGCTGACTGAGCCTGTCTTCATTTGAAACGGTGGAATTGTCTTGAGCCGGTGTAGCAAGGTCGGCAACGAGGGGGGGAGTGGGTTGTTTTGGCGGCAAGTCGATGGGCACCATGCGCAACCACCTCGTGATGTAATCATTCAATGACAATAGCAAAATTAGCCATATAAAAGGACAGCCCGACAAAGCGGGCTGACCTAGCAAATCTTGTCTATGGGCTTACATGGTCAGCAAATGCTGAAGAGAAAGCGCTGACCACATGAACCTACAGTGCTATGGGATAGCGCTATGAATCTGTGGCGTTTTAAGACGATTAATGTTTAATCAATCTCTTTAATCTAAAGTCTTTAGAGCAAGACCTTTAGTCAAAGTCTCTGCCACTTGGGTTGCGGGCAGGGTCTCCGTTGAGGAAGCCGAAGATAAACAGACCAACGAAAAACGAGACTGTGAGATAAACAACGATTTTGAGCGTTACCATCTGATACTTCCAAACGCGATTTAGACTACAGCCACTATATCGCACTCTAATGCCATCTCAGCGGGCGATGCGGGCATAGGCCGTCAGCGATCCCTCGCCGAAAAGCCAGTGAAAGGCCAATGAGTCAGGCGACTCAAGGGTTCTATTAAATGTTGAATTGTTAAACAAATGTAAATAAAAGTAACGAAAAACGGGGCGTTTCAGCCCAGTAAATGTTTAGTCAACTGCCAAGAAGACACGTTTGGGTGCCAGGATTTTGCCAGTGGGCAGGAGCTCCTCTGTTGGATTGGCTGGTTTTGGATTGGCTGGGTCGGGATTGGCTGGGTCGGGATTGGCTGGTTTTGGCTTAAAGCCTTCTCGAATTTCGCCAATGCCTAGAAAGGTACGCGCATCTGCGCTGAGAATGCGTAAAGGATAGGTGTCTGGTTCGCCATTAAAGGCTGTGAGCTTGTCGGTCAGGTTTAGATTCGTAGGGAGTACATCGCGGAGGGCGAGCTTTTGGCCCATGCGCCAGCGGAGAGCTAAGGAGGGCGGAAGTGCGATCGCATCCAAATGACTCATGACATCACCTGCTGCCACTGGCTCAAACGTCCCTGCTTCAATCGCGGTCTCCAAAGCCTCCAGCGTCAGACTGCGTGCCAAGTCAAACCCATTGCTGTGGGTACGGCATAGCTCAGCTAGCGTAGCGCCCGTTCCCAGGGTTTCTCCCAAATCTCTAGCGAGCGAGCGAATGTATGTGCCCGGCCCGCAGTCTACATCGAGGGTGAGTTCTGGCTGCTCGCCTGCGGTCCAACTGCGACTAATCAACTGCCGAATAGTAACTTGGCGCATCGGTACCTCGGCTGTTTTCCCCTTGCGAGCGAGGTCATATAGCCGCTTGCCATCAACTTGAATCGCGCTGTACATCGGTGGGCGCTGCTCTATGGTGCCAACAAACTGGCTCAGCACGGCATCTACACGTTGGCGGCTTAGATGAGCGGCAGGTTTTTGTGTGATGACGTCACCTTCTAAGTCATCTGTGGTGGTGGTGACACCAAAGCGAATGACCGCGCGATAAGCCTTGCTAGACGGTAGATACGGTAGCAAACGAGTGGCTCTGCCGATGGCAATGGGCAATACGCCGCTAGCGAGCGGATCGAGGGTGCCGCCATGGCCGACTTTTTTGGTGTTGAGCAGTCGGCGCACCCGAGCGACACAGTCGTGAGAAGTCCAGCTCAACGCCTTGTTGAGGTTGATAAAGCCGTGGAGCATAGCGTTAGAAAAGGGGCACTAGGGCGTGATGCGTTGGTCGTTTGGGTGGGTCAATGGGGCTTTGTCTGGTCAGCGGGTTCGGTTGATGGGGTCAGCTTTTTCGATAGGCTCGGTACTTTCGAGAGCCTCTTTGACCAGGGTTAGGGTTTGTTCGGTCTGCTGGATGTCAGTGTCTCCTAGCTCAATGCTGGCTTCGACGACTGCAGACATGTCGATATTGTCTGCGAGCTGCTGTGTGCTCAGCTCTGAAATAATGGTCATGGGCATTTCTGGCTGGCTAAAGCGATTGGTGAAGGCGCTCGTGAGAATGGACTGGTAGCGACTGTCCTCTTTGAGATGTGTATTCAAAAAGGCCAGGCTCATGACCTGCGTGTATCTCTGTGCAATCTCAGGGGCGGGGCCTAGCAGGGTTTGTGGCAGCGCAAAGGTTTCGTTGCCGCTGATACCAATGGTCGAAAAGTGGGTGGCCCCTTCCATGATGAGTAAATAGCGCTCGGGCATGGTCAACCAGGTAAAGGGCAGCACTTGCTCCGGCAGCGAAGGGGTGACAGTGTCTCGACTGCTGCTCATGATCAGCAGCGGCGTTTGGATTTGGGAGAGGCTTTCTTGGCCAAAGATTTTGCTGGTGATGGGGTTGATGGCGATCGCACCTTTAATGCGCGGATCGTAAAAATCTAGGGTGCTATCACTCGGCAAGCCCACCGCTGCCGCCTGGCACTGCAACAGCAAGGAAATGTTGATACTAAAGCTGGGCGGACACTCTGCCCTGAGCAAATCTAAATTAACCGGCGCACCCGCCACCGCTAACGCCGTATAGCCGCCAAAGGACTGACCAATGACGCCCACATTATTAAAGTCAATGGTGCCAATGGTTTGATCCTTTAGCACCGACGTTTGCGCCAGCTCGTCTAGCACGTCCGATACCAGCAGCGGCCGATTGATAAAGTCATCATCAGAGACCACTTCATTGGTCCGGGCTGACACAAGCGCATTTATTTGCTCAGCGCTGCTGCCTCGATGCTCCAGATTTACAACGGCATAGCCATGGGCTGCCAAAAACATCGACAGATAGGTAAAGGTTCTGCGGTCATTGCCCAGCCCGTGAGAAATGATAACCGTAGGCCAAATGCCTTTGCTGCTTTCAAAGGTGCCAAACGCGCTGACCTGTGGCACGTACACATCGACTGGCTTGACGCTGGACTTTAGATTGAGCGAAAAGCGCCTGACTGAGTAAATGCCGGGCTGTGTGGCCAGTGCTGTCAGCTCTCCGGGGGTGGTTCCGTTGGGAAATTCTTTGGTGGCATTTTCTAAGGCAATCTGCTGAATGACGGCTAGGGCCGCATCGGAGCGCTCAAAGGCTTCTCCCACTTGATTGATGACAGACAAACCCCGCCGAATATCGACGCGCAGTACAGGGGTGGGAAATTTTTGAATGACGTTGAGAAGGGTGAGCCCTGTTTGCGTATCTGCTGCCGATAAAATGGCCGCACTGCGCAGTCCTTTTTGCCCAGAGAGGCGAGCGCCCGTTCTAAAGATTTCTCCGGCCTGGGTGAGTAGGTATTCACCTTGGGGTGTGTAGGCAAACTGCGCCACCGTCACGACGTCCAAATCAGCCCGCTGGGTCAGGAGCTCTCTGATCTGTGTCGTTGCGTTGGGATCAATGCGTTCAATGTAGTCAATGTAGGGCTTTAGCTCTTCGGTAACGCGGCCTTCATTGACATAAATTTCTAGAGACTCTACTGAGATGGAGCGTTCAACTGTGGCCCCTAACGAAAAGGTGATTTTTTCAGCGGCGGGACTGGGTTTAGTTGCCGTGGGCGACAGTGCCAAGGCGAGCTGAATTAAGCCGACACCACAGCCCCAGGCAAAGCGACGGAGATATCGTTTGGCCCTGCGATTAAACCGGGGGTTGAGCCGAGATCGGAGTCGGGGTTGGCGCTGGGGAGCGAGAGGATTGGGCGGGGCAGGGGTGAGCCTCGTCATGGGGAAGGGCAATAGGGGAGCAGGTCGTTAGGAGAGCAGGTCGTTTAGAGGTTTAGTTTAGAGGTTTAGGGTGCTTTGGGACGGTTCGGTAAAGGTCGGATTGGTAAATGTCGGTTCGGTAAAGGTCGGATCGGGAGATGTTGGAGTAGCGGCGGGCGCGCTAAGCAAGTCAATCAGTTCGGCTTCGGTGAGCTGGGTGAGGCCGAGGGCGTCAGCTTTGGCCTGTTTGGAGCCTGCGTTGTCGCCAACGACTACATAGTCGGTTTTGGCGCTGACTGAGCTGCTGACCCGACCGCCAGCGGCTTCGATACGGCTTTTGGCCTCGGCGCGTTTGAGGGTGGGTAGGGTGCCCGTGAGTACAAAGCTTTTCCCGGCGAGGGGCTGTGGCTGATTGCTTCCTGGACGCTCTTCCGATTCTAGCTGTAGGCCTGCTGATTTGAGCCGATAAATTAGCTGTTGATTGGCCGGGACCTGGAACCACTGGCCTACGGACTGAGCAATTTCTGGGCCAATGCCGTAAACCTGTGCGATCGCACTTTCATCCGCACTGGCCAGCGCCTCTACCGACGGAAAATTGTCTGCCAGTAGCTGGGCATTGGTACTGCCCACTAGCCGAATGCCAAGGCCGTAGAGCACTTTTGACCAGGGGCGTTGTTTAGACGCTGCGATCGCATCAATCAACTTCTGGGCCAGCTGCTTACCCATTCTTTCTAATGGCAGCAAATCTTCTAGGGTCAAATCGTATAGGTCAGCAATCGACGTGACCACGCTTTGCTCTATCCAGCTCTGGACTAGCCGTTCACCCAGACCGCTGATATCCATAGCATTGCGACTCGCCCAGTGACGCAGGGAACCGCTGAGAATAGCCCGACAGGATCCATTGACGCAGCGGGTAACGGCTTCGCCCTCGGGTTTGACGACGGGTTCACCACACTCGGGGCAGGTGGTTGGCAGGTGATAGGCCACAGCACCTGCGGGCCGTAAGTCAGGCAGCACGCGAACGACTTCGGGAATGATTTCTCCCGCTTTGCGAACGATGACCGTATCGCCCAGATGTAAATCTAGCTCGGCGAGACGATCCGCGTTGTGCAGGGTCGCCCGAGATACGGTAGTGCCCGCCAACTGCACAGGGCTCAGTTCGGCCACTGGCGTGATTGCGCCTGTGCGGCCTACCTGCACCGTGACTTTGTTCAAAATAGTGGGGACTTCTTCGGCAGGATATTTGAGTGCGATCGCCCACCTTGGAAACTTATTGGTAAAGCCCAGCCGATCTTGCAGCTCAAAGCTATTGAGCTTTACCACGACGCCATCGGTGAGGTAGGGCAAATCATGGCGGGCTTCTTCCCAGCGGTTGTAATAGTCGGCAACGGCGGCGGCAGACGCACAGCGATCGCGATTCGGATTGACCCTAAAGCCCAAAGATTTTAGACATTCTAGTGCGTCCCACTGGGTCGTGGGCGCGGTGACATCGCCCGTGCCCTCTGGCATGAGTAAGGTATACGCAAAGAAGTCAAGTCGCCGTTCGGCAACGACTTTGGCATCTAGCTGGCGCAGGGTTCCGGCAGCGGCGTTGCGTGGATTGGCAAAGAGGGCAGTGCCTTCTGCTTCGCGCTTTTGATTGATCTCTTCAAAGACATCTAGCGGTAAAAAGGCCTCGCCGCGCACTTCTACTATCGGCGGCGGTGACTGCCCTTCTGCCATCTGCAGCCGTAGGGGAATGGTGCGAATGGTGCGCACATTTTGAGTGATATCTTCCCCGACGATGCCATCGCCACGGGTGACGCCGCGCGTAAGTAGGCCGTTTTCGTAGGTGAGGGCCAGGGCATTGCCGTCAATTTTGAGCTCGGCAACGGCTTCGGCTTCTGTGATGTCGGGCTCTAGGCGCTGCCATCGGGTTTGCCAGTCTAAATATTCCTTGGTGTCAAAGGCATTTTCTAGGCTGTAGAGCGGAATATTGTGCTCGATAGAGGTGAACTGTTCGGCTGGCGTAGCCCCGACTCGCTGGGTCGGACTATCGGGTGTGAGGAGGTCAGGATATTGCGCTTCGAGGTCTTGCAGCTCTCGGTAGAGCCGGTCGTAAACAGAATCTGGCAGGTCGGGAGTGTCGAGGACGTAGTAGGCGTAGCTAGCCTTTTGGAGCTGCGATCGCAGCTCTGCGATGCGAGCGGTTATGGCGGTTTTATCTGTCATCGCTGTGGCGAGGGCTGGCAAAGGAGCTTATGGTTCAAAAGTACTATAAGGCAGTTATTCCCTCCAAGCACGTTTAGCAAATTTTGGGTTGGCCTGTCCATAGATGAAAATCTATAAAGTAGGCAAAGTGGGTTTTCATCCCTGGTTTTCCTCTCTGGTTTTCATCTTTGGTTTTTATCTGAAGAGGGGAAGCTTTCTGAAAAACCTGATGGCAAATCTTACAAAGCGCACACACCGCAGTACACCCTGGGCACACTAACAACATGTTTCAAGATAGCCTTGTTCGTTGTGGTTGATGAATGCGAATTACCACCAAATTTATTGGTTCCTCGGCCCTTTTGATTGTGCTGACGTTGCTGCTTTCAGGCAGTCGCTATGCTGTCAGCCGTCGTCAGAGTGAGCTGCTAGATGCTAGCTACGATCAAACGCTGGCGATTTCTCAGTCTGTGATGGAGATAGAAACGGCTCTATATGACCAAATTAACTCGCTTAGCCGGTTCGCCGTTCTGCCAGAGAGTGCAGACGAGCTAGCGCAATACGAGCAGGCCCATCGACAGTTTAATGAGCAGCTAGCTGCGCTCGGTCAAATGGTGCCGCCAGAAGAGCGGGTTTTTCATACTCAGATTTTAGGGGTGCAGCAGCAGCATGACTATTTGGGACTGCTGCACGAACGGTTGACCGAGCAGTTGACGGTGGCGAGCCAGTCTACTGATGGTTCGGTGCTAGAAGAGCGCTGGTCGGCTGAGCAAATGCAGGAGATTGTGCGATCGCTTCAGCTGTATGAGCGTCAAACGGGCGCGTACATCCAAGATTTCTTGCGGCACGTAGACAATCGGTTTGTCGAACACGATAGAGCCCGCAACCTAGTACAGCAGCGTGCGGCCGTGCTAGATCTCATTACCTTCAGCGTGCTGTTGATATCTTTACTGGCCCAGTACTATTTTTTTTTACGGCCCGTTATCAAGTCGCTATCAGTGTTGCAGGCGGGAACTGATCGCATTGGTCGTGGTGATGATTTTGCCATTGCGCTACAAACGGGCGACGAACTCCAGACTTTGGCTGTGGCCTTTAACCAAATGGGTACCCGCCTAACGGAGTCTTACCGCGAGCTAGAGCAGCGAGTGGCTGATAGAACGTCTGCGCTCAATAGCGTCAATGCTGCGCTCTTGCAGGAGGTAGACGAACGCACCGCAGCGGAAACGAATCTGAGTCAGGCGTTGATGCAGCTCAAGCAAACCCAAATGCAGCTGCTACAAACTGAGAAAATGTCGAGCCTGAGCCAGCTCGTGGCCGGGGTTGCCCATGAAATCAACAATCCGGTGAGCTTTATTCAAGGCAACTTAGAGCCTGCTCGTAACTATGCTGACGATCTACTGGCACTGTTGCGGTGCTATCAGGCTGAGTGCCCGGAGGCTTCGCCTGAATTGAGCAAAGCGCTAGAGGCTGCCGATCTTCCATTTATTCAGTCTGACTTTCCGCAGCTGCTAGATTCGATTAAAAACGGCGCAGAGCGAATTACAACCATTGTGCGATCGCTGCAAACCTTTTCTCACCTAGACGAATCTGCCACTAAAGCTGTGGATCTTCACGAGGGCCTCGAAAGTACCCTTTTGATTTTGGCCTCACAGCTGAGTGCGACGAGTGAGCGCCCGGCCATAGATATTGTGCGTCAGTATAGCGAGCTTCCCAAGGTGTACTGCTATCCAGGACAGCTCAATCAGGTCTTTATGAATATATTGACCAATGCTGTCGATGCCTTAGATGCCCTGACTGTAGAAGCCGCGTCTCTAAATGCCAGCAGTGCCAGCAGTACTAACACTCCTGGCAGTCTGGCAGACAGACAATGGCCTCGCGCTAGGACAGGGCCTACGATTACCCTGGCAACCCAGGCAGATGAGCACAGCGTACGCATCACCATCGCTGACAACGGCATGGGGATGACGGACGACGTTAGAAAGCAAGCTTTCGATCCCTTCTTTACAACAAAGCCAGTGGGTAATGGGACGGGCCTCGGGCTGTCTATGAGCTATCAAATCGTGACCCTCAACCACCAAGGAACACTGTCCTGTGAGTCCAAGGTGGGCGTGGGCACTGTGTTTACGGTCGAAATTCCGCTGAATTTAAAAATTCGCCAGCAGGCAGTAGAAGAGGTTCCTATCGCTGAGCCCACTTTTGATGCGTTTGCGCTAGATGTTATTTGATAGGCAAATTTGATAGGCCGATGTGACAGGCCGACTTAATAGACAGGCTGAGATAGGGCCATTTGATATTCTCTACCGCTTGATATTCTTTACCGCCTGGATTGAAGCTTTTGGTAGACGGCCTTGAGATCGACGTCGTGATGGGCGATCGCCACTAGGGTGTGATAGAGCAAATCGGCGACTTCGCCCGCAATCTCATCAGGCTCATCGTCTTTGCAGGCCATGACGACTTCGACGGCTTCTTCGCCAATTTTTTGCAAAATTTTATTGTCGCCGCCCTCAAAGAGCTGGTTGGTATAGGAGCCGGGTTTGGGGTTTTGTTTGCGATCGCGAATCACATTAAACACTTGCGATAGCGTATCGGCTGGGGGCAGACTCACCTCGACGCCATCTACCTGATGAAAACAGCTGCGTTCGCCCTTATGGCAGGCAATATCGCCTATCTGCTCAATAGTGACTAGCAAGGCATCACTGTCGCAGTCGTAGCGCAGCCCTTTTACTTTTTGGATGTGCCCTGACGTGGCACCCTTGTGCCATAGCTCTTGGCGAGAGCGGCTCCAATACCAGACTTCTCCAGTTGCCATCGTCTGCTTCAAAGCCTCGGCATTCATCCAGGCCATCATGAGGACGGTGCCGTCGAGATAGTCTTGTGCGATCGCAGGCACCAATCCCTGATCGTTAAAGCGAATGGATTCAACAGGGATAGGCGGTACAGACATAGCAAGTGAAAAAATCGCAACGGAAAAAATCGGTAGTCTTATGCTACATCGAGAGGTACGACGACGCTGTAGAGTGCAAAATGCACAGAATGCTATCCCTTGCGCCTCTACATTCCTTAACATCGTGAAACAAAAAGGGATCTTTACCCGTTAGGATGAAAAACACTGCTGTAAAAGTGGGGCCGATGGGCCACCGCTTTTGAAGGGCAAAAAGCTTGCCTTGTGCTTATTTGTGGGTTTACTCACGCATCTTTTCGTAGGGTTACGCCCGCGAAAAATTAATCACTCTTTATTTGAATACTGATAGGAGCGCGTTTTGGTTAGCACCACGACTCTAAAAACGACTAAGTCTGACGAGATTTTTTCAGCAGCCCAATCCCTCATGCCTGGTGGCGTTAGCTCTCCAGTACGAGCGTTTCGCTCCGTTGGCGGTCAGCCTATTGTGTTTGACCATGTCAAAGGTGCCTACGTTTGGGATGTAGACGGCAACAAATATATAGACTACGTAGGCACATGGGGCCCAGCTATTTGTGGCCATGCCCACCCCGAAGTCTTAGATTCGCTCAAGGCAGCCATCGATAAGGGCACCAGCTTTGGTGCGCCCTGCTACCTCGAAAATGTCCTGGCCGAAATGGTCATTGAAGCTGTGCCCAGCGTAGAAATGGTGCGCTTTGTCAACTCAGGTACCGAAGCCTGTATGGCCGTCTTGCGCCTCATGCGTGCCTTCACCCAGCGCAACAAAATCATTAAGTTTGAAGGCTGCTACCACGGCCATGCCGACATGTTTTTGGTCAAGGCGGGCTCTGGTGTAGCGACCCTCGGCCTTCCCGACTCCCCCGGCGTCCCAAAAGCCGCGACTGCGGATACGCTCAACGCCCCTTACAACGATCTTGAAGCGGTCAAAAAGCTCTTTGCAGAGAACTCCGGCGAAATCGCAGGCGTCATTCTAGAGCCTGTGGTTGGTAACTCTGGCTTTGTCACGCCTGACGTGGGCTTTCTAGAAGGTCTTAGAGAAATTACCAAAGACAACGATGCGTTGTTGGTGTTTGACGAAGTAATGACCGGCTTTCGCATTTCCTATGGCGGTGCGCAGCAAAAGTTCAACGTTACTCCCGACCTCACCACCATGGGTAAAGTCATTGGTGGTGGCTTGCCGGTGGGTGCATACGGCGGTCGCCGCGAAATCATGGAAATGATTGCGCCTGCTGGCCCGGTGTACCAGGCTGGCACGCTATCGGGCAATCCGTTGGCGATGACTGCGGGCATCAAAACGCTAGAAATTTTGCGTCGCCCTGGGACCTATGACCAGCTAGAGCGTGTAACCAAGAAGCTGAGCGAAGGGTTGCTAGAAGCTGCTCGTGATGCTGGCCATTCGGTAACGGGGGGCAGTATCAGCGCCATGTTCGGCATGTTTTTCACAGGTGATCCGGTACACAACTACGACGATGCCAAAAAGTCTGACTTAGAAAAGTTCAGTCGTTTCCATCGCGGCATGTTAGAAGAGGGGATTTATCTAGCGCCTTCTCAGTTTGAGGCCGGGTTTACCTCCTTGGCCCACACCGATGAAGACATCGATCAGACGATTGCAGCCGCGCGACGGGTCCTCGCTGATCTTTAATGCAGCGTCGAGCTTATGGCATAGGTTGCGATAAAAGTAGAGAGGCCGGGCGTAGAGCGCGGGGAGATAGTCTATCGAAACGCTCCCTACGCCCTACCCTTTCGCCCCTACTGTCTCAACCTTGAGTAAACAAAGCGGGGTTGCTGTGAACATATACGAAGACGAGCTATCGGTATTAGAAGCTGAAATCGGCGGGGCGACACCTCATGATCCGCTGGACTTAATTGCTTTGGCTGGAGAAGACGTCGAACCCAAGCCCGATGCCGACATCATGATGGCTTTGCTCTATCATCCTGACAGCCAGCAGCGAATGCTGGGCGCTCGTGCCTTCTGCGAAATTAAAGACATTAGAGCAATTCCCTTTCTCATTGGTCTACTGGGCGATCCCTGCCCGCTTGTGCGCGTCAGCGCCGCGAATGCCTTAGGCCACAATCCCCATTCGAGTGCGGTTGCTCCTTTAATTGCTCAGTTTTACCGCGAGTGGAATGGCTATGTCCGCAAGGGGCTAGTGTGGGCCATGGGCAATACCTACGATGCTCGCACCATAGACACGCTGACCGATGCGCTAAAAAACGACATCGCTGCCGTGCGCCTATGGTCGGCCAGTGCCCTGGGCCAAACCCCAAAGATCGACTACGACACGATGATCAAGGCAGTGCCCTCGCTGATTGGTGGGCTTAGAAGAGACTCAATTTCGACGGTGAGAAGCAACTGCGCTTGGTCGTTAGGACAGATTTGTGCGGAGTTGCCCTCAAACGTTGTATACGCAACGTCTATCGATGCGCTGATTGAGGCCTTTGCCGAGGACGAAGAGCTCGGTGTGAAGGAAGATGCGAGGTCTGCGATTTTGAGCGTGGGTGATTCGCGAGGCCTGCAAGTTATCGAGGAGATTGAGCAAGACGGTTACTTTTAGGGCAGGCAAGGGAGGATATGGTGCGTGAGAGCCTCTATTGAAAGGCTGCTGAAAGTCTACTGGTGAAGGCTACTAGGCGATGCTGCCGCGTTTGCGGGCTTCCTTAAAGGAGGTACCGACGTTTTTGAGCCCGGCGCGGATCATTTGCTGCTCTAGGAGGGTGAAGAAACGGGTGCGATCGCCCCCTCTCACAACGGCTTGATTATGCGCTTCTGCCAAAGCGACCGGATAGCCAAATCCTTTCTGCACCTGCGCCAGCATCAGGCTCAAAGCCGACTCTAACAGCTCACTATCTTCTACGACCCACTGCGGAAACTCGACACGGGCGACTTCTGCACCAACATGCACATAGCAAAAGTAAACGGTGTGCTCTCCATAGCAGCTGAGAATGTCGGCTGAGCTTTTCCAAAGCGGACCGCGCTCACCGGGGGCGAGTGACGTGCTCCAAAGCGTGACATCGCGTAGGGGAGAAAAGGTTTGGCAGGGCGTTTGGCTGCGGTTGTCTTCGCAGTGGGTGAGGCAGTCGGGTGATTCGTAGGGGCAGGCCTGCAGGCGTAAGAAATTAAGGGCTTCGCCGCTGCGGGAGGCGCTGATGTAGCCCATCACGGGAACGCGGGCCTGACGGAGGCGGTCCCACGCGGCTAAAACGGGGAGCAGGATTTCGTCGCGGGCGGCG
>JBCBKQ010000059.1:0-24549 GCA_038521595.1 Cyanobacteria bacterium J06627_28 | reverse complement strand
TCTAGCTCATGAATGAGCCGTTTAATACCGTCAATCGTGTGCGTGGCATAGGTATACTCATCGGCCTCTAAAATATTGAGCCGGGCCATATCCTCGAAGTAAGCTGCCGTATATTCCTGCGCAACCGCTTCCATCGACGAGCCTTCTTTACGGGCACGATTGAGAATTTTGTCGTCAATGTCGGTAAAGTTTTGGATATAGCGGACGTCATAGCCGCGCCAAGTGAGGTAGCGACGTATGGTATCCCAAACGATATATGAACGAGCATGACCCAGATGGCAGTAGTCATAGACAGTTACGCCGCAGCAATACATTTTGACCTGTTGGGGTACCAGGGTTTTAAACGCTTCTTTTTGACGAGAAAGCGTGTTGTAAATGGCTACGCTCATAGGTGCAGATTCTAAGATAAATCTAAGGCTGGCAAACTCAATTTTAGATGGAAACCTTCACCGCTGGGCACGTTTTGCCTGCCCATTCCTTTAATTGAAGTAAACTTAGCGCCGCAATTTTTAACGGATGCGTGATAATTGAGCCAATATTCATACGCACCCACTACATACCCTTCGCTAAACATGACTGCTACCACGCTCGCACCAACCAAAGCCATGGATACTTCCAAGCACGGGCTACCCGTGACTATTATTACTGGCTTCTTGGGGAGTGGAAAAACGACGCTGCTCAATCACATTTTGACCAATCAAGAAGGCCTGAAAACGGCGGTACTGGTCAATGAATTTGGGGAAGTTGGCATTGACAATGACCTGCTAATCACCACAGGTGATGATGACAACATGGTGGAGCTAAGCAACGGCTGTATTTGCTGCACCATTAATAACGATTTGCTAGAAGCGGTCTACAAGGTACTTGAGTGTGCCGACAAGATTGATTATCTGGTCGTAGAAACGACAGGCCTTGCCGATCCGCTGCCTGTAGCATTGACCTTTTTAGGTACCGAGCTACGGGATTTGACTCGGTTGGATTCTATTGTGACGGTCGTGGATGGCGAAAACTACAGCTTAGATTTGTTTAATTCACAAGCTGCGTACAATCAAATCGCCTATGGCGACATCATTTTGCTTAACAAGATGGATTTGATTGATGAAGCAGACGCGGACATATTGGAAGTAAAGCTGCGCGACATTAAGGAAGACGCTCGCATTCTACGAACCGATCATTCTGATGTGCCGCTGCCCCTTATTTTGAGTGTGGGTCTGTTTGAATCGGACAAGTACTTTGGCAACAAGGAAAAGGCAGTAGACGATCACAAGCACGACCATGCCGAACACAAACATGAAGGTCACGACCATTCAGCCCATAGTCACGATGAGCATGAGCATAGTCACGATGAGCATGAACATAGCCACGATGAGCACGACCACTCCAACTGCGACCATGACCATGGACAGTGCGACCATGACCATGACCACAGCTCGCATTCTCACTTAGACATAGACGGGTTTACATCCGTATCTTTTGACCGAGACCAGCCCCTAGCTATTCGCAAGTTCCAGCACTTTTTAGACAATCAGCTACCGGCCTCAATTTTTAGAGCCAAAGGCATTCTGTGGTTTGACGAAAGCCCGAAACGCCATATATTTCATTTGAGCGGAAAGCGATTTTCGTTAGAGGATGAAGAATGGGCAGGCAGACCTCAAAAAAATCAGCTGGTACTAATCGGCCAAAATTTAGACGAAGAGACGCTACGCAAGCAAATTGAAAGCTGCTTTTGTATTGAAAGCAAAGAGCGCGGTAAAGGTTTCGGGCATTAGGGTTTGGACATTAAGTTGATGACACTCTTGTTAATTACACACTTAGGTAGCCATCAAACGAAATCATTTATCAAGCGTAGTCGATGCGAGTACTGATTCAACGGGTGAGTGCCTCACAGGTGACGATTGGCGATGACATAGTGGGCTCTATTGGCAGGGGGTTGAACTTGCTGGTGGGGCTGGCACCGACAGATACCGACGCTGAGCTGGTTTGGATGGCAAAAAAATGTCTAAGTCTGCGGCTGTTTCCCGACGGGGAAGCAGGGCGGCTAGATAAATCTGTGACCGAAATTGGAGGTTCACTGCTGGTGGTCAGTCAATTTACGCTGTATGGCGATGGTCACAAGGGGCGACGGCCTTCGTTTTCTAAAGCTGCGCCGCCTGCACAGGCAGAGATGCTGTACGAAAAGTTCGTTGAAATTTTGAAGGAGAGCGAATTAACAGTAGAAACTGGGCAGTTTGGGGCAATGATGCAGGTTTCTATTGAGAATGATGGGCCGATTACGCTCTGGCTAGAGCGAGAAGCTACTTAAAGGGCTCGCACAATATTAATAAAACCAGTAAATTCAGTGTGGCTTGCTATTGCAAGAATGCATTTGGGCATTTAATCTCTGGTGAGAGTATGAATAGGTACGCTTGATAGAGTTTACTATTTCTTAAGTATTAATTAATCGAATCAGCTGGGTGGAATACCCCGCTGACGATTTGCAAGGTGCGCTGTAAGGTTAAGAAGAATTAAGTTGTGGCCTTAGTGCCGCTTTGTGTGTATGCCAAGACGAAATTTATCTTTCCATCGGGAAGTGGCAACGCCGGGCATATCTGCCTCGACTCAGGTTATTTTTTGCGATTTTGATGGGCCGATTGTAGATGTTTCGGAGCGATATTACCGAACATATCGACAGGGGTTACTGGCGATATGCTCTCTAGCTGAAAGAAAGTCGGCTCTACAGCTTGGCCTAACACCCTTGTCGAAAGAGCAATTCTGGCGGATGAAGCAGAGCCGGATAGCAGATATTGAGATTGCCGTGCGATCCGGCATACCCACTGAATGGTTTGAGCGGTACATGCAGCAGGTGGAGGAGATCGTCAATCATCCTAGGCTGCTGAGATGGGACAGGTTGCAGCCGTCGGCGCAGGCTGCGATGAAACACATTAAACAAGCGGACATGCGGCTGGTGCTGGTGACATTGCGGCAGCCGAGACAGGTGAATACTTTTTTGCGATCGCAAGGACTCACTCACCTAGTCGATGAAGTATATGGCGCAGACGATAAGAAGGCAGCTCATCGGAATCGGGTGACGCAGAAAAGTGAACTGTTGGCGCGGGCGATCGCACAGCAAAAAGCCCAGGGCTACGCCACCGAAGATAGCTGGATGGTTGGCGACACCGAAGCGGACGTCATCGCAGCGAAAACCCTAGGGTTGCCCTCAGCCGCACTCTCTTGCGGGGTTCGCAGTGCAGACTACCTCAAAGCACTAGAGCCGACTGGCCTCTACAGCGAGCTACTGTCTGCCGCGCAATCCGTCGTCAAAGAAACCAGACGACTACAGGCAGCTTAGTCCGACACTCGATACCGATCCCACCATCGTTTCAGCGGATAGTACAGCGCTGGGGCCCACAGGCTGCTGAGAATAGCGGAGCTAAGGGCTACCCGCTGATGATATTGCCAAATAGAATTTAGATTTGGATGCAGCGCATTATCGCCAAAGATGACCTGCGCGGTGAGCTGCAAGGCCATCGCCGTTTCGGTAATGACAGCCATGCCAAAAACAACGAGTGCAATTGAGATCAGATCTTCCTGGAGGAACCGTCGCTGCTGTAGACGCGCCGTCAGAAAACCCGCAAAGGTGAGGCCGAGCGCATGGGTGGGAAACGGGGCAGTGAGACTGTCTTGGAGAAGCCCGAGGGTTATGCCTGCGATCGCACCTTCAAACGGCGTGCGGCTAATGCTCCACACCACCACCCAGATCAGCAGCCAGTTTGGCCCCACACCCAAAATATCCATCCCCGGCAGCCGCAGCGGCAAAATCAGCAGGCACAATAGTACCGAGACAATAGTCACTACCCAGTTCCAAAACTGCTTACGCGACTTTGTTCTTCTTCTAGGACGGTACGTGCTCCTCATAGGTTGTCTTCTGTCACGATTTCAGCAGGCGCAGCATCCACATCTCGCTTGGGCGTGTAGGGATGAACCGTAACCCATTCCAGATTGCCAATAGGCACAGAAAGCTGGATTACCGCCTCCGGTGCAGGGCTTTTGCCCAAGTCAATAGACACAATTCGACCAATAGGGATGCCCTGGGGAAACAGCCGGCTAAACGAAGAAGTGACAATTACATCCCCCGCTTTCACATCTGGAATCTTTTCAAAGAACTGCATCGTCGCCTGACTACCGGCCGCGCCGCGAATGTAACCCGTAGAGCGGCTGCGGCTGATTTTAGCTCCAATTTGACTACTGGGATCGCTAATCAGCAGCACCCGAGAAGAATTATCTGTCACGGTCGTGATGCGTCCAACCAGGCCACCTGGACTGCTCACCACATCACCGACCTTTATATTGTCATTACTACCTTTATTTAGGCTGACTTGCTGCCACCAATGGTCAGCGCTTCGCCCAGTGACAGCGGCTAGTGTTGTTGTCGCCAGCTTGCTATTCTCTTCGTAGTCAATCAGCTCTCGCAGCTTCTGATTTTGATTTTCTAGCTCTACGACTTTTTGCTGTAGATCGAGAATATACGGATTTTCCGGCGGGTTTTCTGGAATAGAGCTGATTGTAAAAGGCTTGGCAACGAACTGAGAAATTTCGCTGATAAACGCACCGTTGGTTTCTCTGATACCAAAAGCAGTGCCGACCGCCAAGACAATCAGCCCCGCTTTCAGCGCATTTTTATCCCACCATCGTCTTAGAGCGAACATCTAAGCCACTGTAATCAACTGCTTTTGATTAATCAGAGTAAACGAATCCATGACAAATCTGAGGCATCAGTAGGCCAGATCTCCAATAGATTGATTGCTTTTCGCAAAACTCTAACAAATCGAAGCGAATAAACCAGACCTTATGCTATCAGTCTTGTGCTATCAGTCTTGCATGCCCAGCAGCATACGGTATGCCGAGCTACAGAATGCCGAGCTACAGATCACGGGAGCGATCGCTAAACACACGCTCCATCTGGCTAAAGTTTTCGAGCACGCGCCCCGTCCCCAAAACCACGCAGCTCAATGGGTCTGCTGCGACATGAACCACAATGCCCGTTTCATGGGAAATCAGAGTATCTAAACCTTTTAGAAGTGCGCCGCCACCTGCCAGCATAATGCCGCGATCAATAATGTCAGCAGCCAGCTCTGGTGGTGTGTCTTCTAACGTCCGCTTAACCGCCTCTACGATAATAGATAGCGGCTCTGCCATACTCTCTCGAATTTCTGGGCTCTTTACAGTTACCGTTCTAGGCAGTCCAGAGAGCATGTGAACCCCACGCACTTCTAAAACCGCTTCATCATCATCGGGGCTGGGATAGGCAGAGCCAATCTTGACCTTTATTTCTTCGGCAGTGCGCTCACCGATCTCCAGATTATTGACCTTCTTCATATACTGCTTAATAGAGTCGGTAAGCTCATCGCCCGCCACTCGCACAGACTCACTACGAACGCTACCTTGAAGGCTCAGCACCGCAACCTCAGTAGTACCACCGCCAATATCCACAATCATGTTGCCAGTAGGCTCATCAACTGGCAAACCCGCGCCAATAGCCGCTGCGACAGGCTCATCGATCAGATACACCATGCGAGCCCCAGCCTGCAGCGCAGCATCCTTTACAGCTCGCCGCTCTACGCCTGTAATACCACTGGGGATCCCAATCACCACACGGGGCGAGACCAAAGCTTTATTTTCGTGCACTCGTCGAATAAAGTGCTTCAGCATAACTTCGGCAATGTCAAAGTCGGCAATGACCCCATCTCTGAGCGGGCGCAGAGCGCGAATGTTACCCGGCGTGCGGCCCAGCATTTGCTTGGCGTCTTCGCCTACAGCTAGCGGTTTACCGTCCGTTTCATCAATAGCAACTACCGAGGGCTCTTGCAAAACGACACCTCGCCCAGACACGTAAACCAGGGTATTTGCCGTTCCGAGGTCGATACCCATGTCACGGGAGAGGGATAAGCGATTGAATAAAGCCACAAGCTAAGAGTCCGTAATAGCGATTGATACTAGTATTTCTGACGATTCGAACGGATTTTATTACGTTTCATATCGCGCCGTCTAGTCAACAGACCGTATGAACACGTATGCAAGCCCCAGGATGAGCCGACATATTTAGGCACAAACATGTTCAGTCAGCTAACATGATTGAAACGTCCGTACTGGGTTAATTGTACAGAGTTGAGGGGGCGCTTTCGGGTCAGCATGACGACTTTTCTGATCTACAGATTCGAGGCTAAAAGCCATGCATCCATTAGCTGTGATATTTCTTACAGTGCGATTACCCCAGTGCCGTTATTCCAGCATCATTGGTTAGACGGCGAAATAGCGGTATAAGAAACAGTGAGTTTGCATTGATTAAGGAATCTAACTGAACTATGAGCGTGAATGTCGTTACTTTGGTAGGACGGGTCGGTCGCGACCCTGAGGTGCGTTACTTTGAGTCGGGCAATGTGCTCGCCAAGTGCGGCCTTGCGGTAAACCGTCGCACGCGCAACAGCGACCAGCCCGACTGGTTTAACTTAGAAATTTGGGGGAAGACTGCTGAGGTTGCGGCTAACTATGTGCGCAAAGGCAGCCTAATTGGCATCACTGGTCAACTCAAGCTAGATAGCTGGCAAGATCGCTCGACCGGCGCAACCCGTACAAGCCCTGTGATTCGCGTTACTCAGCTAGACCTCCTAGGCTCCAAGCGAGACAACGAAGCTCCCATGGCCTACGGCAATGATGAATTCTAACCGATTGATGTATTGATACACCTCTGCATCGATAGAAAGCTGGTCTGCCGGTGGCTTTCTTTAGATTCTTGCTGTGAGAGGCTGACATGGCAATTCTGAATTTCAACGAGTCTTACACGTTTAGTCAAATTTTCAGCTTAAACGCAGAAGTTGACGACATCGTCGCAGACTTTGGATATTCTCTTGCGCGATCGCGACTCAATTTGCCGCTTTACAAAGGTGAACTTGGCAGAATTCAGGAGCTGCAAGATCGCATAAACGAAATTCTTCCTTTTGTCAGCCTCACCACTGAAATAGCACGCCGAGAAATACTCATTTCCCGAGTGATTACGGAGGTTGTCCACTATACCCAGGCACAGCTAAGAATTGAGTACCCGCTCAAAATCTCAGACCAGCTACAAGGATCACTGGACTATCTGTTGAGAACCCATACGCAAATAGTCGTTATTGAGGCCAAAAAAGAAGATCTAACCAATGGTTTCAAGCAGCTAGCCGCTGAAATGATTGCATTGGATCAGTGGCTGGAATCCCCACAAAAAAAGCTGATTGGTGCGGTGACAACCGGCATTTTATGGCAATTTAGCCAATTAGATCGGGAGACTAAGCGTATTGACCAAGGTTTGGAGAACTATCGTGTTCCAGAGGATGTCGATACTTTGATGCGCATTTTGGTTCAATCCTTAACGAAGTGATATTGCAAGTGTTCTAACGCATTAACGAAACCACGAAACTGAGCACAGGTTTTTATGCCAAGCTCCCCGCCAGTGCAGGCTCCTTTAGGGCAGTTTGCATATAGCCTAGCCACTCGATCAAATTTTCTACCTGCTTATCTGGTTTCATCACCCCAAGGCCACGTACGGTCACTTTACCGGGGGCAAAAACGAAGCGAGATTGTAAATGGCTTGGCAGCTTCTCTTTAAGCAGATTCCACGCTGGTTTCTCCATAGGTGTCTCCATCAAAATGTTCTGCTTTCCTTCTGGCTTAATGCGTGAGAATCCGAGCGGTTTAGCAATTTGTTTTAGCTCTAGGACTTTAACAAGCTGACCGACCGCAGGTGGAATATTGCCATAGCGATCATTTAAATCAGCCACAGTCTCTAGTAGCTCACGGCGATTACCCGCCGCTACAAGTGAGCGGTAAATGCTCATCTTTTGATCGAGATCTGGAATGTAGTCTGCTGGGATGAAGGCTGTCACTTTGAGATCGACCTGAGTTTCATCGACCTGGGGAATTTCTTGGCCGCGAATTTCGGCAATGGACTCTTCTAGCATGTCCATGTACAGGTCAAAGCCGATCACTTCCATCTGGCCAGACTGCTGAGCCCCAAGCAGGTTACCAATGCCGCGAATTTCCATATCGCGCATGGCTAGCTGGTAGCCGGAGCCCAGCTGAGTAAATTCTTGAATGGCGCGCAGGCGCTTGCGGGCTTTGTCTGAGAGTTTGTTTTGGCGAGGGAAGAGCAGCCAGGCGTGGGCCTGAATGCCTGAGCGGCCGACTCTACCGCGCAGCTGATACAGCTGTGAGAGGCCGAACTTTTGCGAGTCTTCAATGATGATGGTATTGACCCTGGGGATGTCTAAGCCAGATTCGATGATGGTGGTGCACACCATAAGATCCGCGTCGCCGTTGCTGAAGGTGAGCATGGTGGCTTCGAGTTCACCTTCAGGCATTTGTCCATGTGCGATCGCAAGCCTTATGCCCGGCACCGCTTCCCGAATCCGCCCCGCAACTTCCTCAATGCCTTCGACCCGAGGCACTACATAAAAAATCTGACCACCTCGATCTAGCTCTTGGCGAATAGCCGCACGAACCTTCTCAGGGTCGTAGGGAGATAAATGCGTTTTAATCGGTCTACGTGACGGTGGCGGTGTAGTGATGAGGCTCATTTCACGCACGCCAGAGAGGGCCATATAGAGCGTGCGGGGGATCGGTGTTGCACTAAGGGTGAGCACGTCTACCTGCGCTTTCATTGCTTTTATTTTCTCTTTTTGGTTCACACCAAAGCGCTGCTCTTCGTCTACGACGAGTAAACCTAAGTCTTTGAATTTGACGGCTTTGCCCAACAGCTGGTGAGTGCCAACAACAACATCTAGCTCACCGGAGAGAAGCCTCATGAGAATATCTTTTCGTTCTTTTGCTGTGCGGAAACGGTTGAGCAGTCCGAGCTGAATCGGATAAGGCGCAAAGCGTTCTTTTAGCGTGTGGTAGTGCTGCTGAGTCAAGATAGTGGTAGGGGCCAGCAAAGCAACTTGTTTTCCAGCAGTTACAGCTTTGAAAATGGCACGGAGAGCGACTTCTGTTTTACCAAAGCCAACGTCGCCGCAGACGAGGCGATCCATGGGGCGATCGCTTTCCATATCTCGTTTCACGTCCTGAGTCGCTTTGAGCTGATCAGGCGTTGGGTCATACGGAAAGGAATCTTCTAGCTCCTGCTGCCAGGGCATATCTACTGGATAGGTGAAGCCTTGCATCTGCGACCGCTTGGCATACAGCTTGAGCAAATCGACCGCCACTTTCTTGATGGCCTTACGAGCTTTGCCCTTTGTTTTCTCCCAGGCCTTGCCCGACATCTTATTGAGCTGGGGCTTTTGCTCTACAGAGGTACGGTAGCGAGAGAGCGATCCCATTTGGTCAACAGCTACGCGCAATAGACCATCTGCGTACTGAATGACCAAATACTCACGGGTTTCGCGATCTATTGTGAGTCGATCAAGCTTAAGGAATTGACCAATGCCATGATTGCGATGGACAACGTAGTCTTTAGGATTGAGTTTATTGGGATCAACCTGCTTTGAGGCGGCACGACGACGTTTCCGAACATAGCTAGGTGTGGCTAAGGTGTGCTGACCAAAGAACTCGCGATCTGTTACAAGCACGAGTCGGAATGTCGGCAGAATGAACCCTTCTAGCTCGGCCAGGCCTGAGTATTTCACCGCGACGGGAATGCGCTGATTTTGTAGCTTATCTATGGCGGGGTAATCTTTGGGGTTTGGAATGAACTGAGCGGGGCAGTCGTGTTCCTGCAGTAGGGCAACGGAGCGAGAAGGTTGAGCAGAGACGAGCCAAGGGGAGAATTTGCGATCGCGCTCACCCTGAATAATTTCTGCCAGCTTGCCGAACTGATGGGGCAACGTCGGCACCGGACGACTCGCCAGGTTTAGCCCCACCCCTTCTTCAGCAATTTCAGACAGTTCAATCCGCTGAAATACGCTGACCTCTTCCATCGCTTCAGAAAAAGCCCGATGAAGTTTGGGCAACCCACCCTCAGGGAGCTGTCTATCATCACTGGTCTCAAAGGCATCTTGCGCCTCTTCCCAGCGATCTTCTACAGACTCTAGCCAGCGATCTGCATGGGCCTGGCATTGCTGAGGCTCATCTACAGCAATCAGCGTATTCTCTGGCAGATAGTCCAGCAGCGTCGCAGGCTGGTCAAAGGCGAGACCCATGAAGCGACGAACGCCTTCGATTTTGCCAGTACTGGCGTAGCCTTCGAGAACTTCTTCGGTGAGTAAATCTTCTAGCAGCCCCTTTTCTTCTAGCGCTGAAGAAATCAGCGGGCCGTAGTCGGTCGTAGTAAGCAGCAGGGTTTCGATTTTGTCGAGCGATCGCTGATTAGCCGGGTCAAATTCCCGTAGCCGCTCTAGCTCATCGCCAAATAGCTCTAGCCGTACGGGCAGCTCTGCCGCCACTGGAAACACATCGATAATGTCACCGCGCTGGCTCCACTGGCCCTCCGTCTCTACAGTAGACACCTTTGCATAGCCTAGCTTGGCCAGCTTAAGGCCCAGCTCTTTTAGGTTTAGCTCCATGCCCAAAGTTATTTCGAGGCAGTAGGGCCGAAACGCTTCTAATGGCGGCAAGTGAGGCTGAAGGGCGCGCTCGGTAGCGACAATGGCCATCGCACCTAAATACTTTGATCCGGGCAACAGGCTATCGG
The DNA here is from genome assembly GCA_038521595.1 of Cyanobacteria bacterium J06627_28. Lineage (GTDB taxonomy): Bacteria > Cyanobacteriota > Cyanobacteriia > Phormidesmidales > Phormidesmidaceae > Phormidesmis. Next base: position 13,910 of record JBCBKQ010000059.1, on the reverse strand, counting down.
TTTGGGCCTTGCCATTGATCAGATCAGACAGTACCTGCAGCTGTCCCCACACGAGTTCTGATTCTGGATCGAAGATGTCGTAAGGAGAGGATTCGGAGGTGGGGTAAAAGGCGACCGTGCCCCAGCCCATGGCTTCTAGCTGGGCAGCCCAGCGACCGGCTTCTTCGAGGGTGGCGGTAACGACGAGGAGGGGGCGATCCTGGGTTTGCGCCAGAGCAGAGGTGACAAGCCCCTTGGGGAGTCTAGGTGCGCCGCTGAGCTGTAGCGATTGCTGAGCGTCTAGCTTGGTGACCAGCTCTTGTCCGAGGCCAGAACGTGCGATCGCACGAGTAATTGAAGAAAACGCCATGAAACTTTTGCCGCGACTTGACCCGAGTGAGTAGGTCACTATTTTAAGTGCGATTGTTCATCCTGTGCGTCTTGCATGAAACCAGAACAAAAAAAAGGTTCCCCTTGAAGGGGAACCGTAAGGAGGGGTCTCCGATGATCTCGATGCACGCCGGAGACCCCTCTGCCTGCGGCATCTCCCCTGGAAGGGGAGAAGTTTTGGGTCGGTGTCGAGGGTTATCGAGGGAACTCTGGCGGGGAGTAGTAAAGGGGCTGAAGCTCGTGGGTCAGATTTTCAATAGGGAAAGAGACACTCCAAAACGGCAGTACCTGCGCAACCGCTCACCAAGGGCAGAACGCATTCTATGGAAACGACTGCGACGCAGACAAATCGCAGGCTTCAAATTTCGTCGGCAGTACGGCGTCGAACGATACGTTCTCGATTTTTACTGCCCAGAACTAAAACTTGCCATCGAAGTAGATGGGCCTTCTCATGACAGCCCAGAAGCACAGGCTTACGACCGCCATCGACAGCAGTTTATAGAAAGCTTTGAAATTCAGTTTTTGCGATTCCCTAATCAGCTCGTTTACGAACAGCTAGAGTTTGTTGTCGCAACGATTAGAGATAGTGCGATCGCACTCAGTGAAAAGTAAACCGCCTAAATAACTAATTGCAGGCATACAAGGAAGCAATTAGGACGCAACCACCTTCAGCGCGCTCGGCTTGCTGGGATCGCCCTCAATCTTTACACCACGCCCATTAGCATCCAAGTGTCGGACAATTTTATAGATATTTTCAATCTTGTCAGTTGCCTCCATTTTGTCTGCCAGCTCAGCAAGCGAAAGGGCACTACCCGTCGCTTTCAGCACTTCTTGCACTTTGGTCTGAATTGCCAAAACATCTGCCGCCGCTTTCTTACCCGCTTCTACGCCTGGCTGATGATAGGCATTGATATTGACGAGGTAGGCATAGATACTAACGGCTCTTTCATACAACGCAATGAGCGCACCAACCATCTTGGGTGACACCTCAGGAATAGTGATGGTGATGGAGTCGCGACCATTTTCAGACAGGGCGCGGCGAGTTCCTTGCAATAGGCCAGAAAGATAGTCACCAGCGGTTACGCCGGGCTCCACCTCTGGCGAATCACCATCGCGATCTCTCAGCACTTCAATCAGCGTGGCAAAAAAGTTAGGAACACCTTCTCGCAGCTGCTGCACATAGGCATGCTGATCGGTTGAGCCCTTGTTGCCATATACAGCAATGCCTTGATAAACCGTATTGCCATCCAGATCTTTTTCTTTACCTAATGACTCCATTACCAGCTGCTGCAAATAGCGACTAAAGAGGAGCAGACTGTCTTTATAGGGCAACACGACCATGTCTTTTTCGCCTTTGCCATTGCCGGAGAAGTACCAAGCAAGGGCGAGCAAGGCGGCTGGATTTTTACGAATATCGTGCAAACGAGTAGCGATATCCATTTCTTTGGCACCGTCCAGCATGGCCTGCACGTCAACGCCCTGCAAAGCAGCCGGTAAAAGCCCCACTGCTGATAGCTCAGAGGTACGTCCGCCAATCCAGTCGTACATGGGAAAAGTATCTAGCCAGCCCTCTGACTTGGCAACTTTGTCTAACCTGCTGCCTTCACCTGTGACAGCGACTGCATATTTGGCAAAGTCTAAGCCTGCTTTTGTGTAAGCATTTTTGGCTTCCACCATGCCATTGCGAGTTTCAGGGGTGCCACCAGATTTGGAGATGACGATGACAAGCGTAGTTGCGATGCGATCGCCGATCTCTTCAAACGTCCGATCAATCCCCACCGGGTCAGTATTATCAATAAAGTGAATCGTCAGCGGCGCCTTCGCAGGAGCCAACGCCTTAGAAACGAACTGCGGCCCCAGCGCTGAGCCGCCAATCCCCACAGAGAGAATGTCAGTAAAGCGATCTGCATTTGGGGGCTTAATATCGCCATTGAGGACTTTGGCAGAGAAAGCCTTGACCGCAGCGAGGTCTTCGACGATGTGCGTTTTTAACTCTTCTGACGGGGCGAGATTCGCATCGCGTAGCCAGTAGTGACCGACCATACGGTTTTCGTCTGGGTTTGCGATCGCACCCCCTTCCAGCTCATCTACTTTCTTAAAAGCATCCTCAAACTTAGGCAATAACTGCTCTACAAAGGCATCATCAAAGCTCATCCGACTAATATCCACATAGATGCCCAGACCATCGTGGTAATAAAGCCAGTCTTGATACCGTTCCCAGAGTTCTGCCAGTTCCATTTTTTTCTCTCAATACTTTTTATATAGACGATATTTACGCTACTCTGACGTCGCGAACCGTGACCTGTGCAACATAAGCCCTCAGACAATGTATCTAACGCCGTACGCTTTCATGGCTGAAGCCCGGAGGAATTTAACATTATTTCGCTGTGACACGGCTTCCGCATAACCGCTTTCCTTTACGGCGAGTCGTAGCAGAGGTCATCTCCTATCGGTAAGATAGTAGATACCGGATTAATCATAAATCTCTAAAAAGATAAAACTATTTTCCATGGACTTGTTTCCTATTTCGACCATCTTTGCCCATGCCAGTGCTTCATTGCACAGCGCCTTGATAGGTTCTTTGACCTTTGCCAACATCCCCTCAGGCCTCTCTTTGGTAGCGCTAGAGGGCTGGTTGGACAATGCGGCCTTTGCCGTTTTGTTTATCGCAATGCTGGCTTATTGGGGCGGGCTAGCCTTCTCAGAAGTCAAGGTACTGCCACTAGTAGGCGGTGTCGGCATGGCAGCAGGCAATCTATTTATGGCTGCGCTGTTGACGGCTCGCTGGATAGAAGGCGGCTATTTTCCGCTGAGCAACCTGTACGAATCGTTATTCTTTATTGCTTGGGGAATGACGGCTGTGCACTTCGCAGCTGAGCGCATGAGCGGCAGTCGTTGGGTGGGTGCGGTGACAGCTCCCGTGGCGATGGCGATTTCGGCCTTTGCCACGCTAACATTGCCCAGCAAAATGCAGGTCTCTGAGCCGCTGGTTCCCGCACTAAAGTCAAACTGGCTGATGATGCACGTTAGCGTTATGTTGATTAGCTACTCAGCTTTAATGGTGGGTTCTTTGATTGCGATCGCATTCCTTATTGTCACCAGGGGGCAGGCCGTGGAGCTTAAAGGCAGCTCTGTCGGTACGGGTGGTTTTCGCGATCGCAAGTATGCTCTAAAAAAACTACAGACTGAGGCCATAGCAACGCCAGCAGTCGCCTCTACTCCAATAATGGGTCAGGTGGTCGCTTCCGGTGGCGGCGCTGCTGTCTTAGAAGCCACTACAGTAGAAGCCATCGCAGTTCAAACACCTCAACCCCAGGCTGTCGCCACCGAGGCCTCAGACACGCTCTCGCCACAGCGACTGACCTTGGCAGACACCCTAGACAACATTAGCTACCGCATTATTGGCCTTGGCTTTCCACTGCTAACCATCGGAATCATTGCCGGTGCCGTTTGGGCAAATGAAGCTTGGGGATCTTATTGGAGCTGGGATCCAAAGGAAACCTGGGCACTGATTACCTGGCTCGTGTTTGCCGCGTACCTGCACTCACGTATCACCAAAGGGTGGCAGGGCCGACGACCCGCCATTTTGGCAGCCTCAGGCTTTGTTGTCGTCTGGATTTGCTACTTGGGTGTGAATATTTTGGGCAAGGGGCTGCACAGCTATGGCTGGTTCTTTTAGATTCTGGTTCTTTTAGGTCCTGGTTCTTTTAGGTTCGCGAACATCAGCTGACAAACAACTAGCTAGCGAATAATGCAGAGATGGGTTGCGCGATCGCACTTTCTGACGTCACAATCTCCACCACTCTGTTTTTTGCCGCCGGCTGGCTTAACGCTTCTACACACACCTGAGCAACTTTTTCCCGAGGAATGCTGCCCTCAAACAGCGTATCCGCCGATGACATCACAATCGCGTCTGAGTTGGTTTCGTTCTTCAGGCCGCCAGGACGAACAATCGTATAGGGCACACCGCTCTGCTTCAGGTAATCTTCTGCCTGACGCTTCCAGTAGAGAATGCCCCAAAACAAATTCAGCGGATGAAATAGCTTAGACACACATAGAGAAGACACCATGACAAACTGCTCCACCTGTGCGGCCTTAGCCACGTCGACAAGGTTCTTATTCCCTTCGTAATCGACTTTATAGGGGCCAGTCGGATCGAGGCTAGGGGCTGCGCCTGTCGCACTGAGCAATACCTGGCAATCTATGATCGCAGCCGTTAAACTTGCCGAATCGAGTACGTCACCCACCACCAGTTCAACAGTATCGGGAAACAAAGACTGAGCTTTATCGCGATCGCGTACTAGCGCCCGTACGCTCACACCCTCTTGGGCCATCAACTGCGCCACAATGCGCCGCCCTGTTTCCCCCGTTGCGCCGGCAACCAGTGCTCTCATCAATCTAGTTCCTTCAATTTATTTACACATAACATAGGAGTATAGATGCCCAAGCGTAGCTACAGACACCATCCAAAGAGACAATTGCTGTCATATTTATCCGTAAATTAACCAAGCGTTTCAAGTATTCTCCGTGGGTACTGTTGATTAAAGGTATCGTTTTTGTCCTATCAAGCCTTTTTTATACGTAGGCAGTTTTTTTCACCATCGGCATATCGGTATTGGCGACACTCGTCACCTTCCCCTTCTCAAACACCCTTTCATTAGCTGTCTCCATGCAGATTCCTTCTAATACACCTTCTCCTCAGCTAAGCTCCCAATTTCTTAAGGCGAATGCTAGTCTGATTGGAGAACAAAAAACTTCACAAACGAACGTAGACTCCTCGAAAGAAACTTTGCATTTTCAAGGCAACTATATTGGCCACATGGAGATGTATGCAGATGCGGCCAGTGTTGCCGCATATCTGGATGCACACCAAGACTGGTTTCATCGATGCGCTAAACCAATGGCCGTAGAGCCCATTGGTAAAAATGGCTATGGGCTCACAATCGGCAAGTTTAAGAGCTTCAACCACGAGGTAGAGCCTAAAATCGGACTACACCTCTTGCCTCAAGAAGAAGGGATTTACCGCATAGAAACGATCCCCGTACCAGGCTACGAACCCGTTGGATACGACGTTGATTTTCGAGCGTCTATGACCCTGTGTGAAGGCACTGTAGAAGACTTACCAGAAGACATCTGTGTAGATAAGTCCACCCATGTTGAATGGGAGCTAAACCTCTCTACCTGGGTGGAGGTACCGCGATTTGTGCAGGTACTACCCGATAACTTGGTCAAAGCCTCTGGAGATAAGCTGCTAAACCAGATTGTGCGTCAAGTTTCTAAACGGCTAACGCGCAAGGTTCAAACAGAGTTTCATAACTCAATGGGACTGCCTATTCCCTGCCAGCAAAAGAAACGGTTTTGGCAGCGCTAGCGCTCTAAGAGCGCATCGGCATCCAGTCCAGCAGCATCCACGTCCGGTATCAGCGTTTGGCAAAGCGGTCAGTCGCTTCGATTAGAGCACTTTTGATGCCAGGTTCGGTTGCTGAGTGGCCCGCGTTGTCCACGACGATTAGTTCGGCTTCTGGCCAAGCAAGATGGAGTTCCCAGGCAGATCGCATGGGGCAAACAACGTCATAGCGGCCTTGAATGATGACGCCGGGAATATGGCGGATTTTTTCGACATTATCCAGCAGTTGATTGGGATTTTCAAAAAAGCCCTTGTTGATAAAGTAGTGACACTCAATCCTGGCAAAGGCATCTGCAAAAGTGTCTTCGCTAAAGCGTTCAACAAGATCAGCATCAGGCACTAGCTTACTGGTGCTAGCTTCCCAGATTGACCAGGCTTTGGCAGCTGCCTGGCGCATGTTGGCATCTGAGCTAGTGAGGCGGCGGTAGTAGGCACTGACCAAATCGCGCCGCTCTTTAGGCGGAATAGCAGAGAGATAGCCCTCCCAGGCCTCTGGAAAGATATTGCTTGCGCCAGACTGGTAAAACCAACTGATCTCCCCGGGGCGCAGCATAAAAATACCTCGCAAAATAAGCCCATCGCACTGGCCTGGGTGGGTTTGTGAGTAGGCAAGCGCAAGGGTACTACCCCAGCTACCCCCAAAAACGGTCCAGCTGGATATGGACAGGTGATTGCGTAGCTTCTCAATATCGGCAACCAAATCCCAGGTCGTATTTTCTGCCAGCTCTGCATGGGGCGTACTCTGGCCGCAACCTCGCTGGTCAAATAAAATAATGCGCCACTGCTCAGGATCAAAAAACTGGCGGTAGCTGGGCACGATGCCGCCGCCTGGGCCACCGTGCAAAAAGACAACAGGCTTCCCATCTGGATTGCCGGCTTCTTCGTAGTAAAGCGTGTGAATCGGAGAAACAGGCAGCGTGCTCTGAAGATATGGAGCAATGGGGGGATATAGCTGGCGCATGGTAGTTAGGAGTCATCACTTGCTGCCTATTGTGCCAGGAGATGGCATAAAGCGACGATATCGAACCATGGCAGCCGCGTATTTTACAGCGTAATCTTCAGGTATGGACCGAGTACCATGGGCTCTGCTTTGCGCCATGGGCTCTGCTCTACTGAGTATCTACTGAGTAATTGGGGGATATGTGAATGGGTAGGTGAGCGGACAATCGAGGTGGGCAATCGACTAAGCAGCCAGGCTAATTTGTTGGCTTTTTGGAGAGTACCTTATCTTGTCCGCGCGTATCCCTTGAAAAGTTAAAGACGACTCGCCACTTTCCAGTTTCAGGATCGCGCAGCGATATGAAAGGATTGGGCTTGAGAGGTGCACGCCTTACTTTTGTCATGTTTCAGACCGAATATTCAGCACCACTATACTACTGAGTATAAAAACAAACGAATGTGATAAGCGCAGCCACATTAGATGATGCTTATCACAGAATACTTTTTATACAGTTGATTTATACAGTTGATATGACCTAATGACTTAGCCTGGCACCTGACGCCTAACAATACAGCTTGAGCTGTAGTTGCATATAAGGATAGTCATTTCTGAGGAGCAGTTTCCGAATAACAATCTTTGGTACGGTTGCAGGGGTTACAAGCAAGTAAAATAAAGATCGACCTAAACAGCGCCAAAAACACAAAGGTTTATATAGAGGAACAGGGGCAGAACATCTATGACCGTGGAAGTTTGGCCAGGTAGACCTCATCCTTTAGGTGCGACCTGGCAAGGCGAGGGCACAAATTTTGCCCTGTTTTCTGAAAATGCGACGGCGGTTATCTTGTGCCTGTTTGATACAGCAGGCAGAGAAACACGTGTTCCTCTATCGCAAGTCACTAACTATGTGTGGCACGGTTTTTTACCAGGGATTAAACCAGGGCAACAGTATAGCTTTCGCGTAGATGGCCCGTACCAGCCCCAAAAGGGACATCGGTTTAACGTGAACAAGCTGCTGATTGACCCCTATGCTAAGGCACTGACGGGCGACATCAGCTTTGGCCCTGAGCTATTTAGCTTTCCGATGGAGCAATTTGCTGATCGCGATCGCGACCTGAACTTTTCTGAACTAAATAGCGCAGCGGCTATGCCTAAGTCAGTCGTATGCGACCTTGCTTTTGATTGGCAAGGCGACCAGCATCCCGACATCCCCTGGGATCAAACTATTATCTATGAAGTACATGTTCGCGGCTTTACAAAACAGAGCGAGAAAATACCTGAGGCCCTTAGGGGCACTTATGCAGGGATGGCGCATCCAGAAGCGATCGCACATCTCAAGAGCCTCGGTGTTACCGCAGTAGAGCTACTCCCTGTACACCATTACAACGTCTATCCAGACCACCTCGTCGCCACGGGTCTGCACAACTATTGGGGCTACGATTCGCTTGGGTACTTCGCCCCGCACGCTGGCTACAGCGCCGAAACAGGCAAACAGGTGCGAGAGTTTAAGTCCATGGTCAAAGCCCTGCATGCAGCAGGCATCGAAGTCATTTTAGACGTGGTGTACAACCACACTGGCGAAGGCAATCACTTTGGGCCTACGTTTTCGCTACGCGGTATTGATAACGCCGCCTACTATCGGCTGGTCGAAACCACGCCTCGCTACTATATGGACTTTACCGGCTGCGGTAACTCCCTAAACGTATGCCACCCACAGGTGCTCAAGCTAATCATGGACAGCCTGCGCTACTGGGTGCAAGAAATGCACGTCGATGGCTTTCGATTTGATTTGGCCTCGGCCCTTGCCCGCGAGCTGTACGAAGTCAATAAGCTCTCTTCTTTCTTTGACATCATTCATCAAGACCCCATTCTCTCGAAGACAAAGCTGATTGCAGAGCCCTGGGATCTGGGAGAGGGCGGCTATCAAGTGGGAAACTTCCCCTTACTGTGGTCTGAATGGAATGGCAAATATCGAGATACGATTCGCGACTTTTGGCGAGGAGAGCGCTACACCCTGGGGGACTTTGCCTTTCGCTTTACGGGTAGCTCTGACCTCTATCAAAACGACGGTCGTCTGCCCCATGCCAGCATTAATTTCATCACCGCCCATGATGGCTTTACCCTCAATGATTTGGTGAGCTACAACGAAAAGCACAATGAGGCTAACGGCGAAGACAATCGTGATGGGGAAAGCTACAACCGCTCTTGGAACTGTGGGATAGAAGGAGAAACTGACGATGCAGAGATTTTGGCATTGCGATCGCAGCAACGACGCAACTACCTCACCACGCTCATGCTTTCCCAGGGTGTACCGATGATGCTGGGCGGCGACGAAATGGGCCGCAGCACCCAGGGCAACAACAACACCTACTGCCAAGATAACGAGCTATCCTGGTTTAACTGGGATCTCAGCACAGTCGAGCAGCGGTTACTAGACTTTTCTCGTAAGCTAATTGCATTTCGGCAGGCACATCCTATCTTCAGCCGACATCAGTGGTTCTTTGGCCGCGAAATTCACGGTTCTGGTGTTGTGGACATTGGCTGGTTTCATCCAGACGGCACCACTATTGAAGATCCCGAGTGGAACGATAGCTCAACCAAAGCACTCAGCATTTTCCTAAACGGCGCTGAAATCCCCAATTTAGACAGAAAAGGCCAGCGAATTCTAGACGACAGCTTTTTGCTACTGTTTAACCCATCCGCAGAAGCACTGTCATTCTCTATTCCAGATTCTATCGAAGCCAAAGAGTGGCAGACAGTGATCGATACCCATACGCCAGAAGGCTTCGTAGAGAAGAGAAAAACCTACAGTCGAGATGAGCAAGTTGTGCCTGTAGCACCGCGATCGCTTGTGATACTAGACTGCCCCCGTTGCTTTAGTATGGTCTCGTTTAATGACAACGAAACCAGTCAGTCGTAAAGCTTCAACAAGCGCAATAACGGAATTTCAGCAATATTCCGGCAATATTCCGGCAATAATCTGGCAGTAAAAGATGTCTTGCTATCCCAAAATTTATGAAGTCGTCAAGCTGATCCCCTACGGAACAGTTGCAACATACGGACAAGTGGCTGAGTTAGCCGGACTCATTGGCAAACCCAGGGTTGTTGGCTATGCCCTCTATCGAGTTACAGCAGACACAAAAATCCCCTGGCACCGAGTCATCAATGCCAAGGGAGAAGTCTCTCGTTCATCACTAAGAGATGGAAACGACGATCTCCAACAGCTGCTGCTGGAAGAAGAGGGGATTGTATTCGAGAAAAAAGGAAAAAAGACGGCTAGGCTCAACCTGACCCAATATCGCTGGCGGCCCAACTTTACTCATATCGATGACTTATCTGTATGAGCTTGGCATCTGTATAAACCTGGCATCTAGCCAAACCTAATTCTGCAAATCATTTACGTAGCAGATGTAGCCTTTTTGTAGTGGCGTAATCTAAGTGAGGGAAGCCACATGCAGCAAAGCATGGACGCGCTTGCACATTCACCATGCGCTTTGCATTGCCAAGTAAGGTCGGTAGCCTTTCGTGGCGTAGCAAGCAAAACGCAAAAAGCTATAAAAAGGTTTTGTCACAGGGCAAAAGGGTGACCCCAAAAGGCCTTGAGCTGATTGAGAGTAATGCAGTAGCTAGCAGAGACCATGCACCACTAGACCATGCACCAGCAGACTGTGCAGCTGACAAGCTATGCAGCCGGCATCATAACCGTTGTATTCACGGGATCCGTAATCTCAATTGTCAGCTCTTTAGGCTGCGAAATGTTCTGCAAAACAGTTTGAATTTGGCTTGCGCCCTCCATCTGCAGATCCTCTACAAAGCCAGGCTTGGCTTGTAAGGCCTCGCTTTCATCGTCAAAGGGACCAAAGTAATAGATGCAATTTGGCTCTGCTGTGGTGATTTTGACCCACCAAGGATTAGAAAAAAAACCGAACAGACCGCTAAAAAAGTTTTTCATTACAGTATTGGCGAACAGCTTTAATAAAGAAAATGCAAAAGCAGAGGGTTTCGACAAGATCCAAAATCGGACCTCATTATTAAACGCCTGTGTGACCTTTGAGGCTAAACCTAAGCTAAATGTCAGGTTTAGCCTCAGGAACGACGACGCAGCGGAATACCACAGCGCAACAGCTACAGCAAAATGGCTGCTCAGGAGGCAATCACTCAGAAATAAAACTAGGTCAATGGCTGCCAAGACAGTGGCCACCTAATCTTTTCTGGCCGCTCTCTCTTTGCTGCGAATTAGGCAGGGTTAACAGTTACCCTCTCCCAAATTCACCAGACTATGGTAACCCAGTTCACTGGGGTTGAGCACATGTTCGTATCGATACCGACACACCCAACTAAGCAAAATACCTAAGACACTAGACTGTCGATATAGCGCCAAAACCTCTACACTATGGTTAAACAATAACGCGCAACCTCACACCAATCGGTATCTTCATTAACAGTTGGGCCGTTAAGCGCGAGACTTGACGCTATAGATTTCTTCTTTAGTTTTCTCTAACGGCAACATTTTTATGATTAGAAATTTGAAAGTGGAGTAATTCTTTCTATGAGAATTACTGTCGTGACTTTCTTTCGTCGTTGTCTACACCGCAGTCTGAACTGTGACCTTTTGCTGAACTAGGGTTCACGACTATCCAGTTTTAGCGACTCTGGGACTTTGCCGTCTGCGGGTGTGATAGTTAGCGCGGGCAGCTTGTTCATCCAGGTTTGACGATAAATTTCATAGAGCGCCATGCCAGTAGCCACAGAAGCATTCAGGCTGGGCGTTTTTCCGGTGAGTTCGATAGAGATGAGCACATCGCAAAGATTTTGCACGGACAGTGAAAGACCGGAGCCCTCTGCACCTACCACTAGAACGACAGGTTCGGAGAAGTCTGCCTTGTGAATAGGCTGGGCAGCCTCAGCCGCTAGTCCATATATCCAAAATCCACTACTTTTGAGATATTCTAGCGAGCGGCCTAGATTGACAACGCGGGCAACTGGAATATTTTCGAGCGCGCCTGCGGCAACTTTGGCAACGGTAGAGGTGATCCCAACGGCTCGGCGCTGAGGAATCACGATCCCTTGGGCACCAATCGCTTCGGCAGAGCGAATAATTGCGCCGAGGTTGTGCGGATCGGTCATGCCATCAGCTGCCACAATCACCGGACGGCGGGCGGTGGCTTTTGCCTGCTGTACAAGCACTTCTATGTCGGTATATTCATAGGCAGCGACTTGAGCAACAATACCCTGATGGTTCGCCCCCTGGGTCATTTGACTTAGGCGAACGTTTTCGACCTCATCGATAACGGTGCCATTGGCTTTGGCGGCTTGAATCAGAGGCCGAAAGTGCGCATCGTAGTGCAGCTTGGCGGTTACCCAGAGACGATTGAGCGATCGCTCTGATTCTATGGCGGCCTCTACCGGATGGCGACCATAAATCAGATCGGGCTTTATCCCTTCTGCTGGGCCATCGCCAGTGTCTTCGAATCGGGGCGATCTACGATTTCGGCTATCTCTATCGCGCTGTTGAAATTGGCTGCTATTGGCCCTATTGCCCGCCACCCTACTGCCGGTGGGTCTACTGCTGGCGGACCTACCACCGGCAAATCTGCTGCGAGGAGCACTGCTGCCGGCGTTACCGTCCGTGCGAAGCTTTGGCTTGGCGCCAGGTTTTCTACTTAGCTTAGGTTTTGACTTTGGGCCTGTGCGCTTTTTTCGAGGCGGCCGAGAGGAACGATTCGAGTTGTGCGATGACTGATTTGGGCCGCTCACGCGTGGAACCTCTGAGTAATCGTTAAATAAATAATTGCCTTATCAGTGTAGGCGGATAAAGTCCAGATGAGCCGTCACGATACGTTTACGAAGTTAGAGATTTATGTCTTCTTGACTAACAATCGGCAGCTTGGCGAGCAGGTGAAAAAGTCTGGGCTGATCGCTCAAATAAAGAGACCCTAAAAGCGCCTCAAAGCCGGTAGCCTTTTGATAGTCTTGTCCGCTGGCGCGGCGATTGCGACCAGTGGTTGCATTGCGGCCACGTCGAAGGATGTCTTTTTCTGACTCGGTCAAGTGAGGCAGCAAAAGATCTACGTAGCGGGCCTGCTGCTCTGCATTGACCTGGGTGACGACCTGCTGGTGATAGTCGCGGATGCGTTTGGCGGGAAGTAAGTGCTGCGATCGCACATACAGCTCAAAAACAGCATCACCAATGTAAGCCAGTGAGATAGGAGAAATCGAGTTCAAATCACGAGCATCTGCCAAGTCAGTAGAAAGAGTCTGAATAAAGGTATAAAATTTTGCTGGCGCACCGTCCTTTCTAGGCACGGTCGAATCAGACTTTGCTTTCTCTAACACAGCAACTTACGACATACGACATACTGGGCCACTCACGAGCCACATCGGCTGCCAACACTGTACAGCGTTGGTATGGCCAAACACTAATCCAGCAATCTGCACTAAGCTTGCTGCACCCAGTACAGCTACAACCCTTGTTCAATAGAGCTTAGTGCTCAGCAGCGGTAGGACCCCGCGTCGTCGCACGGCGCTAGGGAACGCCTACCAAGACAGCGGTGAGACCCCGCGTCGCCTCGCGTCGCTAGGGAACGCTCACCAAAACCAGCTATTCAATGCATTAAGCAGCTTGCTATAAATCAAGATAAACCCACCCAAAAACGAAGGCTGCCAGTATGAAAACCACCTTAAGAGCAGCATACTAACAGCCTAAAATTTGTGCTTGAAATAAAAAAGACGCTGTCTAAGACAATCGTCGCAATTGAGTTTCATTTACTAGAAACGCGACATAAAACCCATCCACAAGATTGGGTCAAATCAATTTGTATAAGCACTGATACAGATAACCTTATTGACCTAGAGAACTTACTTCTTAAGATTCTCAAGGGCCGCATCTACGCTTGATTGTAAAGATAAAAATTGCTCTAGACGAACGAGCTTCACAGTTTGAGTGACGCGAGGGTTACTGACTACCTGCACGCTACCACTCTCGCCCTTGGCTTTTTTGACCAAACGAACGAGTGCGCCCAATCCAGAACTGTCTACAAAATCAATCGTAGACAAATCCAAAATAATGTGGGCAGGGCCATCTTCAATGTACCTGTTGAGAACCTTCAAAAAAGTAGGCTCCGAGAACGCATCTAGAAGCCCAGTGAGGCGAAAGATTTGACATTTGCCCCTAACTTCGCGGGTGCCTCTTAGACT
>JBCBKQ010000058.1:0-24722 GCA_038521595.1 Cyanobacteria bacterium J06627_28 | reverse complement strand
CCTCGTAGGCAAGATATTCCTCAAGGGTTAATCTTCGGGTAGTGACTGTCATGGTGGTCTCCTAACGTCTGCTCATGAGGCTGGCGGCAGAACTTATTCTAGGCTTTCTCGATTGACTTTGCGATCGCACCCAACTGCAGTCCAGCAGGATACGCGCCATCCTCTTTGATCTTTTGAATAATCGCTTCTGTAATCGGAAAGTTCAGCTTCTTCGCTAGGGCACGCACAATATCACCACGGTCTAAGATTCCAGACACCGCATCTGCAGGCGTGAGCACTGTCAGGCGAGGAATCTGACGCTCTTCTAAAAGCTGAATCGCCTCAGCTAGCGGCGTATTTTCACTCACGTGAGGAATATCAAGCAGCGGGCGAGCAATGCTGTGTAAGTTGCGATGTTCCCATTCGCTGCGCTCTATCTGCTTTAGGTCATTGATCGTGACCAGGCCGCGATAGCGTCCGTCAGAAGAGGCAAAATAGACTGGCGCAGACTTTTTATCTTCTAGCAGGTACTCATCTGCAAACTCTCTGAGGCTCATATTTGCATCCAGCACGCGAAACTCACGGGTGGCCGCCTCAGAAGATTTGAGATTGGTCAGCACTTCTTGCAGCGTATTCATGCGGTTGTAGGCACCGGCATTACGCAAAATGAACGAACCAATGAGAACAGGCCACAGCCCGGCAAACAAATTACCACCGCTCTGGATGTAAAGGAAGACACCTAAACCAATGCCGCTCCAGCCGACAAACTGGCCTGATTTAGCGGCCCAGCGAACGCCTGTGGCGCGGCTGTTGGTGGCCTTCCACACAGCTGCTTTGAAAATTTGGCCTCCGTCAAGCGGCAGGCCTGGCAGGAGATTAAACAGTGCCAATACAAGATTTAGCCCAGCCACATCGGCTAGGACAAGCTGGGCAATGGCCGGCAGCTGTACGTTGCGGATAAGCAAAGTCACCAGTGCGAACAGTGCAAGACTGACGGCAGGGCCAGCGGCGGCCACCTGAAAGGCTTGTTCTGGTGTGTCTGATTCCTTTTCGATAGAGGCAATGCCACCAAACAAAAAGAGCTTGATAGATTTGACTGTAATGCCTTGGGACTGGGCCACGAGGCTATGGCCTAGCTCGTGCATAAGCACCGAGCCAAACAGCAGCAGCGCGTACAAAAAGCCAACGAGCCAAGCGCCACCTGTGCCTACTAACTCGATATGTTCAGGATTGTTGCCGCCAATAAACGTCAGCAGTAAAACAATCAAGAACCAAGAATTGTCGATGAATAGTGGGATGTTAAAAAGGGTGCCCACTCGCCAACCAGTTTGCATAGCGCTACCTTTGGTGTCAGGGGTAAAGGAAGTGACCTGCCTGACTTTACGTAACTTTATTGTACTCAATATGGTTGGCGGCTATGGCTGTGGCGTTTGCGGATAACCGGCTATGGTTATCTGGCGGTCAAAACGTGAAGGAAATCGGCGGATGGTGCAGGTAAAAATTTGTGGGATTACTCAGGTGGCGCAGGGGCTTGCGATCGCCCAAAAAGGCGCAGCCGCCCTAGGCTACATTTGTGTCAGCAAGTCTCCTCGCTACATCACCCCAGAAAACATCGCACCGATTACGGCCGCTGTCAGCGCAGATATCCCGGATGTTAGGCACTTTGGGGTGTTTGCTAATGCGGGCGTGGCAGATATGATTGCGATCGCGCAAACCGCCAACCTCACCACCCTCCAGCTCCACGGCGATGAAACCCCAGCCTTCTGTCAACTCCTTCGTGACGCCTTAGACAGAGCTGATTTACAGACAATTCAAATCGTCAAAGCCCTTCGCATTCGTATCACCAAAGATTTGGATGAAGCCAATCAATACGCCCCCCATGTCGATGCACTGCTGCTCGATGCCTATCACCCAGAGCAGCTAGGCGGCACCGGCAAAACCTTAGACTGGCCATCGTTAAAAGCCTTTTCTTCCAGCTGCCCGTGGTTTTTGGCAGGTGGTCTCAATCCAGACAACGTGGTCGATGCGCTTTCGCAACTATCTCCAGACGGCATAGATCTCTCAAGCGGTGTAGAAAAGTCCCCTGGCGATAAGGATCTCGATAAAGTCAATGCCTTATTTGCTGCGTTGACGAAAAGCTGACCACCTGAAGCTGGCTTTCTGAAACTGGCTTTCTGAAACAGTAAAGCGCCTGAACAAACAGACCCTATGTCCATTCATTCAGACGCTGTTTATTCAGACGCGTTTATTCAGACGCGTTTATTTAGACGCCGTTTATTTAGATACTGGGAGCCGAGACGGACGCTTTACTTCACTGCAACCCAGTATTTACTCATGAAATGGTTGTACGTGCGCTGTACCGTGAAGCCAGCCGCTTCTAACCGAGCGACCAAATCATCACCCACATAGTGACGATAGTAAGGCTCATGGAACATCGCTGGGAAGTTTTCCATCAGCGGCTCAAACTCAGGCGTATCCATCTTTTGCACAGAGTCGCAAATGACAAAAATGCCGCCGGGCTTAGTCACACGATAGGCCTCATCGATCACGTTTTGACGGGCCTCGGCAGGCAGCTCATGAAACAAAAACGTGCTGGTCGTCGCCTCAAAGAACTCATCGACAAACGGCAGTGATTCAGCATTTGCCTGAACCAGCTGTGCAGGCAGGGTGCTCTTAATATCAGCCAGGTTCTCACCGGCCTTTTTTAAGTAAGCAGGCGATAGATCGACGCCGTAGAGTGAAGCGTTGGGCATGGCCTGATTGATAAGTGAAAGGCTATTGCCGGTACCGCAGGCAATGTCTAGCACCTTACGTGGCTGAGGCGTAGTGCCTGTTTCCACAGGCATCGTCATGAGGTGCTGCTTGAGCGGTGCCAAAATGCGACGACGCATAGGTGCAGCAGTGCCATTAAAGAGCACCTCTACCTGAAGATCGTACATATCAGCAGAGGCTTTGCTGAAGTAGCCGTCAGTTTGGTGGTGGAAATTTTGGACGTAGTAAGACGGATAGCCAGTGGTATCAATGCCTTCGCTAAATTCCTGATGGCGCTTGTTGGTGGCGCGCTCCCAAATCTTTGGCAGGTCAAGCCACAGCTCAGGGTAATAGCGGAAAAAATCATCCCAGCGATTTTCAAACAGTGCCTGTTTGGGATAGACGTCTTTCTCAGCGTCCTCCCAATCGGCGGCCAGCAAGTCTTTAATGCGTGACTGTAACAGCGCTAGCATGTCCGGGTCCAACGGATTGGGCTCTTCTCGTTTGCCCTGGGAGATGGCATTCAAAAAGCGGGTACTCAGCGTTTTGTGCGCAAAGCCAAAAGCATGTTTGCTTTGCTGAAACGCCTCGTAGGCAAACTTGGTCAGTGAATTGGGGTCGAGCGGATTAGGGATGAGCGTATCTGTCATAGAGTTGGTGTGTGTGCTGATCTTTAAGTTTGCGCTAAATAATTATTACTATTGTAAAAGGATGTTACGAGAGATGTGCAGATTCCTCAGAAATTCTCTCAGCGTAGCTTGTCGCGTTGCCTAGCAGCTCCCTGGTAAAAAGTGCGAATAAGCGGTTCGGAAGCGTCTTTGATGGTGTTTGCCTTTGTCCGACGCAGGGAAAGTTGGCTGTAGTCGTTGGTGCTCAGAGCGGACGCTCAATGCCGTAAACAATGCCGCAAACAATGCCGCAAAGGTGCTCTCCAACTGGTTGTCAACCGGATATTAAGACCGCGCGGGGCTGGCTGCTGCCGCTATTCGCGTGTGGAAGTGCCTTATAAAACAAAGACAGACAAGCGCTTGGGCGAATAATCAATAATCTCCGTCACCTTTGTAATTATGGTCACGGTTTCTCCAATCAGCTTCGCTCTCTTCCACCGTTAGCTCAGGTTCACAGGATAAAAGAGAGACTACTGCAGTTGTTGATATTGCAGTACGAGCCAACGATTCAAACCTTTTTTTCTCGAACTACGATGTGTAGCTGGCTATTCATACGAATACACCTGCTTGCACTCAATTTTTCCATCGCATACAGAGCGGTTTAATCGTTGCTAAGACTGCTCAAGCGCCAGAAGTATGGCTTTGCCAAGATTGGTTTTGCCAGGATCGGTTTTAAGAATTTGTTCATTGTGTTGTTCTACATTGGTGGCGTTACTACCTTGTTCTTTATGAGTTGAGAGAGAAATAACAAGATTCTATTCTCGTGGCCTTAACCCAAGTATCTATCGATTTTTTATTGCAGCATTTATTACAGTATTGTCATTTTATGGATTTTCATAAATCTCCATACCGGGCGACTAAATCTCTCTGTCTGGCGACAGACGGCCTCTAAACGCTTGCTTAGCTACGCTCAAGTCATCAAATCAAAGCGTTAGGATAAAGAAACAAATGGTTAACTTTCTAAGAAAAATTTCTCGCACTCGTACTGTTGCAGCTGGTCTGCTACTCTCAGCTTCTATGGCTATAGCGGCTTGCTCTGAGATGCCTTCGGAGACAACCACTCAGTCTGAGGCGACTGACAACATTACGACCGAAGAACTCTCTAACGGCGCTGAAGGCATCATTGGCGAAACAGTTTCTATCCGTTCAGAGGTTGAAGGAACAGTAGATGAATCTTCTTTCCTTCTGGAAGATGATCGACTCTTTGGGGGCGAAGACATTTTAGTAATCAATGCTTCTGGTGAACCGTTCGTGCTCATTGAGGGCGATGAAACACCTGTCCAAGTCACTGGAGAAGTTCAGCAGCTTATCATTGCTGAGTTTGAAACAGAGTACGGCCTTGACCTAGATCCTACGCTATACGCTGACTATGAGGATCGCCCTGTCGTCGTGGCCCAGTCCATCGCGCTTTCTCCTGATCCTGGTGACATCACTAGCAATCCTGAGCAATACTACAACCGCCGAATTGCTGTTGCGGGTGAGATCGAAGAGAAGTTCGACAGCAACACATTCACACTAGACGAAGAAGCACTGTTCGGTGGTGAAGATCTCTTGGTTATCTCTAACCTACCATCGCCTCAAGCTCAGGACGGTGAAGAAGTGACTGTTACTGGCGTTCTGCGTCCCTATGTAAAAGCTGAGTTTGAAACAGATTACGATTTGACTTGGGACTTGTCTATTCAGGAGCAGGTTGAGGCTGAGTATACTGAAAAACCTGTATTTGTTGCAGATGAGGTCTATCCTTCTGCTATGTAGGTTTTAACCTATTACGCCAGTTCTGATCTAAGGTCTGTAATCCATTTCCACGATTCTTCCAAACGTTACCTGCCGCGCGGTAGGTAGCGTTCTTGTTGTAATTTTTCATCTCAAGCGTAATTTTTTAGGTGACAATGAGCTGCTCTACTACGCGGCGTAGGCTTATGTGCATTTTTCCTAATTGAACAGGTTGCGGTGACATCAAAAGTTGATAAAAAATAAGCCGTGGTAATTGCCATAGGACAGGCGCTACCACGGCTATTTATCTTTTACCACTCACTAGTACCACTCACTAATGTGGCAAGGCCTATCAGTGAATTAGTGTAGCTACTTCATCTCGGTTACTTAATAAAGAGCATCTCTTCATAAGTCGGGAGTGGCCATAGGTCGTCAGCGATCTCGCCTTCTAGGGTATCTGCTGCTGAGCGAACTTTGTCCATCAGACCGCGAAGATGACCCGCGCAGAACTGCATGTGCTCTTCGGTAGAGCCAAAGTCATGCTTGTTGCAAGCGGCTTCTAGCTCGTTGGCACCGTCGAGAAGCTCTTTGGCAAGGCCAGCGGCTTTCTCGATGGGAGTTTTGTCGATGGTGATACCAATATCGCTGAGGTTTGCGATCGCACTTGCACTCTCACTTAGAGAACGCATCACAGCAGGATAAATCACTGTCTTCGCCATGTCTGTTACCAGCTTCGCCTCAACATCAATCGACATGACGTACTGCTCAGCATAGACCTCATAGCGGCTTTCTAGCTCGCGCTCAGACAGCACGCCCGTGCTAGAAAATAGCTGCTTCACGCTATCGCTATTTAGGTAGGGCAAGGCATCTGCGGTAGTAGGAATATTCAACAGGCCGCGCTGCTCAACGGCTTCTTTGTGCCATTCTTCAGAGTAGCCATCACCCCCAAATACAGCCGCACCATGCTGGTTCATGATGTCTTGAAGCACGGACTGAACGCGATTCCCAATATCGCCCTCCTTGCTTTCGATCTGGTCGGCGATCCAGCCAAGGGAATCAGCCATCATTGTGTTGAGAGCAATTAACGGGCCAGAGACAGACATGCTAGAGCCCACCGCGCGAAACTCAAAGCGGTTGCCAGTAAAGGCAAATGGAGAGGTTCTGTTGCGATCGCCCGCATCCTTGGTCAGTGGTGGCAGAGTATCTACCCCAAGATGCATCTGTCCTTTGTGGCTAGAGCCGCTGAGGTTACCGCTCTTAATTTGATTGAAAATATCTTCGAGCTGACTGCCCAAATATACAGACATAATCGCGGGAGGCGCTTCATTTGCGCCTAGGCGATGGTCGTTACTGGCATTGGCAATCACCGCCCGCATGAGTGGGCCATACATGTGTACGCCGCGAATCACCGCGCCACAGAAAGCCAGGAACTGCATGTTTGTCTCAGGGGTATCTCCTGGGTCAAGCAGGTTGCCTTGGGTGGAATTACCAATCGACCAGTTGACGTGCTTACCCGAGCCATTGATGCCAGCGAAGGGTTTTTCGTGGAGCAGGCACTGGAAGCCGTGGCATTTAGCAGTGCTGCGGAGTGTCGTCATAATCATCTGCTGGTGGTCGCTAGCGACGTTAGCAGATTCATAGACCGGCGCAATTTCAAACTGTCCAGGCGCTACTTCGTTGTGGCGAGTCTTGGCAGGAATGCCCAGCTTGTAGAGCTTTTCTTCGACATCGTGCATAAATGCCTGCACGCGAGACGGAATCGCACCAAAGTAATGATCATCAAACTGCTGGCCTTTTGCGGGAGGTCTGCCAAATAGGGTGCGACCAGCCAAGAGTATGTCAGGGCGAGCATTGGCAAAGTTGGAATCTACCAGGAAGTACTCCTGCTCCGCGCCACAGCTAGAGCTGACGGGGGCCACATCTGTATTGCCAAGTAGCTTAAGCAGGCGATTTGCCGCTTTATCAACCACAGAGATAGAGCGTAGTAGGGGCGTCTTCTTATCGAGCGCTTCTCCCGTCCAAGAGATAAAGACCGTTGGAATGCAGAGGGTCGCGCCTTGCTCTGTTTCGAGCACGTAGGCAGGACTGGTCACATCCCAGCCTGTATAGCCTCTAGCCTCAAAGGTGTCACGGATGCCACCATTGGGGAAGGAAGATCCATCGGGCTCACCTTGGATGAGCAGTTTACCGGCAAATTCTGAGATAACCTCGCCATTGCCCTGGGGCTCAATAAAGCCGTCGTGCTTCTCAGCGGTAGCACCAGTGAGGGGATAAAACACATGGGCGTAATACATGGCGCCTTTGGAAATTGCCCAGTCGCGCATGGCGCTGGCCACGGTGTTGGCGATAGACGGATCGATCTTTTCACCCGTCTGGATGGTCTTTTTCAGAGATTTGAATACGTCCTTAGGAAGACTCGCCTTCATCGTCGGCAGGTCAAAAACGTTTGAAGCCCACAGGTCTTCTAGTTTTTCGGGGGTTTTGAACGCAATGGGCTCTCGATTTGTGATTTCGTAAATGGCTTGCGCACGCGACTCGTTTCCAGTCATATTCGTCTTTCCTAAGTTGTTCAGAATCCGGCTATCGTAGACCGTTAACAATCCTATGAATAGCGATTGATTGATTTTGTATACGCTTATACGAAAGCCTTAACAAGTTTTCTTGAACGTTCTTTACACATTTCGCGCTGATTTTTTCACGTCAGAGAAGCTACCGCTTTTTGCACCGAGCTTTAGCCATGTTTTCGCCACTACGAGCCACTACGAACAGTTACAACCTGCGTCCCACAAAGCGTTACCTTTGGCTTACGTATCAGTGGATTGATAGTGGATTGATATGCGAAGAAATGTTTCTGATTGCCCCGAATTGTAAACTTTCTTCTCGATAACGCTCATGTTCGGAGCCCTTTCCCTGAGTGTATTTGGCTCTCGTGGTAGACTAAAACCTACATGCTAAAAAGCTAAAGCCTTTGCTACGCTTGCTTTTGAGTGCTTTGCGTGAACGCTCTGTATGAGTGCTCTGTGTGAATGTTCTGTACTGGATTTTCGCCGGGCTAGATTTTTGTTAGGAGCGTTCATATAAATAGAGAGACTCTAAATAGAAAGACTCAATAGGTTGCCAAACGTTGGGAGAATTTAATGCGAGATACGGTCACAAGTTTAATTAGCAATTACGACACCACTGGTCGCTACCTGGATCGTGATGCCATAGACTCTTTGCAGTCGTATTTCACCACTGGGATTGACCGGGTCAAGGTTGCTGCCATGATCAGCGCCAACGCTGCCGAAATTTCTCGCGAGTCGAGTAAAAAGCTGTTTGAAGCCGTGCCCGAGCTGCTGCGTGCAGGCGGCAATGCCTACACCACTCGTCGCTATGCAGCTTGCTTGCGCGACATGGACTACTACCTGCGCTACAGCAGCTATGCCCTCGTCGCAGGCAACAATGACGTGCTAATGGAGCGCGTACTGCAGGGTTTGCGTGAAACTTACAATTCTTTGGGTGTACCCATTGCCCCCACGGTAAAGGGCATTCAGATCATGAAAGAGATGGTAAAAGAGAAAGCTGCCGCTGCTGGCATTGAAAACACTGCTTTTATCGATCAGCCTTTTGACTTTATCTCCCGCGAGGTGAGTGAAGTTAGCTGTTAGTTTTTCTCTTTGGTCGAATCTCTTAGGTTAACTCTCTTGGGTCAAATCTCTTGGGTTAAAGATGACTTGACTTAAGGACTAACCTAATCAAGAACCACAGCAAAAACTATTGGAAAGGGCTCCATTCGTGGGGCCTTTTTTTAGGTTTATTAGCCGATAGTTTATTGGCCGATAGTTTATTAGCCGATAAGGAGTGAAACGCTATGGCGGCTTTGGGGATAGACTTTGGCACGTCTGGGGCAAGAGCGATCGCACTCAACACTTCAGGCGATATCCTGTCTCAGTCTCGGCACTCGTTCGCTGTGGGTGAAGTGGCCAATCCATCTGCTTGGCGGCAGGCATTATGGGCTTTGCTTGCAGGGTTAGACAGTGCTGCTTTGGCCTGTGTGCAGCGCATTGCGATCAATGGCACGTCGGCAACGGCCTTATTGTGCGATCGCACCCTTACCCCTCTCACTACTGCCCTCCTCTACAACGACTCCACCGCCCGCAGCGAACTCCCTGGTTTAGAGGAAATCGCACCTGCTGGCAGTCCTACGCTTAGCGCCACCTCTACTCTGGTCAAAGCGCTGTGGTGGTATCGCACAGTGTCGGCTGAGGTGAGAGCCGCTGCCACGCATATTGTGCATCAGGCTGATTGGCTTGCGGCGCAGCTGCATGGACAGCCTGGCGTTAGTGACTATCACAATGCGCTGAAGATAGGCTACGACGTACGATCAAATACTTATCCAAACTGGCTTTTGACGCTACCCATTGCTGATTGGCTGCCTAAAGTGCGCACACCAGGGGATATCATCGCGCCCATCCTACCCAACATTGCTACTCAGTTTGGCCTATCTAAAACTTGTCAAATCTGTGCCGGTACCACAGACAGCATTGCCGCTTTCCTTGCGAGTACTGCCCATCAGCCAGGAGACGCTGTAACGTCACTGGGATCTACGCTGGTGTTGAAATTGCTCAGCGCTGTACCCGTGGACGATGCACCCTCCGGTGTATACAGTCATCGACTCGGTGATCTATGGCTAGCAGGCGGCGCGTCTAATACGGGCGGTGCCGTACTACGGCAATACTTTTCGTCTGAGCAGCTATCTGCCCTGAGTGCGCGGATCGATCCGTCGATTCCTTGTTTGCTCGACTACTATCCGCTGACCCAGCCGGGGGAGCGTTTCCCGATAAATGACCCGGACTACACACCGCGTGTAACGCCTCGGCCAGCATCGGATGTGGAATTTTTGAAAGGATTGCTGGGTGCGATCGCCCGTATAGAATGCCAGGGCTACAAAACGCTCGAAACCCTGGGCGCACCGAGCCTTAAAAAGGTCTACACCGCTGGCGGGGGTGCTCAAAACAGCACATGGCAAACCATCCGTCAGCAGCAGCTAGGCGTTGCCGTGGCGGTGGCAGATCAAACCGAAGCAGCCTATGGCACAGCTTTGTTGGCTCTCAGGGGCCTATCTCAATTTACACAAAAGCCCCGCTAAATAATACGCAAAAGCCTCGCTAGATAAATGGTGTCTAGCGAGGCTTTTTGGTTTCTGTGACAGCTTTTTAGCCACTTTTTTAGCCACTGTCGATTAGCTGCCAGTGATTAGCTGCCGATGATTAGCCGACAGAGATTAGCCGCCGAGCTGATCGCCACGACGATACTGCATGTAAGCGGCGACGAATAGGCCAATCAGCGTAACGGGAATCAGGCCTAAAACAATGCCAGACAATAAAGGCTCTACCACAATGAATCTCCTACTCTTTTTTTCCGAGGTTTTCTTATTTTTTGCTGCGTAGCACAAGTGCCAACGGCGTCAGCTTATCCAATCTTAATGTGAATTGAGAACCTGAGCGAGAAAGTATACTCAAGTTTACGTCCTCTCGTTTGTCCCTGCGCCAGATCAAAAATGCTTTGGACGGTTGCGCTATTTGGTTTCTTAACATTTAAAGCAGGTCGGTTGTCCTGAATATCGTGCCTTGGGACTTGTTTTATCCTTTGGAAAAATCTTAAGATATGTATAGCTAACGGTATATGACGGAAATGCTAAGTCGTGATGACAGAAAGTGTCCAAAAACAAGCAGCGCCGACTCAAGCCGTACAAGATTCTAACGAAGAGAACGTATTGAAGAGCGTATTGAACGGTGACTCCACGGAAGGCCTGCTGATAGAGGCGACGCCCAGAAATCGTTCGATGCAACGCGCGATCGCAATGGTGGTAGGCCTAGTTTTATTGCTGTGCATATCGCTGTGGTCGATGTACGCCCTTCGCCCTGCAGATCCTTATGTGCAGAGCGTTTTGCAGCTGGTGGGCGATCAGCACCGTGGCAAAGAAATATTTGTGATGAACTGTGCAACCTGCCACGGTTTAGAAGCGTCCGGCGAAGTCGGCCCTGATTTGCGCAATGTGTCTGAGCGTAAGTCTAGCGTTGCTCTCATTCAGCAAGTCATCAGCGGTCAGACGCCGCCCATGCCACAGTTTCAGCCAAACGAAAGAGACATGGCTGACTTATTGGCCTTCCTAAAGACGCTTTGATTGATGTGCGCCATTGACAGGCTCTATTGCCACTGCCCTGCTTCGCAATTGATGAGCTTTTCTAAGGTGGCAATGTCTTCTGAGTTTTGGCGCTCTCGTAGCGTACGCTCCATGCCGATGTTGATGAGTTCCATCTCGAGTCGTTTGAGGTAGGCTTGGGCGACCGTATTTTCTGCGGGTTGGACTGTTTGTCTAGCGTTGTCTGCGTAGGATTGGTTTGTGGCAAAGTCGGTAAGTGCTGTGAGTGACGTGATGACGTGCTGCTGTTCGGGGCGGGCGATCGCACCCAACTCCTCAATCGGCGTCTCTAAAATCTCTCGAGCGTCTGCATTACTTGCCTGCCGCTGTAGCCAAGCTTCTACCGTAGAAATTGGCCAGTCTGTGGTTTCGCCATCGACCTTTGCAAAGGCGTGGGCTTCGGCATAGGAGACTTTGCCATCCTGGTTGTAGTCTGTGTTGGCGGTGAGGTTGCCAATGCGATCGCGCCCAGTAAGTCCCGCAAAAAAGCTAGAGCTATAGTCCTTGTAATCTGCCTCATTAACTTCAGGCGTACAGCCCACAGAAGGGCGAGAGGCCACCGTCGCAAAAAAGCCACAGCGGGTTTGCAAGGCTACCGGCTGGCTTGGATCGCCACCCTCGTAAATTAAGTTGGCAAATGAGCCCGAGTAGCACTGCGCCATCATCGTTACAAACGGCTGGTCTTCCGGTAAGACGTCGAGGATTCCTGCCATTCCAGTTACTGACAGTAGCTCATTTCCCCAGAGGTACATTGCATTGTCGTCTTCATTTTCAGGATTGAGCGCACCATGACCTGTGAAGTAAAAGAAAGCTGGACAAGGCTTTTCAGTCGCGGCAAGGGAGACAAACCAGCGATAGATATTGTCTATCGTGTTGCCTCCATCTAAATTCTGGATTTCTGTTCTTTTGAACTGTTCTGTTCCGCTCTCGTCTATGTATCGAATGGTTGCTTCCAAGAAATTGCCGCTGGCAAAAAATAAGCTGGCGGCCTCGCTTGATAGTCCCATTTCTTCCAGTGAACGTTGGAAATATAAGACGTTCTTTTCTAGTGCGATTTCGTTGTAGCTTGGTGCTCCACCGCCTGCAAACACACCAAAGTAAGTATCGACATTGTTTGGCAGATCAAGCCCAATCAATGAAAAGCTTCTGACGTCTTGCCTGCCTAAGGCCTTCTGGAGCGCAGTATCAGCTGTGGTGATGAACTCATCTATTGGCTCGAATGCTGCTGACTCCCAAGCGCTTTGTACAGCGCCACAAGACACCAGACTAAGGGCCGATAAGCTGATGCACAGTTTAGTAAGACTTCTTTCTTTTGCTTTGAAGCGCGACTCTGTAAAACGACCCATGGGCTGTTTGTTTAGTTTGCCTCTCCTATTCTATTCATAGTCCATGCCGTAGGCCTGATGTCCTGCCCTGATGCCTTATAGCCGACACAAGCTTTGTGCAAGGCCTAGGGTGATATTGGCCATCATGTCTATGTCTAGCGTCTCTATTCGATCCGATGGCGTGTGATAGTGCGGATTTCTCAGGTTTGCGGTGTCGGTCACCATTACCGCCGGATAGTCCGCGTCCCAAAAAGGCGCGTGGTCGCTGCGTCGTACGTCGGGTAGCTGTCGTCCTTTATTAATCATAGGTAGCCACTGACACGGGGCACCTGCTTTTTTCAGAATGCGCTTGAGACGCATCATCTTAAAAACGGTCTTTTCATTGCCAACAAGGGCGATGAAATTACCCCTGTTGGGATAAATGCTGGCCAGGGCTGGCAGTGGGTAGCGCTGTGAGTCAGCCTCGTTAGAGAAGTATCCCAGCATTTCGAGCGACAGCATTAGATGTAGCGGTTTGTTTTGCGATCGCCAGCTGTTTGCACAGGTCATGCTGCCGGTGAGGCCATATTCTTCTAGGTCAAAGGCAACAAAGTGGATAGGGCGTTTCGGCTTGAGACTCTGTGCTAGGGCTGCCAACGTCAGGAGAACGGCAACGCCGCTGGCATTATCATCTGCGCCGGGTGAGCCCGGGACGGTGTCGTAGTGAGCACCCACCAAAATCGGAGCTAGCTGTGGCTGCTGGCCTGGATGGGTAAGCTGCCAGTTGAAATGTTCTTTGCCGTTGACTAAAAAGCTTTGAGCGTCAACGGTTCCGTACTTTGCGAATTCTATGCGGATATATTGCTGTGCTAGCTGATGGCTGCCTGCGCCTAGGTAGGGGTCGCGAGGGGTGCTAAGGGCCTGCAAATGCTCGATTAGCCGCTGTTTGATGGCTGCTGTCGTGACGGGTGTTATGTCTGAGCCTATTTTCATGCGATCGCTTCCCTATCATGAAGGCATACGCTGTATTTTTCGACCGCCAGTGACCTTTGCTCCACATACCAGAAGCAATATGACACGAGCAATATGACAGGAGCAATATGACAGACTCCCACCGACGTTCTCGCCGTTTGCCACGGGTGCGCATCCATATCGAAAATGGACGATTTCATATTTTAGGCCTTGGCGGCTGGTACTCCTACTGGCGCGATCCTTACTACCTGCTGCTAACCGTGCCTTGGCAGGGCTTTTTCCTCATTACGATTGGTGTGTATGGACTGGCGAATGCGATCGCAGCCTTTCTTTACTTGCTCGGCGGCGAAGGCACCATTGTCAACGCGCGGCCTGGTTCATTTGCCGATGCCTTTTTCTTTAGCGTGCAAACGTCCGCCTCCATCGGCTATGGCGTTATGTCTCCAGGTAATTCCTACGCCCACGTCTTAGTCACCTTAGAAGCCATCATTTCGCTCATTGGTATTGCCGTGCTAACAGGATTGGCCTACGCCCGCTTTGCTCGGCCCACTGCGCAAGTGCTGTTTAGCAAAGTTGCCGTTGTCACCCCTTTCAAAGATGTCCCAACCCTCATGTTTCGCGCTGCCAACGAGCGCCGCAACCAAATTTTAGAAGCCAAGATGCGGCTGTATCTGACCCTAGATGAATACAGCGATGGGCGGATGATGCGTCGGTTTTATGAGCTTGAACTGTTGCGCGATCGCAACCCTAGCTTTTTTCTGACTTGGACAGCCCTCCATCCGGTCAACCCGCACAGCCCCCTCTACGGCCTCTCCCAAGCAGATCTCACAGAAAAAAGCGCGGCCCTACTCGTCTCCGTCAGCGGCATTGATCAAACCGTGGCGCAAGCAATTCATACGCGCCACACCTACTACGCCGCTGATATCCTCTGGAATCGCCAATTCAAAGACATCATCCACAACGTAAACGAGGAAACGGATAATCCAGACACCACAGTGCGCTACATCGATTTTGCAGACTTCCACGAAGTGGAATAGACATCAGGACATGAAGTGGAATAGATGGCAGGACACGAAGTGGAATAGATGGCAAGGACATAAATTGGAATAGGGCCTCCTCAGTGATTATGCTTTTGGGAGATGAGCCTTCTTGTGAAATGAGTATCTAGGTTGTTTCACAATTCAAGCCGACTGTAGTCGGCTGAAATCCCCTCTGTCTCAGGAAAAAGCGCTACTACATAACCACTTCTAATCACAATGATTAGGTTTTCTAACAATTTATGTTTTTGTCCGGATGGCAAAGAAAAGGAGAGACTGAAGCGCTCGTCTTCTGCGCTTTTCGTTGATATCGAAAAAGTCGCAATCGGTGAAAATGCCAGATTGTCAAGCTTTCCTGTAATTATTTAGAGGAGGTTAAGCCTATATAATTGTGAAGATTGTTACAGAAATTAGGTTCAATCCTTAATTCTGATAGGCCCTGTCAAAGCGCACCTTGCTAAAAACGCAAGATGCCTGTGCGATGACGGACGCCTTTGCTCAATTGCTTGGCCAGTAGTCTGTCATGACGACTTACCCGGCGAGTAGTGTATCGCTAGTGTCACTAGCAAGCACCGTTGAGCCTGTTGACGTTCTTCAGAGTAAATGGATTTAGCACCGGCTTTGCCCCCGTCCCAGGACACCCGTTCTGTTTTAGTTTCTACTGCGGTCGAGCTGCCACCAGGCTCCTTGCAAGACGCATCTCAAGACAGCCTCTCTACTTCTGGAGACAGCTTCTCTACTGCTGGTGAGCCCACTATCCAACTCTCCTTCGTTCCCACTGTCGAAGCGGTGCCCACTACGTTGAGCATTGCTGCGCCCAATAAAATTTCAAACTCTTTGGCTCCGCCGGCGCTCATGGTGAGCGTTGCTGGGCTAGACAAGCTCTCTGTCTCTTCTAGTTTTCTTTCCTCGTCTCAGCTGGCTCACTCGTTTGATATTGTTGGACAGTTCTTGCGTTCAGCTCGTGCAGCGTCTGGAATTGTTCAGCCTCTTTACAGCGAAGCGATACCCATTTATTGGGAAACCACCGACACTTGGCGCGGTAAGGCACTCGCCTCAGCCGTTGAAGTGTCCCAAGTGGAGGTGACCCCTCAAATCGCTCAGCTAGAAAATAACTATTGGTCTGCTGTTTATACAGAGCAATGCTTGCAGGGTGCACAGCGCACGCTTGCCGCAGGCAACCGCTTCAAAATTAGCCTGGGTGACAAAACGCTTGGCTACGTTGCCAGTGAGGACCGCGCTTATGCGCTGGCTCAGCAGCTCAGTATAATGATTCGCCAGGCGGCCTTTAGTCCTAGCAGCATTACCCCTTTTCTAAACAACAATCCTGCGTTTGGCGAGATGGGTGCACTCTCGGTCGGCTCCTCCAGTCAGGCGTCTTTTGCCATCGACGCAGCCCTGGCAGAAGAGCTTGGCTACTCACGGGAATGGGCCGCTGTCGCCTGGGCGAACAATCTTCGGTCTGCCCTTGATGAGGCGCCGTTGAGCGTGGGCGATGCTCATATGGGTCTGCAAGACTTTCAGCCCTCTGACATTTCGATGGCTGGCGATGCCTCCTGGTATGGCCCTTATTTTCATGGTCGAGCCACGGCTAATGGAGAAACCTACAACCAAAACGATCTAACGGTTGCTCACAAGTCTCTACCCTTTGGTACTCAGCTCAAGGTGCGTAACCTGACGAATGATAAGACAGTGGTGGTGCGGGTGAATGACCGGGGGCCTTATGTGGGCGATCGCATTCTAGACCTATCCAAAGCGGCGGCTGATTGCCTAGGTAGCGATCAGTCGGGTGTGGTTCCTGTAGAAGCCACCATCCTCAAATCAAACAAGGCACCTACTTTATCGGCAAAGTAGACGTCTGTACCGTATCAGTCTGTACCGTATTAATCTTTACTGTATTCAGCTGTATCCAATAGTGTTATTCCGCTACCGTTTGTTGTTCGGTGGCGGAATGACCTTTTTAGAGAGGCGGCTGTCTATTTGGCCTAGTGTGGCCAGATCTTCCATGGGAACATCGTGGTCAAACCCAGACCAGCTCTTGGGATTGGGCTGCTCCAAAAAGTTAAATGCTTGACGAAACTCTGAAGGCGTGGCCGCAACAGGGGCGCTAAAGTGACAGGGAATTACCTGCTCAAAGTCCCAGCTGGCAATCGTATCAGCCCAGTCTAAAACGCGCTTGGGCCCGCGATTAAAAATCAAGGTTTGTAAGATAGGCGCTATTATCAGTCGGCCATCTTGACGCAGTGTCTTGAACGAGTCGTACCAGTTCTCGCGCCATTTGAAGGGGTAGAGTCCAAAATAGTTTTTGCGAGAGCGATTGTCCGCCTTGCGAGCATCCCTCAAGACGGTGCCTGTCTTTGGCACCTCTAAGCAGTCTGGCTGAAAGTAAAACGAAAATAGAGAAATACGTGCCCAGCCTTTATGTCGGTTTTTGGGGGTGTCTTCGAGTGGTTCTGCTGCGCTATCTCGGGCATGAAACAGCAGTGGAAAAGGATCATCCGCTACGATTTCGGGTGGATCAATAGGAATCGAGAGGATAGTATCGACAGCGAGTAGTGATTTGGTCGCGCGGTGTAGAAAGGCAACCTCTGTGTAGGGCTTAATGCTCAAATCAATCGGCCCAACGATGGCATAGTCAAACTCATCGTAGAAGGGCGTTTGGCTTGCGTCTGCAGGCAGTACTTGCGTGCGCTTGGCTGGAAATCCTAGCCAGCTCATAGGCAAATCTAGCGGAAAGCTCCACTGATTTGGGGCGACATAGACCTGCGATCGCTTAAATTTCTGTGCAAACGGCCCTGCAAAATACTTGTGCTCTACCCCCGTAACCGTTGGCAGCACAACATACCTTACCTCACCATGCTCAGCCTCTAGCTCTCGCACGAGCTGCAGGCATTCCCGCGTCGGAGCCACCGGCGAAAAAACAAAGAGTCCCCCCGCCGCCAGCTTAAGGACGGTCATACGAATCGGCACAACAACATAAAAAATGCCCTGCACCTGCTCAAACGTCCACAGCTTGCCAGGAATAATCTCACGGCGCACCGTGCGCCGCTGACCATAGGGATAAATGGGCACGATTGGCCAAAGTGGCCAAGACCGCTGACGACGCTTGGTGACAGTAGACTGGCCTTTGGCGTACGCTGTCCCAGCATTACTCGCTGAGCTAAGGGGGCTGTTGCTGCTCATTGCCTATGCAAGCAGCTCAATATTAGAAAAGGAAATTTCCATGTCTGGCCCATCGACAGAGGTTACCGTGCGCTTTTCTAAAATGGTGTAGTCACCCACCTGCGTGTAGTCGTCTGTAAACTGGCTACGGCCCTGCTTGAGTTCGCCAGTTTTAGGGTCGTGATACACAGAGTCGTACTTGTGAGAGAGGTAGCCACTGCCTGTGTCGTAGGAGCTCTCAGTATTGATCGTCACGACAACGCCATGGATGTGGCGATG
This sequence comes from Cyanobacteria bacterium J06627_28, assembly GCA_038521595.1. Classification (GTDB taxonomy): domain Bacteria; phylum Cyanobacteriota; class Cyanobacteriia; order Phormidesmidales; family Phormidesmidaceae; genus Phormidesmis. The sequence goes on along the minus strand of JBCBKQ010000058.1, from coordinate 6,673 downwards.
TACCATCACAAACTCGTTGCTTTTGACTTTGTAGGCATCGCCTTCTGCTTTGCCACCAACGGCAATTTTAGTTGCGCCCTTTTCATCAATGCCGTCAATGGTGAAGGTATTTTCGCCATGACTTTTTTCAAAGGGACGGCTGACGCGGTGAATGGCCACTTCCCAAAGCTGATTTTTGATGACCTTATTAGCCGTTTCGTCTGCGACGTCAAAGACTTCTGCAGACAAATCCTTATTGACCTTTGCGGTGCCCTCAAAGGTTTGATCGCCTAGCTTTAGCGTGACTGTCGTTGTGTAGCCAGGAAAATCTTTGTCCCAGGTGTAGCGATTTTCGTAGGCAGATTGAACCATCTCGCGAGCAGAGACCTGAAGGGCAGTCATAGGATTCCTTGTGGGTTGCAACTTGAGATGATTTTAATGCAAATGCAAGACCTGTGCATCTGTTATCGGGTTGTGTTGATGGTGTTGTGTTTATTTGGCTGTGTTTATTTGGCTGTGTTTATTTGGTTGTATGCTCGTCAGCTCTAGTCTGCGATGCGTGCCACGCTAACTTTCCAAATGACCTGTCCCCAAGCCTGCTGACGAATCCAGCAAAAGGTGCCTAGGTAGCGCTCTAGTACAAAGTCGGGCAGGTCTTGTGGCTGGCCTTTGAGCCGGACAAATCTACCCGGCTTTAGGTGCGATCGCGATCGCTGCTCAGGCGAGTGATGGGCAGCTTGCTTTAGCTGATTGATATTAATCGATCCATTAAATTTGTTGCTGTTCATAAGTGCAGAGCCCAGATAGACAGGAGCGTTAGTATATTACGTCAAGATAGTTCTTTTGTACTATAAAAAATAGTACTTTGTGAGCGATGTGATGGCCTACAAGCTTCTATCGCTTGCCGCGTTCTGCTTGCTACACCACGAAAAGGCTACAGCCTTTAGTTGGCAACGCAAAGCGCATAGAAGATGCGCGCAGGCGATAGCCTTCTCTAACAGTACGCACCCTCGCTTTGCTCTACATTCTCCAGGGCTGCGGTTCCTTACGATTCCCTTCCCAGGTATATTTTGCGAGAGATTTATAAACTATCTATAGCTTCTGAAGAGTTGCTTAGGACACTCTCTAGGAGCTACAACCCTTGTCAAATAAGCAACTCTTCTGCGCAACCGTCCCAATGCATTAGGACGGTTGCCATATCAAATAATCTCAAACTAATTAATGCTTCATCATTGCCTCATTGAGAGGCCTTGTAGCCTTTCCTTTTAGCGCTTTCTCCTAGATCTTTCTCTTAGCGCTTTCTCTTAGCTTTTCCTCAAACGCAAAAGAGCCGATTCATAGCGAATCGGCTCTTTTGCCTCTATTTTCCTCTATTCATGTCTAAGCTCTTGTCTAAAGGCCTAATCTAAAGATCTAGGTAGAGGGCTCTGTCTGTCGTAATGCAGAGGTAGTCAGCCGCGTGGTGTAGACCATGACGCCAACTGTTGCGAGTAAGCCTACCCCTTGGAAAAATAGGTTCTCTGGCTCTTGATTGAGCGTGAGCATATTCGCACCAAACTGACCCACATAGACATAGGTGAAAATGACCGGCAGCATCCCTAACCAAGAGAAGAAGAGATACTCCCAGAAGTTGATTTGGGTGATGCTAAAGCCATAGTTGAGAATGTTTGAGGGGAAAATAGGCGATAGCCGGGTAAGCATGACAATTTTCCAGCCGCGCTCAGCAAAGGCGCGATCTAGCTTGTGGAAACGGCTATTTTCTCTGACACAGCGATGAATCCACTTGCGGCCCACGGTCTGCCCAATGAGAAAGCAAGCTGCAATGCTGAGGGTGTCGGCAATGGAGGCGTTGATAACGCCGCCTGTGAGTCCGAAAAGCGTGCCCGCAATCAAGATTAAAACGATGTTTGGAATGCCAAAAATGGCGGCGACAACGTAGATGGCAATAAAGGTCGGAATGGTCCAAATGCCTCGGCCCATGAGCCACTCGTCTAAGCTGGTGAGCCACAGGGAAATGGGCAGGTGGCTAATGAGCGCAGCAAGGCAGCTGGCGATCGCCAGCGCAGCCCAAGTTCGTTTTCTGCGTAGCCAGGTCAGGGTCATGTCCATAAGCGCTTGTGGCCAAAAAGAGCCACTGCTAAAAATTAGCCTACTTCCGTAATATCACTGCAAACTGTAGTGCGGCATGAGCATTATGCCACTGTCAGGCAAGAAGCGACGCTGTACTACTGCGCGGCTAGTTAGGTGTGCAGCTAGTTGGGTGTGCAGCTAGTTGGGTGTGCAGCTAGTTGGGTGTGCGGCTGGTTGTGAACTATTAGTGATTGATGCCTTAGACGTAGAGATCATCTTTGAAGTGCCAGCTTCCTAATGCTTTGCGTTCCCTGCAAGAAAAGATGAATTTACTGTACTTAGTCGTGAGACGGTGCGTCTGCGCCCCAAATATCTGCTAGGCGTTGATCTCGCCCGCAGCCAAATCGATAGACTTTGTAGCGTACAGGGCGCGTTTGATAATAGTTTTGGTGGTAGTCTTCTGCCGGGTAAAACGTCGTAGCGGGCAAAATATCTGTGGCGATAGTCTGGTTTAGCTGGCCTGCGATCGCATCTTTAGAAGCCTCTGCCAGCGCCTGTTGACTATCGTCTGTATAAAAAATGGCAGAGCGATACTGACTGCCTTTGTCACAAAACTGCCCGAGATTATCAGTTGGGTCGATATTGTGCCAAAACGTGTCTAGCAGTTCGTCGTAGCTGACCTGCGTGGGATCATAGCTGACCTGCATAGCTTCTACATGGCCAGTGTTGCCGTCTGAAACCTGATAGTAAGTTGGGTTTTCCACCGTGCCGCCTGTGTAGCCAGAGGTCGTTTCGCTCACGCCAGGCAGCGCATCAAAAGGCTGCTCCATGCACCAAAAGCAGCCGCCTGCAAAGGTGGCCGTGGCGAGTTCTGTACTGTTTGGGTTGGCAGCAGCAGCGCTAGATTCAGCGCTATTGGCAGGTGCGCAGCCTAGGGTGCTCCAGCTCAAAATAAAAAGCAGCGCCCCGGTTAGTATCTGTCTTGCGAAAGCTTGTTTTGGTTGGCGGGTTAGGCCTGTGAGTTTCCAGGTCATAGTTGCAGACTCGTTAGACAAATGTTTTTATAAACAGCTCTGTAAAGTCTAACGAGCCTCGGTAAATTCTGGCAGGAATAGCCAAGTTTTCTCTTATTTTTTAGGACGCCATTGATTTTCAGGACTGATTTTCGGGACTGATTTTCAGGACTGATTTTCAGAACGCTATTGAACAGATAGCGTTGGCCAGTTTTCGTCTGCTAGGGCAATATTGCCAGGAATGTCTTCGCTCCAGCGGTTTTGAATGCGCTTGTTGGCATTGAGATAAAGCTTGCCATCAACGATGCTCCAGGCATTGGGATCAATGGCAGCCAGGGCATTTTGTCCGACGGCCCAAGCACAGTAGCCGCCGTACTGTGGCGCGTACTCTTCTGGACTGGCGGCAAACAGATCGCGGTTTTCGGCGCTGGCAAATTGCCACGTTGCGCCATCCCATTCGTAAGTATGCTCTGTGCTCCCCGCTACAAAAGTGTCGTCGGTAAAATAAGCAACCGGATCGGCCCCACCAATGGCGATACCGTCTTCGGCATAGACGATGCTTTCGCTGCCTGTCTTGACCTGTGAATTATCGGCCTGAACCGCCTCAGCTGTCTCTCCAGATACGCCACTGTCAGTCTTTGCCACCTCACTATCTGATGCGCAGGCACCCAGGACCAGGGTGAGCCCAAGCGCTGCAGATAGCATCAAGCCCTTTGCGGCAGGGTGTAAAGACCGCTTGAGACTGCAATATGTGGAAAAAACTTGTTGAGTAATCATCATTTTGTTGGGCTGGGTGGGTAGCTTTTAAAGGTTATGTGAATACGTTAGGCGTTCCACATGAAGGCTAGATGAGAGCCGCCCAAAAGTTGACTTAAAAGTTGACTGAAAAGTTGGCTGGGAGGGCGCTTAAATTATTTGCAGATCTGTCGGCAGATGGTTCGAAAACCGTTTGATTCTCTCAATCTGAGCGCCATGTGACAAATCAAAAGTAGTCACATAAACATCACCTGTTCAGAGGGAAAAACCGCTCAATAGGATTCAGTGCATCGGCATTTTTTATCCTTGCTATCTAAGCTCAGGTCACCTGCTATAGTTCCTCTTGGCCAGCAACAATATTTATTGAAATCGAAGCTGGAGTGTCATCCTTGGGTACCTATTAACTAGAGCCTCACACACTCGTCAGGACCTGCCACTTGTTCGCTCCACCGCTCACGCCGAAGATATGAAAACCATCATTCATCGACTTACAACCCTCACTGCACTGACTGCGGCTACGCTTGCTGCCAGTGCGATCGCATCTACCCGTGCGATGGCTCAATCCTATGGCCAGCAGGCTATTTCACAAGACAACGTCGTTGCGATCGCCGAGCCCGTTTCCAATGGCCGCTTTTACCGACTGCTGATTTTAGAGCAGCTAGGTAGCCAGCGCACTTGCTTTGCCGAAGAAGCGGGATCGCCCACCGTGATTGAGCCGCTGCTGCTCAACTTTGATTTCTCTGGTATCTGTGGCCGCAGCTCAGACAGCAACGGCTATTCTGTGCGCATCGGTGGAGAAGACCTCAGCCGTCGCTATCGTCTACAGGTGACTCGCCGGGGTGATGAACTGGTGCTAGTTGCCCTGCCTGGTGCGCTCCCTGGGCGCGGGGGTGATCTGCCCGTGCTTGAGGTGGCTCGCAGCAACGGTGTTGCCAATGATTTTGTCAAGCTGACGCTAGACCCTGGCTGGCAAATGGCCCGCCGCACGCTAAACGGCAGCGCCCAAGGCCACATTTATCTCTCCAATGACAACAGCCTAGAGACCGTCATCGCGCAGTCCGGGGGCTCTCGCCCAGCGCCAGCGACGCCTGCACCGGCTGCGCCTACATCTGCTACGCCTCCTGTGCTCAGCGGTGGCTCTTTGCCGTCGCCCAGTCGGCCATCAGCACCTAGCTTGCCATCGCCTAGCCGTCCTAGTGCATCTCCGACTCCCAGCGGCGGCAACACCTACTATCAGGTGATTGTCCCAAGTTCTTCTTCCCTGGTACGTGCTCGTGTTCGCCGGGTGGCCTCAGATGCCTTTATCACCACAGTGAACGGTAATCGGGTGATTCAAGCCGGTCTGTTTCAAGAGCGCAATCGGGCTACTCAGCTAGTCTCGCAGCTCTCTAGTCAGGGATTGACGACGCAAATCATTGAAGGGCAGCGGGCCACGCCTCCACCGCAGCGCACGCCTGCGGCGAGTCAGGTGACTTATTATCAGGTGGTTGTGCCGGAGAGCGGTTCTAATACGCGCGATCGCGTCAATGCCATCGAGTCGGGTGCCTTCCGCACAAGTGTCAACGGTCAGCGGGTGATTCAAGCCGGACGTTTCCGCGAGCGCAACCGCGCAGAGCAATTGCAGCGTCGTCTATCTTCTGCTCGTCTGCCTGCTCGGATTATTGAAACCACGTCCTCTCCCATTGCGACCAACCCAACCCCAGCGCCACCTCGGGCTCGTCAGGGGCAGCTAACGGTGGTCATCGATCCTGGCCATGGTGGCCGTGACCCCGGTGCCGTCGGCATTGGCGGACTGCGCGAGAAAGATATTAATGATGCTGTTTCTCGCCGGATTCAGTCGTCTTTGAGCGCTAGAGGCATCAATGTGGTGATGACCCGTTCAGACGATCGTGAGCTAGATTTACAGCCCCGTGTCAACATTGCTGAGCGGGCCAATGCCGATATTTTTGTGAGTATTCACTCCAATGCGATCAGCTTGAGTCGTCCTGATGTCAATGGTTTAGAGACCTATTACTATTCGTCGGGCCTAAGCCTGGCAAGGACGATTCACAACAATGTGTTGCAGCGTACTGATCTGCGCGATCGCGGCGTTCGTCGAGCCCGTTTCTATGTCTTGGTCAATACCTCTATGCCCGCTGTCTTGGTAGAAACGGGCTTTGTCACTGGCCGTGAAGACGCCGCCAGATTCCGTAACCCTCAGGCAGTCAACGAAATCGCAGACGGTATCACAGCAGGCATTTTGCAATACCTAAACGTTCAGTAGATAGTCAGCATGCATGACATCAGCAGCCATAAAAGCTGCCGTGCATTTGAGTTGTGAATTCAGAGAGTCGCTGAGAAATCTGCTCGGAAACTCGTTTGGATTGATGACTTTTCGAACGCAGCTTGTTTCCGAATGCAGCACATTTCTTACAGCAAGTAAGTCGGAGGTAGGGCTAATCTAGGTGAATAACTAGAGTAGGCTATGGCGAATTTCAGCAGTTTACGCTTCTTTACGGGCGGTATTTCTCTAAATTCGTTTTAACAGGTGTCTGTTGGGTGAGTGCTTATTTTCTAGATAGCCGCTTCACTAGGCAGATGTCCTTACTCAAGTTTGATGCCTGTTGTTGGCATCTGTAACCAGGTAGGCAATCTTCAGCAATGCTCAATGCTTTTAACGACAGCCGCTATGCGGTTAGTCCGTCGGCCAGTGATGTGGCTAATGATCGCTACGGCTACCCTCGTTTGAACGCTGTGCCAACATTGGCATCGAACTCAAACGAAGATATTGTTGCGAACTGGCTAGAGACGCTGCTTCGTCACTTTGGGATACATCAGTTAGATGCTATCTCTGAGCAGGAGCTGGCTTCTTTGTT
>JBCBKQ010000057.1:0-24838 GCA_038521595.1 Cyanobacteria bacterium J06627_28 | reverse complement strand
AGAAACTGTTGCCCTCTGTGCCTTGGGCTCAGATGCTCAGGAAAATCAGGCGTAATGTCGATATCGCTGCTCATTATGGCTTTGAAATCATCCTCAAATCATTGCCTGATCCGGCTTATCGAGAGAGGTGCAAGATCTGAGAGATCGTCAAGCTGTCTGCGACTCAAATCGATCACTATCGTACGCATCACTATCGTCAGGCATTAGAAAAAAGCGCTGACCTAGACAGCACTCGACGTGGGACTAGGCAGCCTACGCTCCAGAAAATATCTGGCACAGCATCTAGAACAGTATCTGGCCAAACATCCAGCAAAACATCTAGCCAAACGCGGGTACTCATTTGCCAAAAGTCTAGCTGTCAGCGACGGGGAAGTGTGGCTGTGTGCCAGGCTATGGAACGTGCGATCGCGCAAAACAATCATCCTCATGGCATCACCCTTCAAGCCATTGGCTGTATGAAGCAGTGCAAATCTGGCCCTCACATCGTGTTGCAGTCAAGCAATAATAAACACAAACAGCGTGAAACCAAACGATACGCAAACATAACGCCCAAAGCTGCCTACAAGATTATTGAACAGATTTTGCAGACGACTTCAGCACCATAGGCCAGTGTTCATCTAGGCCGAATCTTTAACCGCATTAGCTAAATAATATTGTTGAAAGGTAGACTGATACACCAATCGCTCGTTTGTTGTCCACATAATCTCTCCTTTCTTCTCTAGCTCTTTTAGCAGCCTTGTAACCGTTACCCTCGTAATGCCAATAGACTCAGCAATTTTTTGATGCGTCAGCCGTAGATTTAGCAGACGCCCCTTTGGCACGCTCTGACCAAAGTCAGCCGCAATCCAGCAGATAAACTGCAGCAATCGCTGCTTTGCCTGCCTGCAGTAGGCGATTCGCAACAGTTGATTAGACTGTTGAATTTGCTTGGCAACCATCGCCGGAGATGGCTGATGGCCGATTGTTAAGTGTTCTGCAACGACGGGCGATAGGCATTCTGCATGGTAGGGATAGGCCTGCACGATGGCACTTCCCACCACATCACCTTTTTGCCAAAAGCCCAAAGGCACCGGCTCTCCCTCACTGTTCCAAGTCAGCGTTCGGATGTAGCCAGTGTGAATGCGCCACAGCCTATGATTTACAAAGTCAAGCTGATCCTGTCGTTTGAACGTTATTAGATTGTTGAGCTTGTTTCTGTTTGTTTTTTCTTCGTAGGTGCTCTGCTCATAGGTATTTAATCCTTGGGCTCTTTGTGTATGAGCTCTTTGTGTATGAGTCCTCTGTGTATGAGCCTTTTGTGTAGACCTTGATGCTCTATGGCTAGAGCGAGCTATCTGCAGCCACGGACTCGAAGCAGCCTGAACTTGATACGTCATAGTCGCCTAGTTTAAGTGATTTGCAATGAAAGAGTGGTGCGTTTGGTAATACTGCTCAGAGGGTTGTTTGGGTGGAGTGAGCTTGTGAGCTGAGACCTGCATCGTGGGCGTTGTAGAGCGTGTTTCTATGCGATCGCCCATCGAGGACATCGACAGTGGCTTTGGCAACTCTGCCCAGTAGTCAGCAATGACCTTGGCTGTCTCTTTGTACTGCTGAAAGTGAAAAAAGTGATTGCCCTCAGGGCACTGCCAGTAGCGATCGCCTTCCTTTAGCTGTTTGTGCCAGTTGAGAGCGGGCTGTGTTCCGGTAATGTCATCAATCTCTCCATTGCAAACCAGCAACGGTACATCTACACCACCAGACGGAATCTGTGTCTTGTGCGCAATAGAGTGAAGCGTAATGTTGCTATCGAGATCTTTCGATAGCAGCTGTGAAAGGGCCTTGGTAAATCGGGGAGCCTGCTGGCCAAATAGCAGGCGCGTCATTTGGCCCAAGATAATTTCTCGACTGCAAGGGAGTAAATGTCGAAGCGCGTAGTAGTGTGCCTGCCAATTGATTGCTGGCTGATCGCTCACCGATAGCAGCGTGAGCGAGGCTACATAGTCTGGATATTGCCGAGTGTACAGCAGCCCGATAATGCCGCTCACGCCATGGCCCATCAGATGCACTTTTGGATAAGGATGCGATGGGTCGGCAGGTGTGCGCGACTTTAAATACTCATGCAGCGACTTTACAACATCCGTCACCGAACAGGGCTCATCTATCGTTTGACAGTACTGCCAGCGCCGAATAGTGTTTCCTCTCGTCAGCTGACCCAGCAAACGCTGGTCAAAACACTTCAAAAAAGGACTCACTGATAACCAAAGCACATCAGATTTTTGGTGCATGGCATAACACTCCTTATTGAGACCTATCGTCAATAAACAACTAAAGGCAGTATACCTCAACTTCTTTCTAATAGGAAATGTTCTCATTAGATAGAGCTAGGTCTTTTGGAGTTAGGGCGCAGTATTCTCAGCATTCTTAGGTAGATAAATACTGCTTGCGGTTACTGTTGAGAGTAGTTTTTATTAGTTTTTTTGACTGTTGGCTGCGATCGCTCACACCTCTCTACGGCCTATGCAGACTGCTTTCGTTGCTGTGCGGCAATGCAGTTAGAACAAATGCCGTAAAGCGTTAGCTGACAGTCCAAAACGTGATAGCCAGCGGAGCTAGCCGTCTTTTCTCCAATTTGCGAGACAGACTGCTCCGCAAACTCCAACGTAGCGTTGCAATGTACGCACACGATATGGTGATGGTCTTTTAGCGGACGGTTTAGCTCGTAATGCTTGTGGCCTTCGGCCAGCTCTAGCTCTCTAAGGAGTCCCATATAAACCATCAAATGTAGTGTGCGATAAACGGTAGAGAGGCTAATACGTTCGCCATCTTTTTGCAGCAGCCGGTGGAGATCTTCCGCGCTGAGGTGCTCACCCTGCGTCAGTTCCATAAAAATTCTCAGCACCTTTTGCCGCTGAGGCGTTGCGCGATAGCCCCTTGCGTTTAGTTCATCTTTCAGCGCTGCATCCGACAGAAAGGGCATGGCCTAAACCAGTTCATTTAGTAATCATTCTTGTTTAGGATGCATCAAAAGGTCAAGCCATCGAAGATGATTTTGCATAAGAATGACTGTGTTTTGTCATGATTTCTAATGCTGTACGTTAGGGCTGGTGCAATAATTAAGTCGTAAAAGCCTCTATACTTAAGCGTTCTACGGATTTTCAAATCTATTTGACTATACAGTCATTGACATACCGTCTGCATTAACAAGCCCTAACGGATGCTTTTTATTCAGTAAATATTAGCAACTATCTTTACAGTTAAATCAGAATAGCTATCGGTAGTGATCGCTGGGGTCTGAATAGGTGCCTGTGAGTACACATCCCAAAAAAGCCCTGCCACAATCTAAGACGGCAGGGCTCTTTGAGCTATAGTCGTTCGCACTTAGCTTATGCCACTACGAATAGCCATACCCCTTGTTCTATAAAGCTAAGTGCATAGCAAAGCGCGGAATACATTCCGCGCTTTGCTATATGTGTGGGAACATCTACAAAAGTGTATGAATGTCTAAAGCCTAGGCGCGGCTTGAATTGGTGCTTAAATTGGTAAAGCCTAGATTGGTAAAATGGAGCGCTGACAGGCCGGACACACTGCGTGGATAGATAGCTGACAGTCTAGAAGCTGATAGCCAGATTTCTCAGCTGTTTTAGCGCCCACTTTCAAGACCGAATCATTCTTAAACTCAATCGTCTTGTTGCACCGTACGCAAATGAGGTGATGGTGGTGATGAGGCGCAGGTCGGTTTATTTCGTAGCGCTTTTGGTCTTCGGCCAGCTCTAGCTCTCTCAAGATGCCCATGCGAGCCATCAGCTTCAGGTTCCGATAAATTGTAGAGAGCCCGATGGGCGAGCCTTCTTCTTTGAGCAGGTCACAAAGGTCTTCTGCGCTGAGGTGCCGACCCTCGGGGAGATTTTGAAACGTTTTCAATAAGGTCTCTCGTTGAGGCGTCATTCGCCAGCCGCGTTCGTGCAGCTCAGCCTTTAAGGCGGATGGCGTGTAAGCAACCATAACCAAGTCCCCTCGTTGTCCCTTTAGTGAGAATCAATAATCTCTACCTATTGGGAATGATAGCGAAACGGTGCGCCATTTGCAACAGTAGTTTCTTATTGAGAAAAATATCTAAAAGAGTGCGCAGTATCGGCTTTTAGTCTGCGGTAGAAAAGAAGATGCGATCGCTCTACAGGTGCGGTGTAGAAATGACACAAAAGCACTCCAAAGGTCACTATTTTGCCCCGCTATTTTGCCCTAAGTCTTCAGTTGAGCAGGTTTATCGACAGCGCGTCCATACTTGAAGTTTTGCAGATAGCTGTGAGTAGTGCCCATTCCCTTGATTGATTTCACTGGGTCACTAGCGTATCCTTGATGGGACTCAGTCTCATATGTGTGGTTTAAAGGTATCCACAGTTCGCTTTATAGTTCGCTTTATCGGCGTGTCAGCTAGATGACCTGAATACGCTGATATGAATCAGATATGAGGTCACTGCATTCTGCCTGTTCTGCCAGTGTTCTAAACTAGAGAGCAGTCAGCATTTGGGTGTGTTCTATTGACTGTTTTGTGACCATACATGTTTATTTAGTGCGTCTATTCTTATAGCTGTGTGCTCACCTTTTATCTTGAAGCATGACCCGTCCACGTTCTTTTTTGTCCGCTCCTCCTAGCTCTGGTCAGAGTGTTTTTGCCGCGTTGCCTAGTGGCTGGGCGATCGCAACTTGGATAGTAGCGGCCCTCGTCTTTTTGCCTGTGCTGGTTGTACTAGGCAGCGTCTTTTCGGACGCGGGCGACATCTGGGCCCATCTTGCCGCCACTGTGCTGACTAAGTATGTGACGAACTCACTCATGCTGATGGTGGGTGTCGGTATCGGCGTTTTGGTGCTGGGCGTAGGCACGGCGTGGCTAGTGACGATGTGTCAGTTTTGGGGGGTGCGCGTTTTTGAGTGGGCACTTTTGTTGCCATTGGCAGCTCCAGCGTATTTGCTGGCCTACACCTATACAGACTGGCTGGAATACTTTGGGCCAGTGCAGTCGAATTTGCGACTGCTGTTTGGGTGGGAAAGCGCTACGGACTACTGGTTTCCGAACGTGCGATCTATCTGGGGTGCGATCGCAATGTTTACCCTCACCCTCTACCCCTACGTCTACATGCTCGCGCGGGTGGCTTTTTTAGAGCAATCCATCTGCACATTAGAAGCTAGCCGCTCCCTTGGCTGTAGCCCCTGGCGTAGCTTTTGGAAGGTTGCTGTCCCCTTGGCACGTCCGGCGATTATTGCAGGGCTGTCTCTAGCGCTGATGGAAACGCTAAACGACTTTGGCACCGTGCAATATTTCAGTGTAGACACCTTTACCACGGGCATTTATCGTACTTGGTTTGGCATGGGTGAGCGGATCGCAGCGGCTCAGCTGTCGGCCATGCTGATGATATTTGTGCTGATGCTGATTTTGATGGAGCGCTGGTCGCGTCGGCAGGCCAAGTACTACCAGGCAAATAATAGTTTCCAGACGCCGACAGTGTACCGCTTGAATTTTGTGCAGGCGCCCGTGGCCTTTTTGGTGTGCTTTTTACCCATTGCGCTTGGCTTGTTGCTGCCTAGTCTGTTGCTGCTAAAGATGGTGCTGGCAAATTGGGAAGATACCCTGGGCAACCGATTTGTAGAGCTGGCAAGTAACAGTTTGATGCTAGCGGGTATGACGGCTGCGATCGCACTTTTGCTCTCCCTCGTTCTCGCCTATGGTCAACGGCTCAACAATAGTCGTCCCATGCGCCTAGGTGTGCGGCTCTCAGCCATGGGTTACGGCATTCCAGGCGCGGTCATCGCGGTTGGCATTTTGATTCCGGTGACGCGCTTAGATAATGTGATCGCAACCTGGGCCAAGTCCCTTTTCAACCTTTCCCCTGGCCTATTGCTCAGCGGGACCGTCACCGCCCTAATTTTTGCCTACCTTGTTAGGTTTCTAGCCGTCGCCCTAGGGTCAGTCGAATCTGGCCTAGGCAAAATTCGCCCAAACCTAGACGATGCGGCCCGTAGCCTGGGCTATTCGCCCACCCGCACCCTGGCAAAAGTGCACACCCCGTTGATGACGAGTAGCCTACTCACCGCGCTCATGTTGGTGTTTGTAGATGTCATGAAAGAGCTACCGGCAACGCTGGTCATGCGCCCTTTCAACTTCGACACGCTGGCGGTACGCGTCTATCAATATGCTTCTGATGAGCGACTAGTCGAGGCCGCAGCGCCCGCACTGATGATTTTGCTAGTGGGATTGGTGCCGGTGATCGTGCTCAGCTGGCAGATTAGTCAGCGGCATCGCATTCGGCAATAGTCGCATTCGGCAATAGTGGAGCCTAGGTCAGCTAAGCATCAGCCGTGCGTTAGCCATAGATAAAACGGGTCGTCAGGAAGTGAGCCGCATTAAGTGAGCCGCATTAAGTGAGCCGTATAAATAGTCATCAGTAAAAACTTTTGTGGGATTTTGGCAGGTGTATAAGCTGCAAATTTTATAGTGATGAGGAATCTTGGCTAAGTACTGGTAAATTTTTCAGCACTTATCGCATTTGCCTCCAATGCTCATCGACTATGAATATGGTTAAAACTCCTGTGTCTGCTCGTCCTGTGATCAAGCCCAAAAAGCAGCCACTGCACCCGTTGAAGCAGCCGATTTCTTGGTTAAAGGCGTTTTGGCAATTTTCTCGTCCGCACACCATTGTGGGAACCAGTCTAAGTACGTTGGCTTTAGGTGCGATCGCACTTTTTGCCACCCCCACCCCCTTTGCCTGGGGTAGTGCCCTGGGTGCTTGGCTGATTGCCTGGATTGCCTGCCTCTGTGGCAACGTCTATATCGTCGGGCTCAATCAAGTAGAAGACATTGCTATCGACCGGATTAATAAGCCTCACTTGCCGATTGCCTCCGGTGAGTTTTCTAAGCAGCACGGGCTGAGATTGGTGTGGCTAACTGGGGGAATTGCGATCGCGCTGGCCCTCATTTCTCAAAATATCTACCTCATGCTGACCGTGGGCCTGAGCTTACTCATTGGCACTGCCTATTCACTGCCGCCCATTCGGCTAAAGCGCTTTCCCCTGTGGGCCTCCATCTGCATTTTGGTCGTGCGGGGTGCCATTGTGAACTTGGGCTTGTATTTGTACTTTGCAACGCGGCTGGGATTGGGTGCGAGCGTGCCTGCGCGGGTGTGGGCGCTGACGCTGTTTGTGCTGGTCTTTAGCTTTGCGATCGCCATCTTCAAAGACATTCCTGACTTAGAAGGCGATCGCCAGTTCAACATTTCAACCTATACCCTGCGCCTGGGGCAAAAAAAGGTCTTTGATATGGCTCGCTGGGTCATGACCCTTTGCTACGGCGGCCTGATCTTTTCAGCGCCCTTTTTATCTGGCGTCAACATTCTCTTTTTGATGCTGACACAGCTGGTCGTCATTCTCTCTTTTTGGTGGCTCAGCCGCCGTGTCGATCTCGACCATTCACCCGTTGTCAAAACAATCTCCTATCCCGCTTTTTATCAGCTGATTTGGAAGCTGTTTTTTGTAGAATATTTGATTTTTCCCTTTGCCTGCTGGCTAGCGCGGGGCTCCGTGTAAGCACCGTGAGAAAAGGCTTTAGCGACTAATGTTGATGTAAAACCCTCGGATATCCCTTCTAAATGAACGGGAAATCTGAAAAAGAACCCGCGAAAAATGGCTGTCTGTTGTTTGCTGCCATCGGCTGGGTTCTATCTGCCGTTACGTCTAAATACCTATGGACGCCTTTGAGGAAATAGAAGAAGAGATTCGCCGCCAAGAAGATCGCCTTAAAGCCCGTGAGCTAAGAAAGCGTTTGGCAGAGCTAGAAAAGGACTTGGTCGAAACGCCAAAGACAGAAGCCTCGTCACACCCGACTGACGCGGAAACCAGGGAAGTCGATGTTATGAAACCGGCAACGAAGGTTGGCCGCCTCTCGAAAAAGATGGCCAACCTCGGTAAGTTTTGCCTCATTGTCGTCAGCGTCATCGTGGCCATTCGGTTAGCTGCCTGGATCGGCACTATTGTGATGGTGCTTGGCGTTACTTGGATAGCGTACAAGCTATTTTTAGAATCAGCAGACTAGCCCCCATCGCGATCTCCGATGGCTAAGGTTCCCCCTTTGTACATATCGAGTGTGGATTGGCTAGTTACGATATGGGCCGACCCACCCCGTCGCTACGCGCCACCCCTCCCAAGAGGGGACTTACTTCGGGTTGTGATGTTGGGGTGATCTCTCTCGATCTTTGAACGCTCGTAGCCAGGAAAAATCCCCTCTTGGGAGGGGCGCCCGATAGGGTGGGGTGGGTCAGCAACCTCATGTCCCTAACCGATTCTCACTCAAACCACTCTCACACAGCCAATAAAACAAACGTAATTAATTCTTCCGATACTGTAGCTTCAACTTCCCTCTTTTTACCCTTATCTCCACGCATCCCATGATCACTGCACCTCAACCGACAGATTTTTTTCGTGACCTAGACCGCGTCGCTCACATCCGCCAGCAAATGGCAGACGAGCTAGACACCATGGTCACTGTCGTCTCCGATTCAGAAGCGGTCGGTGCAGAGCAGTCTGGCCAAATGAGCCTAGGGCAAACCCTAGAAGATATGGCGCTCGCCAGCCGAAACCTGCGCCAGGGCGTCTTTCGTTTGCTCGTTCTTGGTGACATGAAACGTGGCAAAAGCACCTTCCTTAACGCCCTCATTGGAGAGAACCTACTTCCTAGCGATGTCAACCCCTGTACAGCCCTACTCACCATCCTCCGCTACGGCCCCGAAAAGAAAATAACTGTTCATTTCCTCGATGGCCAGGCACCTGAGCCCATCGATTTTGAAACCTTCAAGCAGCGGTACACCATTGACCCTTCAGAGGCGAAGCGGTTAGAAGCCAATGATGAGCTGGCGTTTCCCAATGTGAGCCATGCCGTCGCAGAGTACCCACTGCCTCTACTCGAAAAAGGGATTGAGATTGTTGATAGCCCTGGCCTAAATGACACCGAAGCAAGAAACGATTTGTCGCTGGGCTACATCAAAAACTGCCATGCAATTTTGTTTATGCTGCGAGCGACACAGCCCTGTACCCTTGCAGAGCGCCGCTACTTGGAAACTTATTTAGAAGGGCGTGGTCTATCCGTTTTCTTTTTAATTAACGCATGGGATCAAATAAAGGAGAGTTTAATCGATCCTGAAGATGCAACAGAAGTCGCAGAAGCAGAAGCAAAGCTACACAAGCTGTTTCATACGCACCTATCGTCCTATTGCCAAGTAGATGGTATCGATTGCTATAGCCAAAGAGTCTTTGCAGTCTCTGCCTTAGAGGCCCTGCGTCAGCGGCTCAAAGATCCAAATGTAAGTTTAGAAGACACGAGCCTATGCGGATTTGTACAGGCGCTGAATGTGTTTTTGACTCAGGAGCGAGCTATTTCAGAGCTTCGTCAGGCGCGCACGCTCGGCAGAGAAACCAAAGCTCGATTTTCAGAAGCTGTGAGCCTTAGGGTCCCTTTACTCAATCAAGATGTAGACGAGTTAAAGCAGCGCATCGCTTCTGTACGCCCAGAATTTGAAGCGCTCGATAGCATTCGCGATCGCTTCCGAAATGACATCCGCTCTCTGCGCGATCGCAAGTCTCAAACCATCGCCAACTCCCTCAAAACCTACCTTTACCAGCTAGAAAACACCTTCGAAGACGACTTCCTTCGCTATCAGCCAGAGCTAGGCCTGGGCGAATTCATCTCCGGCCAGGGTCGAGAAGTCTTTGCTATCAAGCTCAAAAAAGCCTTTGAGCGCTACGTAAACGATAAGTTTCACGCCTGGTCAAAAACCGCTGAAAAAGAAATTGCCGAAGCTTTCGAGCAACTCTCTAAAGAAGCTGCCGACTATGGCACGTCTTATCAGCAGGTCACCGAACGCATGACCGAAAAGCTCACAGGGCAGGCTCGCATTGATGGCTTGCCAAAAGTAGAAGGCGACGAATCGGCCCCTGCCTGGGTGAAGTGGGCTATGGGTTTGATTTCTCTCGCTAGTCGCAATCCTGCAGGCATGGTCATGGCTGCAACCGGGTTTGACTGGCAAAGCATCCTGGTAAATCTGCTGGTGACTACGAGCGTAACGCTCGTGGCCTCAGCGTTATTTGGCGCTATTTTTGGCCCGTTGGGTGTGTTGATGGCAGGCTTTGGCGTAGGTGCCTTTCAGCTAGACCATGCGAGAAAAGAGCTGGCAAAAGCGATGAAAAAAGAGCTGGTAAAGCATCTGCCCAAGCTTGCTGAGGAACAGTGGCAGCCGGTTTATGATGGTGTGCAAAGCTGCTTTGACAAGTACGAAGAAGAGGTAATGGGACGCATTGATCAAGATATTTGCGATCGCAGAGCCGAGCTAGACAATCTCCTCACCCAAAAAGAATCACGAGAAATTGATCGCGATGCAGAAGTGACCAGGCTAAAAGACGCTGAAGCTAAAGTACAGGACGCAAGCGAGCGGATTGATAGTGCGTATCAGGCAGTCCTGATGCAGGCATAATCAACCTCCCGCTACTGACCAAAAGAGCTTTAAAGGTACAAAATCATGCGTAGACCATCGTCTATTTCTACTTGTAAGGTTTCTCCCACAAACCCGACCCGTTCGCTTAAATACCGTTTGTCGATAGTTGTTATTTGAGAAACATTAACCACAGCATCTTTACTGAGCCCAGTTGTCTCTTTGGGCAGCAGAACATTTCCTGGCAGCGCTGCCAAGCGTTGATTGGAAGTAATTGCAGCGACGATTATGGTATTGATATTTGTTTGACTAGAGCTATCGGCTTGTACAACAAGTACGGGCCGTCGATAGCCCGGCTCAGACTCCAAGGGTGCTGGTAAATCAGCCCACCAAATTTCTCCTCGATACACTACCAGTCCTCACGAGGCAATGATAGAAATTGGATCTGCTCCAACACAGGGTCTAACGTTGAAGGCTCTTTAGCATAGACCTCGTTAAAACGTGCCGTGATTTGTTCATCACTGTATTTTTGCAAATATATAGTCAATGCTTTTGCATACAGCTCGCTACGAGAAAGCCCTAATTTTTTGGCAACAGTTTCTGCTTCATAAAAGACAGAATCAGGCAAAGATATAGCTGTTTTCATTAGAAAATGTCCGCGAACGTTACGTTTAAGCACCTGCTGGTTATACTACGGTTATACCATGCTGTTCGGGCTTTTGCGCTCTGGTTTTTGCACTCTGGTTTTTGCACTCTGGTTTTTGCGCTCTGATTGTTGAACTCTATGCTCCTTTGGATCGTGTACAAGTATGACTAAGCAATTCCCCACGAGTATGACGATTCAATCTGAACTTATAAGCGTACTTCGTCGTGCTGCTGGATTATTAGATGCTAGCCAGCAGAGTATCAAAGATGAGGTTATAGAGGCGTGCGATCGCATTCACAACCCTGTCTACCGCGTCGCCGTTTTCGGCCCCTTTAACTACGGCAAGTCCACCCTGCTAAACGCCATCCTGGGTGAAAAAGCCCTACCCATGGATTTGGTGCCCACCACAGGCGCAGCCATCACTGTGAAATATGGCGCAGAACCCCGCACCCGAATTATCCACACCGATGGCACCCTCACAGAAAACGCTGGCACTAGCGCACTGCAAGACTACGCCGTACTTAACGAACAGCGTGAAATGCGCACAGACGTTGCCTCCGTTGAGGTATACTGCCCGCACCCTTTACTTAAGCTCGGCCTTGAGCTAGTTGACCTACCCGGCACAGACGATCAGCAGGCTCAAAACGATTTAGTACAGCAGCAATTACTCAGTGCTGATTTGGTGATTCAGCTGTTGGATGGCCGCAAGCTTATGACGCTGGCAGAGCGAGAAAATCTACGCGACTGGCTGCTAGATAGAGGTATTAACACTGTCATTTTTGTCGTCAACTTTCTCAATCTGATGGAAGCGGCAGATCGTCAGCAGATCGCTATGCGGCTGCGCTTTTTGTCGGAGAGCTTTCGTGCGCAGCTACCCGATGGTGTGAGCAATTTGTATCAGGTAGATGCGTTGCCCGCGCTACGTGCAAGGCTAAAAGGAGACATGGCTGCCGCCAAGCAAACGGGGCTACCTGCGCTAGAAACGGCCCTGCAAATCATTGGTGCACAGCTTGTGACGGGTCGCCCTCCAGCGCAAACGCTGCCAAGACTACAGGTGGTTGGCAAAGCAACAGCCAAAGCCTTGCGATCGCAAATTCAAAACTTGTCAGTCACTCCCCCATCGCCTGCCGACTTGAAGCGACGAGAGATTCAAACTAAAGCGCAAGGCCTGCTAAAAAAAGGCTTTGAACAAAGTGTAGATAAGCTGCGCCGCTGGTTAGCCCCTGCTAATCTGCAGGCGCATTATCAGCTGGGATTGGCACAGGCGTTAGCATCTGAAACGACCGCAGACTGGCTAGTGCAGTCCTTACAGCCTGCTTGGCAGCTACGACAACAGGCGGTCGTAGAGTGGGTTCATCAGGCCTGCGAGGTGCTGGAGTATAAGCGCCCTGAAGATCTTTCAATGGCATTTTCTGAAGAGCAGATCCCTAAGGTAGAGAATGCAGAATTTCGAACGGCTCCTAAAACAACAGCTGAAGCAAGCGACTCAAATGCAACAGATTCAAATGCAACAGATTCAAATGCAACAGATTCCGATCCAACAGATAGTGATAAAGGGTTAGCACCAGTTGCGATCGCCACTGGCCTCGGCTGGATACTGGGCGGCCCGCTCGGCGCAGCCGTTCTCGCAGGAACTACTCAGCTGCTCAATCAAAGCGACCGAAAGCCTCGTCAGGCTAAGCCAGATAGCGCATCAGACCGGAAAGAAACCTCAAAACAAGATATCGACTTTGCTCAGCAGGCAGATATTTATCTCAGGCGGTTTAGTGACGCTGCGCTAGTTGAGCTGACTGATTATGAAAAGGCGTGCGATCGCATTTTCAACACACCACTTTCTCAGCCTGAATCACTGTCCTGCCCAGTTCGCGAAGCCCATCTAAACCTGCTAGAGATGACTTTGAATGAGTTAGACAGTCAACTTCAGGAAACACTGACTGTGTTAAAACCACGACAGTAGGAAAGCGCGCCAGTTGGCTATAGTTTTTGGATAAAGGAGCTGATCAAGGACTTCTGCAATGAAGCGGCTTCAGATTATATGATTAGCTATATCCCCAGTATGGAGTTCATACGGTGACTTCCCCTTTTCCAGGAATGGATCCTTATCTAGAGCATCCTGAGATATGGCCAGGTGTGCACTTGTTCTTGATAGCAGCCTTGTCAGATTTTTTGTCGCCTCAGCTGCGTCCTAAGTACTCTGTTTCTGTTGAGGTACGCATGTATGAAAGCTTAGACGAACAGTCTTTGCTCGTTGGTATTCCTGACGTCGTTGTACAGAAAAATAAATGCAAAGAACAAACTCAGCCCATCACTGTGGCCGTTGCTGAGCCCAAAAATCAACCAACGACCGTTAGAGTACCAATGCCGGTTTCAGTTCGTCAGGGTTTTCTAGAAGTGCGGGAAGTGGCGACTAAAGCGGTAGTAACTGCCATTGAGATACTTTCTCCGGTGAATAAACGCAGTGGGCCGGGTCGTCAAACGTATGAAACGAAACGTCAGCGAGTGTTGGGTAGCGAGACTCATTTAGTCGAAATTGATTTGCTACGCGCCCATGAGCCCATGCCAGTGTATGCAAAAAATATAGACAGTGACTATAGAATTTTGGTCAGCCGCAGTGAGTCTAGACCACAAGCTCAGCTTTATCACTTCAATGTAACGGATGGCATGCCTACATTTCAGCTGCCACTAAAAGATAATGATCAAGCACCGACCGTCAATCTCAAAGCGCTCCTAGACGACATCTATGACCGTTCAGGGTACGATCTTAAGCTGGACTATTGTTCCTCTCCTGTCCCGGCTTTTTCTTCAGAAAACACTGCTTGGTTAGATAGCTTACTTAAGACGAAAGGCCTGCGCTGACTTTCATAGGGTTTCTAGCGCTATTTTGCATTGTTGGCGATGTTTCTATGCTCAGATAATAGCGCTAAGTGATTGGCTCAGCGCTATTATCTTTTGTGTATAGGTTAAGTGGGGTTTGGCTATTATGGATGCCATTGCGATCGCAGTATTCGATATTGATGGTGTTATTCGTGATGTGAGTGGGTCTTATCGCCGGGCGATCGCAGATACCGTAGAGCACTACACCCAAGGCCACTATCGTCCCACTGTAGAAGATATTGACCAGCTCAAAAGCGAAGGCCTTTGGAACAACGACTGGCGCGCCTCAGAAGAGATGATCCATCGCTACTGCGACAAGCAACAACAGCCCAAACCCGCCGCCACCTACGAAGAAATTACCGACTTTTTTCAAAAGCGCTATCGCGGGCCAGATACCGAAGACCCTGACCAGTGGACTGGCTACATCGCTAGTGAGCCGCTGCTACTAGACAAGTCATATTTAGAAACCCTGGCCTCTTCGGGCATTCCCTATGCCTTTTTTAGCGGTGCTACCCGAGGGTCCGCAAACTTTGTTCTTCAGCGCCGCCTTGCCTTGGGCGAACCCACGCTAGTCGCGATGGAAGATGCCCCTGGTAAACCCGACCCCACTGGTCTCATGATGGCAGTGCAACAGATAGCAACAAAGCAGGCAATCACCGAAACCTCCTTACCCGTTATCTACGCTGGCGATACCGCTGCTGATATGAAAACAATTACCGCCGCTCAAGCACAGTATCCAGAGCGCCAATGGCTGGCTATTGGCATTTTGCCGCCCCACGCCCAAAAAGACACTGACTATAAAAACAACTACGCCCAAAAGCTAAGAGCCGCTGGTGCCAGTGTTGTTTTTGATAGCGTTACAGCCATCACGCTAGAGAGCATAAAATCTTTTCTCTAGTTTGTTTTTGGGTCTTAAAACTTTGTTTTTGCAGTTTAGTAAGGCATAGAGGCTGCGGCATAAGTCGCTTGTAGAGATAACGTAATTCTGGATGGGAGATGGCACTCACCCTAAAATTGTGGGCATCCTAGTCGCGTCTGATGAGAAACAGGGGAGGTCAAGCCATGGGTGTAAATTCTTTGACCGTAGGCCTTTGTGTACCTGCCTTAGACATTATGGCGCTGCTGCAAGGTCGCATGATTGTGGCCATGTCTCAGACACTGCGTAACCCGCTACAGTTTTTACTGTGCCCTGTACAGACTCCCGAAAGCTCGGCGCAGCTGGCGGAGCACTACCGCCCTAGCTTCTTGAGAGGACTGCCGCCTACTCGGCTAAAGCCAAAGTCAGACGTAATGACTGTACAGGCCTGGGCACAGTTTGGTACCTGCCGCATTTACCATCGGTCTCACGATTTGGAATTGCTGTCTCAGCTGACGGTGTGGACGCCAGGGCATTTGCGAGAACTGCTAAAAATGCAGCAAAAGCTATTTTTAATGTCGCTACAGGTGTATCGATTTGACCAGCCGATTCACTTACCGATTCGTCCGGTAGGCAGTGAGCGCGTGGGCCAGTACATCCAGCTGCCGACGCCCCTCTCCAACCGAGAGTCTTTGGGCGTGATTAATTCAACGGCGTTTATTGAGCGACAGCAGCAGCTGTTTGATCTATCGCCGCCGCTGCACCCTGAGCTAGAAGCGCTACAGTCTGAGCTAGTGACCGTACGCGAGAGTGGATTTGGTGGCATGTCTTTGGACCGCGATTTACGCTACTTTTTGGGCTGGTCGCGGTTTGAAGAAACTCGGCTATATGATTCGGATTTGGTCTGGGTGAGAACGCTAGCTCAGTTGGGCCGTTCTGATGATGGTGTTCGATTTGCTCAGATGGCCAATCAGAGCCTGGACAAGCTGGGCTTTCGGCATGTGTACGATGATGCATTGAGTGGTTTAGAGCACCGCCTGACCATACAGTCAGACTCCAGTTCAGCGGGGCTTTTAGCCTCTGAAGAAGATGTAAAAACGCCCCGACTGGACATATACTGCGATGCACCCTATCGTCTAATCGGCTCGTGTAGTGTGAGCTATGCAGACATGGGCTCACCTGCTGTGATAGACCGGCTGATTCAGCTGGGGCATGCTTACTTAGATCTGCCAGACTTTGCGCAGGCGGTGAAGGTGATTTTTACTGCACAACCGCTGACGGACTCTGCTGAAAATGCTGCTATTAAAAATGGTGTAAATGTTATGCGTCCTGAAACTTTACAACGCCTGACAGAATTGCAGGCTCAGCATCCTGGCTCCATCGACCTGATTAAGCTAAAGCCCTGCCTCCGTTCGGCGCCCTTTGGCGAAGAGGCTGATGTGAAGGTTAACCAGTTTATTGACGATATTTTGCAGCAGTTAAAGATTAGAGCCTCTCTGATTTTGGCGGTCAAGGACTGTTTGAAAAATACTGGAGAAGAGAGTGTTGGTACCGATGCTGTGTTCTTTTTGTATTCGGCAAGTGCTGAACAGTTGGGACTGCCTCAGCTGACGCGGCTGGAGGTGCAAGAGACTTTAATTGAAATGTCTTCTCCATTGGCAGGTTATTTGGGCCGGGTAGAAGATCCAGACGCCTTGGCAAATCGTCGCAGTCATCGCTACTATTTTTTACGGGAGCTGCATATAGAGCACAGCTCTTTGACGGTAGAAACCTATTGATAAGGGCCCGTGAGACGGTATGGCCAAATCGCAGCGACTTGAGGCAGCATTAGACCAAATCAAGGCCATAAAAGCTTTAGAAGTATTGGGTGATGCAGAGGTCGCTGCGCTAAAAAAAATTGTTACAGGTAAGCTGCCAGTTGCTGTTGTGGCCGCGTCAAAGTTAGTGATTTGTCACGGGCTGGCCCAGCTGATACCTGAGATGACCGCAGCCTTTGAGCGGATGCTGGTAAAGGGTGAGAAAACAGATCCGGGCTGTAAGGCTAAGTGGGCGATCGCAAACACGCTGTACCAGCTAGAAAAACCAGACAGCGAGCTGTTTCTCTCGGGCATTCGCCATGTACAAAAAGAGCCGGTATGGGGCGGTACGATTGATACTGCACCGCCGCTGCGAAGCCTGTGTGCCCTAGGGCTGGTACAGGCCAATTATCCTGGTCTACTCAATGAACTGGCCGATTTGTTGTGCGACCCAGAGCACGATGCCCGAGCAGGCGCGGCCAGAGCGGTTGGCTATAGCCAAAATCCAGCGGGCATTCCCCTGCTGCGTTTGAAAGTAAATATGGGTGATGCTGAGCCGCAGGTATTGTCAGAGTGCTTTATTGCGCTGCTGGCACTGTCTGAAGACCAGTCACCTTTGGTGATAGAGGCGTTGGAGACGGGGATAGCGCCTGTCCAAGAACTAGCTGCGATCGCACTGGGAGAAGCCAGAATCCCATCGGCCTTTGCCGCAATAAAACGCCAGTGGCAAAGAACCCGAGATGCCGACCTGCGCGCTAGCTTTTTACTGGCGATTGCCACCCTACGTACAGAAGCGTCGCTGACTTTTTTGCTCTCGTTGATTGATAGAGGCAGTGTGCAAGATGCCAAAGATGCGCTAATGGCACTCGATATCTACCGACATACTCAGGACGTATGGCAGCAGGTGACAAAAGCGACTGAGCTGCGAGGCGATGCAACTTTAGTTACCGTACTGAATCCATAATTTTTCTTATACCCAATCGAGGTATCCGTATAGTGTGGCGGGAATGCTGAAAGGGCCGATGCAGGCACTGCTGTTGATAGGTTACTTCTCTCACTTGTAGCAAAGCGCGCAAAGCTAAAAGCGCGATTTGCCACAGCTCTGCTAACCCTTGCTGACACTCAAAAACACCCATAATGAAAGGTTTTCAGTTTTCTGCTCTTCTTGGTGCGATCGCGCTATCTTTACCGACCGTTGCTATCTCCAGCACCACCTTTCCCACAGCTGCGCTAGCCCAAATGTCTTCGGCGCCGACCTCTTTGGCGCAATCCGCTTCGACTCAAAGATCTGCCGTAGATAACACTTATCTCAGCGAGCTTTATACCTTTTTAGCCAGTCAAGATGCCATCACCCACGCCATGGCAACAGAAGCCATGAGCCCAGAAGACAGCGTGTGGGCGGCGCAAATGTTTTGCCGCACCTTTGAAGCAGGCGTTAGCCCAGAGGATGCTTTCTCTGTCTACACATCTTCGGCCATCTCTCAGGCCACGTCTCAAGGCGTAGAACTCACTGAAGAAATGGCCTATGCCGTGGGTCTCTATGGTGGCGCGGTTATGAATATAGGCTCTGCTCACTATTGCTCAGACTATCAGCCAGAGGTTGAAGCGACCTTACAGTCACTGTAGAGACAATCACAAGATACCATCACAAAAACAGCCTGAGCCAAGAGCAGTATTTCTACGAAGTTGGTCTTTGTTGGGCCTTTGTTGGGCCTTTGTGAAAAGAGTTACCAGCAGCCTACACCAGCGTCTCCACTTCTGCGCTTTCAGAAAAGGCTGGCTGAGGTGTGGGAATAGGCTTGGGGCCGCCTTCTTTGGCGAGTAAGATAGCCGTTGAAAAGCTAGCTGCAATGGGCAACGCCAAAATCAAGCCCAGCACAATGCCCGAGGCTACAGTGGCAAACAGTGCAAACAGGCCTAACCACGGGCGTCTGCGATTTTTGGCAAGGATGAAGGGTAGGAAGCCACAGACCAAGCCAGAAGCAGCACCCCCTAAAATAGCGGGCAAGAAATAAAAGAAGAGATCAATCATCTTTTTGGGTAGACGAAAAAATAGGAGAGTGTGGAACGTATACACACGTTAGCAAAAACATCCTGGCATGGAGAGCAAGTATAAAAGCCAACAAAGATGAATTGCTAGCTTACTTAGGAGAGAATATACAACAATAAAAATTGTTCTATATCCTTAGCAATATAAGAATAAAAACCAGGAAAAGAACAGATCGCAAGCCCTAGATATATACACCTAACATATTGCTGAACCTGTTGATGTCAGCTCAGCCTAGTTAGCGATGAATCTTCATCTTATAAAGATGTTGAATCTTTTTTTCGGTGTAAATAGAGAAATGTTTCGAGCGTAATAGCAGAAAGCACCCTGAGAGCTGTAGATGAAAGCTGCAGATAAAGTGCTTTTAAGAAACCTCAAAAAAAATGAAAGATAGTCGCGATCGCACAACTGTACTCATAAGGTACTCATAAGATTGAGGTGTCATTTTTCTGCGGGCTCAATTTTTCTGCGGTTTCACCGGGATGTGCACTTATGATCACGCTCTACCAGTTTCAACCTGCGCTGGGTTGCTATAACCCTAGCCCCTTTTGCCTCAAGCTAGAGACCTATCTGCGCATGGCTGCCATCCCATACAAGGTGGCCGCAGATGCCGACGTACTTAAAGCACCCAAGAAAAAGCTGCCTTACATCCAAGATGGCGATCGCACCATTGCTGACTCTGGTTTTGCCGTTGAGTACCTAAAATCAACCTACGGCGATCCGCTAGATGAGGCGCTTTCTCTGCCAGAGCAGGCGATCGCACTGTCCTTTCGCCGGCTTATGGAAGAAAACCTATACTGGGCCATGATTTACTCCCGCTGGGCGGAAGAGGAAAACTGGCAAGTCATTCGCGGTCTTTTCTTTTCTGAGCTGCCGCCTGTATTGCGTACGCTAATTGCTAAGAAGGTTCGTAAGGATACGCTAAAGAAGCTAGAAGGCCATGGGATAGGGTGTCATACCCGAGCAGAAATTTATCAAATTGGGAAACGCGATATCAAAGCCGTGGGTGATTTTTTGCGTGATAAGCCTTTCTTGATGGGTGATCAGGCAACCAGTTTAGATGCTACTGGCTATGGGTTTATGGCCAACCTCATTCGGGCAACACTGCGAACTGAGCTGTCAGACTATGCCAAGCAGTTTGATAATTTGACGGCGTACTGCGATCGCATGGAAAACACCTACTGGAAGTAACCAAACCAAAAGGCATGTCTCTCTTGTCGCTGGGAAGAGCGCTGGGAAAGACATGCCTTTGGGTTGATTGGTTGAATTTTAAGTGGCGACCGCGCCGCTATTTAACCACGCTCTATCTCATATACCGCTTTCAGCTGATACTCTTCACCGGGCGCCACTTGAATCACCTCATCACCTGCATTTGCCGTTTCCACACAGACAAACCGCTGATAGTCTTGCGATTCTAAATCGGCCATTTTCTCAGAAATTTCTGACCAAGGATTCCACACGATAGCGGTTTTACTCCCTGTGCTTGTAATGCGAATACGGCGACCCATTGCGCCATCATCCACCACCAGCTCTGGCTTTACCCCCATATAGACACGGTCTACTTCGCCGCTAAAGCTAATGGCCCCCTCTTGCGCCGTCACTTCGCCGCTATTGACCTTATCGAGGTAGGTCACACCTTCTAGCCCCAACACCTTGACCTGATTAATATCACCCGTCGCAAAATAGGTATGGAAAGCCTGGGTAATTGGAAACGTCTGATCGCCCGTATTTTTTGTGGTGAGTGTCACCGTCAAAGTATTGCCCACTAGCACCTCCATTACCAGCTCAAACGGGTAAGGCCAAATCCCCAAGGTCTCTTCACTGGGTAACATGCCGAGCCGCACCTTTGTTTCGCCAGTTGGCAAGGGCTCCGCACTTAGCAACGTCCACATGCGATTGCGCACAAAGCCATGACTCGCCCGCCCCTTGCCTTCTGGATCTGGGCCAAACCAAGGCCAGCAGATAGGAATACCGCCCTTTGTCGCCTTTCCCGTTTTGTAATAGGCCTGCTCACTGACAAACATTAGATCTGCCGATTCGCCGACTGGCTGAAAGCTTAATACCTGCGCCGAATAAACAGAAATTTTCGCTGTCGCCTTTTCATTCGTGACTGTAACAACTGGAAAACCGCCTTTCCCTTCGACAACTTTCACCTGACCAGGAACGTTAAACGATTTACTCAACTGGTCAACAGTCGGCTCAATAGTCGGCTCAACAGTCATAAAACTTGCCTAAAGAAGATTACTGAAAAAAGTTTGTACCTAAAGGCTGCATCTGAACAATTCATCCAGAGGCAGCCTGCGTCCCCATTTAATCTTGACGAACAGGACAATATCAAGTTTTGACGATACAAATAAAGCCCAAGCAGCCTAGTCGGTGCCACCCCATGCCCAGCGAGGATTTCCATCTTGCATGGTTTGGTCTAGCAGCGTCATGGTGTATTCGTTCGCATCGCCCATGCCCGTCATATCCAAAATCACCTTGGCCTGTCCTCCGGTGAGCTGCACGCGCAGATAAGAGTGTCCTGTATATCTTTCACCGTCGCTAGTTGTAATCCCTGCCGAGGCTTCGCACTCACGATACTCTGGCAGAAGTGTGCCGACCCAGACAGCGCTAAAGCTATCTCGCTGTGTGGCGGTAATGTCTGTTGCGATCGCACTCAGCTGAATCATGCCATCCCTAGCATAGCCACCCGGCGTACGAGGTCTCAGCGTTTCATACGCGGTCAACGAGGCCGGGCAAGTCCCTGCTGCTACAGAGGTTGGGCCATTGATCGGAAGCACCGTCATTTGATGGTTGATACCCCACGCCGCAGCGCCTAAACTACTCACCAAGCCCAAAGGAAACGCAAGCGGAAACGCCCACAGCAATGACTTTCTAAGGTTGTTCATTATTCACCTTCCTGACAAAAACGTCGTCACAGGTTTCTGTTGCTACAGGTCTCTATGGCTACAGCTTACGTAAGGAATGACAATAGCGCGTCAGGTTGAGGAAAATTCTTTATATAGCTTTTTTGGGGCTGTTTATATCCAGTTGCCAGTCGCCAAAGTCGCCATGGCCACCGATAGTGCGATGGCCGATAGTGCTATGACCGATAGTGCTATGACCGATAGTGCGATGACCGTACTCTACGTCCAAAGGCAGCGCTTCAAAAGCTATAGGTAGCGTGAGCTTAGTGCAGATTGTTATAGTTATCAAACAATTTGGACAGGTTGAGTCATGAGCTTAAAAGATCGCATTTCGGATGAGATTAAAACTGCGATGAAAGCCAAGGATAAGCTGCGGCTAGAAACGGTGCGCGGCATTAAAAAAGTCATTATCGAAAAAGAAAGCACGATTCGCGCGGATGGTCGCGAGGCGCTCACCGAAGAGGAAGAGCTAGCGATTGTAATGCAGTTGGCAAAGCAGCGCCGCGACTCGATTAAGCAGTTTACCGATGCGGGGCGTCAGGAGCTGGCAGACAAGGAAGCGCAAGAGCTGAAGATTTTAGAAGAGTACTTGCCTGCGCAGATGTCGGATGCGGAGATTGAGAAGGCTGTAGAGGATGCGATCGCACAGACCGGAGCCACCAGTATGCGCGATATGGGCAAAGTCATGGGGCCAGTGATGGCCAAGCTCAAAGGCAAGGCCGACGGTGGTAAGGTTCAGTCCATGGTGAAAGCAAAGCTTTCTTAGCTATCTAATTCGCGCCGTCCTTCTAGCGCTCTGGCCAGTGTGACCTCATCGGCATATTCCAAATCGCCACCCATGGGCAGTCCAAAGGCAATGCGCGTCACCTTGGTGAACGGCTTTAGCAGCTGACCCACATATAGCGTTGTCGTATCGCCCTCAATGCTAGGGCTAATCGCCAAGATCACCTCTTCGGTCTCTTCTTTACTGGCTCGCTGTACCAGCTGGCCAATATTCAACTGCTCTGGCCCGATGCCATCCATGGGCGAAATGAGTCCACCCAAAACGTGATAGCGGCCTTTATATTCGCGGGTTTTTTCGAGGGCAATCACATCCCGAGATTCAGCCACGACGCAAATCGTGTGAATATCACGCGATTGTGATCGGCAGATATTGCACACAGGCTCTGCGGAGAGATGAAAGCACTGTGAGCATTGCCCTACCTGCTGCTTGGCATCTAGTAGGGCATTGGCAAGGGCGCGAACTTCTGCGTCCGGGCGCTTGAGCATGTGCATAGCCAGTCGCTGCGCTGATTTGGGGCCAATGCCTGGCAGGCGCTGAAATTCTTCAATGAGTTTGGCGAGGGGACGGGTGTAAATGGTAAGGCTCCGGGCGTGAAAGGATAAGGGATGAGGAATGAAGGCTGAAGTGAGCTATTGGGCGGAATCGTTTTTTGCGGCACCGTCTTTGGAATTATTTTTGGCACTATTTCTTTCTGTGGGAGGTGCGATTTCTTCGCTTTTGCCGCGTACGGGTGGCAAGGCTTCGACGAGGCCCATTTCAAACGCTTCGTCCGGGAGCTGACCGACAAGATATTTACCGGGCTCAAAAATGCCGCTGGGCGTCATGCAAATCTGACGGAGTTCCACAATTTCGGTCTCAGCAAAAATCTCACGGGAGAGGCGGCGTTCTAAGGGCATAGTCGATTCCTAATGTTCTGATTTCCTATTCGTCTATTTGCCAGAGTTCTTTGTTGTAGTCACGGTCAAAAATCTTCTTTGGACGCATGACCAAAACCATGCCGCCAAGCAGCTTGATTTGAGGGGTTTCGTCAAACCAGTTGATGGCTAGCTGCCCCTCGCTATCAAAGACAAAGTAGCTAAATTCGTCCCATTCTCGCTTGGCGCGATCAACGATGATCAAAATGTCTTCGTTGTCCTGACCCTCGGGTGGGTTTGGTAGCTGCTTATATTTTGCCAGCAGCGCAATGGGATCTTCTGCCTTGAGAATGACTTGCCACCCCGGCACAGGTACCCACGCGCCACTGCCCGAAAATTTGACCATGCCAAAGGGCTCTTCGGCCAGGGCTGTGGGGACTTGAGTAAAGTCTTCAGTCACTAGGGGCATCTGCCCTGCCACTGGCACGATGATGGGGGAGTCGGCTTCGTCTTCTAGTCGATAGATCGGTAGCCGTGGCGCTTTTTTGGCAGAGACAACGGTGAAGTCTGTGAGTAGCTTTTCGACTTTGCTACGGGCACTGGTGGAGGTAGCAAAGCGGAGGCTTTGGGCAATTAAGCGCGATCGCGCCTGCAAATCCCCCTGCTGCCGAGCCAATCGCCAGTAGTGATAAGCCGCTGCATCGCCCATAGTTCTCTCAAATCCAGGCGGCGGCGTATCGCTGTAGTAGTAGTCCCTTAGCCCTTTTACAATGTCTTTTACCTGATCGCTATCGAGTCCGTGCTGGTGGGCAAAGTCTGCGGCTGCCGCTCGGTGCACATGGGGCAAAATGCGAAACTCATACAGGCTATCGCTGCCTCGGGTCTGGTAATGATTTTTCGTCGCTTCGCTAACGCCGCCGTCTAGCATGGAGTTGAAGACTTGGGCCGCTACAATGAGCTGATTTTGCTGAATGGGCTCAAACCCAGTGGCCTCAAAGATGTCTTGGGTATTCATCTTGGCTTTTTGTAGCGTTTGGCAGGCCATGCCCCACTCCACCCAATTGCCCTCTTTGCGCCGCAGCTGCTTTAGTAACGTATCAATCGCAGCCTGCGTAGTTGTTTGCGCATCTGGAATCTCTGGTGCATTGCCTGATGGAAAGCCATCTGGATTGGCACTGTTGGGGGTGACGGTCATATGCTTGACGCGATTCTCTTTTCTACGTAATTATAGTAGTCTAAGCAAACGCAACCTGTATGGGTAGGCGTTGGCACGGGGCTATAGCGCAGCTGGTAGCGCACCTCAATGGCATTGAGGGGGTCAGGAGTTCGAATCTCCTTAGCTCCATCCTTTATTTCTACAGCTTTTACGCACCTCTCCATCATTTAGGTGCAGCAGAAAAGCCTACTAAAACACCTGCTCTTACCTGGCTTTTGCCTATTTCTGGTCCGCCCTCTAGTCGGCGTTGTAATAACCTTTGTACCAGTCCACGAACTTTTGGATGCCCACAGACAAAGGTGTAGAGGGCTTAAAGCCAACATCATTCATCAGGTCGGCAACGTCGGCATAGGTCGCAGGCACATCCCCTGGCTGCATGGGCATCATATTTTTCTCAGCGACCTT
>JBCBKQ010000056.1:0-25051 GCA_038521595.1 Cyanobacteria bacterium J06627_28 | reverse complement strand
TCCATCAACGCGTAAGCTTAGCTTTCATCTTGATGTGAGCGAGACCTTCTGAGGATAGTCATCGAATTATTCTCAGAGTCTTTTAGCTCTACGAAAAGCCCTCGCACATTGTGCGGGGGCTTTTTGGTTTTTCGGTGGGATTATTTCTTGTCAAATCGTTTTAAGCAGCGCGGTTAAGCTGCGATATGTACTAGGTGCTCAGAGGGCTGCTGTCTGACTGTGGGGGGTGGACTAAAGGCGGCCTGCATAGCAAGGGGCTTGAGGTAGTGATTACGGATAAAAACTTCGATTTGCGTGAGGGCTTGGGAGAGGGTTTGCTCTGCGGGGATAGGCCTTATGCCTCGGGCACGAAGCTCTGCTGTGGGTAGCTGCAGCCACCAAGATTGAGGGGCGTGGCCGTGGCGGCGGCGTAGCGTATTGAGCAAAGACGCGGGGCTTTGGCCGGTTTTGGATTGGATGGCTTTGGATTGGGCGGCTTTGGATTGGCCGGTTTTGGATTGGCCGGTGCTGACGGGGGCAATGGAGAGGTGGGCACCGGGTGTTTCGCACAGAGTGATGAAGATGGCGAAGTCTGCCTGTGCGATCGCATCACCAACTGAGAGAGAAAGCTGATGGCCCACCCGAGCACGGACGCCTGGCAGATTCCAACTGGAGATAGTGCTGGCCAGCTTTTGCGTCAGTTCTGTCTCTTCGCGGCAGATGATCCAGAACTTTGTTTGAGTTGGTTTTGCAATCGACATAATTAGTTAACCTAGACGAGTTTCAGGAAGTATCAGAAATATAAGGCGTTAGGAACTCAGCAGAGGGGAATGCGCTGAGCGGTAGCTCGCTACATCAATTGCAAGAGACTTGCTCTAAATAGCGAGTAACGAAAGATCTTTATAAAAAAGGTGTCAACGAATCGACAGCGCCAACCGTTAGCCCCTATCTCATCGAAAAACAGAGAGACAAAAACATGAGAAAGTTGGTTGCAGGCGATGATGAGTTTGCCCTACGAAAGGTGTTCCTCAATGAGCTAGAACGCGGTAGAGCTGCCTGCTATGGCCGTAAGTCTTACGGGTTTAGATTGCCCCTTCCGCTTTTAAGAATCAACTATCATTGGTGCATTTTTCGTAAGCGGAAACACGGCAATTTTTAACGGTTGTTTATAGTCATCCCCTGACATCATTACGGGTAACTGTGGAGATCGTTTTTCGTGTCAGTAGGGTACGCGTGGGTGATGGTAATTTCTATTCAGCTTTCTATGCAATTTTGCTGTGTAATTTTCCTATGCAATTTTGGGGTGATTAAGCCTACAAGACATTTTGATTAGGTGTTTGCCTTTTGGGTTTATCTTTTGTCTTGATGGGTCACTTACGAAAAGGCCCAATCCAAATAGATGCGCCGGTCACTAATGGAATGAGCGCATAAATCCCACCAAAGATAAAGGCGTGATTTTTTACAAAAGGGACAGCTAATAATGTGCCTATGACAAGGCCGCAGTAGAGTAAGGCGGCAAAAGGAACGACGCAGATAAGGATGATCATGAGCCGTTCGTTTGATTCGATAGAAGACATGGCTGTCTTAGGATTTATTTAGGAAAGACGATTGGGCGTTGCGATCTCAAAGTTGTGGTCCAAAACGGCGTTCGGGAATGACCGGATAAAGGGGTGTAGAGATACCTATTGATTCTAGTTTTGTCAGCGCCAGTCTGATAGGTTCTTTGCTATAAGAGGCAAGGGGGCTATGGATTTATATATTTCGCGCCAGCTGATTCTGCGTCAGCTAAGCCTTGCCTGCTCAACACTTTGCCCATTTAGCCCTCTGCCTATTAAGCCCCTTGTCCATTTAGCTCTCTGCCTATTCAGCCCCTTGCCTACTAAACACCTTGCCTACTCAAAGATCACATAAAAAAGACGCGACCGGAAAAGACGCAAAAGATACCGTGCACAGGGCAGGCTCTAGACAGGAAGGGTCTGGTCCCATTTTACTGACAGTCATTATGTTTGTCGCTGTTGCGGCGACTTTGCACTGGTGGTCTATGTCCCCTAGCGCTCTAGAGTTTTTGGAGGAAACGGACTGGGTTTCTAAGCCGATTCCTTTGGAAATGGAGGGGGGTGATCCATATTTGCGGGCGCTGATGCGAACCATTTCGGCGGCGGAGTCAAATACTGCAGATCCCTATCGGCTGCTGTACGGTGGCAAGCGCGTGAAAAACATTAGCGTACATCCAGATGAGTGCGTCACGATTGTTAACGGGCCAAATAGAGGTGACTGTACGACGGCGGCAGGCCGGTATCAGTTTTTGACGACCACCTGGCAGCGAGAAGCCAGGAACTATCACCCGGAGCGTCCTGCTTGGTACGAAATGTGGGATAAGCCTAGCTTTGCGGCGGTTTATCAGGATCAGGTCGTTCACGATTGGCTCGCGGATCCGGCGGCGTGGGGCTTTGATATTTCGGCGACGCTGCAAAACGGCGATGTCCAGACGGTTTTAAGGGAGCTTTCGGGCACTTGGACAAGCCTGGGATATGGCATTGAGGATAATAGTATGACGAGCCTACTGCCTGAGATCTATGAAGAGATGCTGGCCGAAGAGCTGGCCGAGGGATCCGCTGGAGGATTTGTTGAGGCGCCTGCTGAGTAGTCCGGCTGAATAGTCCGGCTGAATAGTTCGGCTTCATATCGACTTATTGCGAGACGTTGGGTTAGATGGGGTGCAATGGATCGCCATGGGCTAGAATGATTGCCTGCTAGTTGCTTATCCTGCTAGTTGCTTATCCATGGCTACATATCGGACGGTAATTTTAGAAGCGCACGATGGCTCTCGCTGGCGATCGCTCTCTCAGCTGCCCACGTGTAATGACTCGCGGCTCAATCAATTTTTGCTGTGGGAAAATCCTAGCCTATCGCCAGCGCCCAAAAAGGCAGAAGGTTTTCCACCGCTGCCGGAGGACTGTAGCGAGCGAGTGAGGTCTCGGCTCAAAGGTGTCGCTTATTACGTGACAACCTCTCTGGATTTGGACGGGTTTAAGGCTGGCGTCAAGCAGGTAGCGCGGGGCTACAAAGAGCATAGCCCACAGGTAATGACGGAGATGAAGGGCGCGATCGCCATGGCCCAAGTCCTCGCCGATGGCAATATCCCGGTACGCTTCATCATTCTTCTAGACTATTGAATTCTTTTAGACTGTTGAATTCTTTTAGACTATTGAAGTCTTCTGGACTTTTGAAGTCTTCTGGACTACTGACGCTCTTCGATGGCTTTTCGCGTTTTGCTTACTGCGCCACAAAAGGCTACCGCCCTCAGCTGGTAGCGCGTTCGCACTTCGCTATAACTTTCTTTAATCTCTAACTAGCAAATGTACACCGTCATAGAACTGTTGGCCGTCATTGCCAGTGCCACCTATGGCGTACTGCGGGCCCGTCGTCAGCATATGGATTTTGTCGGCGTGTTTAGTCTGGCCTTTATTGTGGCGTTTGGCGGCGGCACCTTGCGGGATCTCTTTTTAGACCAGCATCCGCTGTTTTGGATGCGAGAAAATCACTACCCAGTGATTGTGTTTTTCTTGGCGCTGGCAATGTCTTTTCTAAAGAAACTGCCCGATAAGTTTGAGCGCTACTTGAGCATTCCAGATGCGCTGGGGCTGGGGTTGTTTAGCATTGTGGGGGCCAATGTTGCGCTCGAAGCTGGGGTTTCGCTTTTTAATGCGGCGCTGCTGGGGGTGGTTACCGGCGCTTTTGGTGGCGTGATGGGTGACATTGTTTGCAATCAGGTGCCCAGTATTTTTCGGCCTGCGCCCTTGTTTGCGACTTGTTCCTTTTTGGGATGCTGGCTGTTTTTTTTGCTGAGGGCGTATTCGCTGACCCTTCCCTATGCCGCCCCGCTTGCGGTGCTAGCCATTGTCGTCATGCGGTTACTCGCCATTTGGTACAAGCTGCGTCTGCCACACACCGCAGATCTGGCGGATTAAGACAGATCAGGCCGAAGCAAGTGCTTCTTTTATTTGTTCTAATTTGTTTTTAACTTTGCCGTTTTCGAGGTGCGATCGCGCCCAGGCGAACCCTTCTTCGATAGACGCCACTCGACCTACACGCCACAGATAAAAGCCACTATTCCAAATGGCAGAGTGACCCACTTCACTCTGCTGACCTGTCAGCGTTGCCTGATAGTCCGTGAGTAGTGCGTCTAGTCCCTCTAGCTCTGGGTCGGTTCCTTCAAAGCCATAGTCGCGGGGGTGTACCAGGAGTCTCTCTGCGCTTAGCTGGCCTGACTCTAGCTGGTTTAGGCTAATGATGGCAGTGCGACTGCGGGCAATATCACAGCTCCCCTCCAACCCTTTTACCGTTGTAAAAAACTCAGTCCCTCGCTCGGTAAAACACTGTTGTGTGCGCCCTTCTGTAGGCGGATGAACATAGCCACTCACCACATGCCCCTTTCCTTTGTACGGTGACCACATAATTTCAACGGTTGCCAACGTTGGCCGTTTTCCAATTTGGTCGCGGTAGGCCACCATCGCCTCGGCTGCTGGAAAATGAATCGCCTGATGGATGAAGGTAAAGCCCGTCTGCTCAAGCATGGTTTGCACCTGGTCAAGCGTTTTAAGCTGTCTCCACTCCAGGCCTAGGCC
Organism: Cyanobacteria bacterium J06627_28; assembly: GCA_038521595.1. Taxonomy (GTDB): domain Bacteria; phylum Cyanobacteriota; class Cyanobacteriia; order Phormidesmidales; family Phormidesmidaceae; genus Phormidesmis. The sequence continues at coordinate 20,444 of JBCBKQ010000056.1, read as the reverse complement.
TTCTAATATTTCAATTGTGGGCAGGCCGTATTTGGTGGGGACTCTACCGCTGCCATGGAGAATGACCGGGCAGCCCGCCGCCGCTAAGATAAGCGACGTCAGAGGATTGATAGGAGCTGTGCGCGATCGCCCATCGTACGGATTAGAAAATACAGTCACCGGATACTCACTGTCCACCGGGCTCAGCATGGGCCCCATTGCATCGTAGGTATCGAGCATTCCTGCTAGCTCGGTGGGGGTTGGCCGTTTGATGCGCTGAGCAATCATGAAAGCGCCAATTTGCGCTGGGGTTGCCGTCTCGCTCAGCATGATTTCTGTTGCGATCGCAGACTCCTCACGACTCAAAGACTTAGCGGTATGCGTGCCGCTGCCTACTTTTTTGAGCAAGTCTCGAAACAGACGCTGGGTTTCTGTAGGGGGCTGATGGCTGGGCCTAACGTGCTGCGGGGGAGTACTCATGGAGACGCTCGTGGCAATAAGGTGAAGCGGCTGTTTTATCAGCAATAGATAAGATCGGAGTCATTTATTTTAGTGCTTATTGGCGGGTTTAATGGTTTATCAAAAAGAAAGTGCAGAAGACTGTTTTAAGACAAGACTGTTTTAAGACGAGACTTTCGACAGTAAAAAATTACGGTCGGTAGCGGCTGCTATCCCAGCCATGACCGATGGCTTGTCTGATCGCTGAAGCGCTAAGAAATCATTAGTCGGCAGCACTTCAAACTGGCTAAAGCCATTTTCTGCGTGGTTGCGAACCAAGCTGCAAAACTGTTGAATCGGTGGAATCAGCAATCGATCATGGGTGGTGACCATGACGACTTTTCTCATGAGGTTGGGTTCGGTCGTTGGTCGTACGACCAGTTCTGGATCGCGGCGGCTATCTGTCAGTGCAGATTGAGGCAGCAGCGCGACTAAATTTCCTTGCCGGACAACCCCCCTAAAGGCGTCTAGCGTATTGAGTTCTAGGGCTACTTTTAGCTCTTGCCCATGCTCTCTAAACTGATTTTGGACAATTCGCTGCATGCCGTAGCCATCTTTAAAGACCACCTGAGGGAAGCGGGCAATTTCTGACCAGGGAACACGGTCGTATTCGGCCAGTGGGTGTCCGGCGGCCATGAGCACTTCGACCGGCTCCTCGTAGAGCGGCGTGACAGACATTTCCTGGTTGTTTGTCAGCAGTGGATTGTGCATGACGATAGAAACATCAACCAGACCATCACGCAATACTTTTAGCGAGCGATCGCTGCCCAGCGCGGTTACTCGCAGCTGCACATCCGGATGGGACTGACAAAACGCCGTCACAATCGGGGGCAGCAAATAGGCACACACAGAGTGAATCCCGGCCACACATAGCTCCGTCTGCTTGCCATTGACCAAGTCGGTAATGTCCTGCTGTGCCTGCGACCATTCTTTGCAAATGCGCATGGCCCGTGGCAGCAGGCTATTGCCTGCTAGGGTTAGTTTCGCCTGCCCGGTTCGGTGAAACAGCGGCACGCCCAAATCGTCCTCTACTGAGCGTACCTGTCGGCTAATGGTGGACTGAGTCACCCCGCACTGACGCGCAGCTGCTTGGAAGCTGCCGGTTTCGGCAACCGCGAGAAAGGCCTGCAACTGCTCTAAGCGCATAAAAGTCACTTTGCATATGTGTCACCCTCTACTCTAAATCCCAAAAGGACTGCGTTTTGTAGGGGTTGCTACGGCTTGTAGATGTCACATAATTTACAGAGGGTCAAAATAGCCGCCAGTTTTAGACAAATACAGCAGCATTGCCGTTTTGTAACGCTCTTTTAGGTTTTTCTGTGCAAGCTTTTCTGTGCAAGCTTTTCTGTGCCGGTTTTTCTGTGCCGGTTTTTCTGTGTAAAATAACCAGGCTTTTCTAGGTTGTCACTAACGCTTCAATTGCTGATACGTTTTCCTGAACCTGCTGCTTTAGCTGCTGTAGACGAGCCACTTCTTGCTCTCTATTAATCTCATGCTGTTGCTTTTGCTCAACCAGATTTGTCAGCTCACCTTTGCGCGAGATGATGTCGTTACTAATGCGGTCAATGGCGCGCTCTTCGTAGGCCGTAAAGCAGTCTTTTACCGCGCGGAAAATGTTGGGTGTTTGCTCATCGGCAATGCGTGGCAAATGTTTTACAAATTCTCTTTTGGTCGCCTTGAGAAACTCCTGACGAACAAACTCTGCTTGTACAGCAAAGATGCCGCCCGCTGCCATGATGATGCCAATGACATTTAAAAACAAACTGCTAAAGATAACGCCCAGCAGCTGCAGGGCCAACACAATGCAGACGTAGGCCAGTGCTGACTGCATCACTGCCTGCCAAAAGCCATTGAAGGGCCGCACGGCAGCATTCATGTTGCTGGGAATATCTTCAAAAACATCTTTGACATTATCGACCCAGATTTTGTTCTTTTCGTGGTCGTACTCATCGCTCACCGCATAAAACCGGCGACCCATGATTTTTTCATGGATGACTTCGACAACTTCTGCATAGGCTACCTGATACTCTACGGCGCTGTCGTTTAGCTCATCAAAGGCATTGCCAATGGTTTGCTTGGCGGTAAATTCCCAGGCGGCGAGGCGGTCGTTAATGTAGCGCTCAAAGGCTCGCTTGAAGGCGGTGTAAAACTGCTGGCGCTTTTCGGCTTCTAAAAAGTCAAGGAATTCTAGGTCGGGCTGGGAGTCGGCAAAGTCAGCTTCGAAGGTTTCTTCGAGCTGTAGGATGTAGTGTCTAAAGGAGGTGCTGACCGTTTTGGCATTGAGATCGCGGCTGGTGTGGATGACTTTGCGGTAGCGATCGCGTATGCCCTCTAGCTTGGTAAACTCACCCGAGACTGATTCCACCTTTTCTTTGAGACTTTCTAACGTCTCATCTAGCAACGGAATGCGCCGATCTACTGAAGTGCTCACGCTCCGATAGGCCCGGCTGGCTACGCTGAGCGCTCGCTGAAGCTCTGCGGGGCCACGCTCGTAGGCCAAAAACTGATCGAGATGGTTTAGTAAGACAGGTAGCCCAGAGCCATCTAAAGAGTCTCCTTTTAGCCGCTGCCGCAGTGCCTGTAGGGCAGAGACTTCGAAGAGCCGCAGGTCTTCGCCGTTGGTATAAGGCTGCAGGCTTTGAGTAAAGAGCGATCGCACTTTCCCTTCTGCTTCGGCAACTGCTGCCGTATCGTCTGGGTTTATCAGTCCAGCGCGAATGCGATCCCAGCCGTTGATGACGAAAAATAGAGCCAGCCCCGAGTTTTGCAAATAGTTTTTGAGGTATCGCTGCTCGTCTAGGGTGAAAGGCTGTGTGGCATTGAGCACAAAAAGAACGCCCTGGCAGTCGCTAAGATAGCTCAGCACCTGATCGTTTCTAGCTTCGGTGTCATTGAGTCCGGGCGTGTCTACTAGCTCCAGGCCGTGCTGTAGCAACGGCAGCGGGTACTCCACCACCACCTGAGCGATATGGGGGAAAGCCGCTTCCCCCTGATCTGCTAAGCGCTTAGATTCGGCCGGGTCAATCACATAGTTTTGACGGAAGGTGTCTAGGCTAATTGCCTCTGGCTCGCGGTCATCCTTGTAGTGGAGAAAGACACGCTTCTCGGGGCCATAGCGCAAAATGGTGAGCAGCGCGGTGCAGGGATTGACGTCGCTGGGCAACAGGTTTTCTCCGATGAGGGCGTTGAGCAGCGTACTTTTGCCGCGCTTCATGTCGCCCATGACCATCAGCCGATAGGTGCCGTGGGTCATGCTGTTGGCGGCCTGCCGAATTTCGTTGATGGCGGATTCTAAGCCGAGCTGACCGGACTGGCCTTGTTCACTGCCTGCGCCGACGGTTTCAGCGGATGCTACCAGCGAGACCATCTCGTCCAAGGTCTTTGCGACCGCTTGGCGCTTGGTAGTGAAGTCTGCCCAATGCTGTAGGGTCAGCTGTTTCGAGGGGCTGTTTTGGGTCGTTTCGGCGGAGTTTTCGGAAGGTGTCATGCCAGATCAGGAGGAAACCACTACAGATCAATGATTCACTCTAGGCTATCTCTGATTCGGAAAAAACAGCAGATTTTCTAGGGAGCGATGAACAAAAAACCGAGCTTTATGGCCATGGTTCAGTGGCCGTAATCAATCCCACGGAAGATGGGGCAACGAAGGCGTTGGGAACCATGGATAAGCGTACTTGTTTGTGGTGTGGAATCTTTTTTTATGATGCATTCTGCGGCGGCTACCCCTTATTTGTCTGGGCTTACTCTCCCTACGTTTTCTGGCTATACCGTTACCGAACAGATTCATCAAAACGAGAGAACGGCTGTCTATCGGGCTGTACAGGCGGGCTCAGAGCGCCGCGTCGTCATTAAAGTTTTACGGCGGTCACATCCCAGCTTTGATGCGCTGGTGAAGTTTCGCAATCAGTACACGATTGCGCAAGACCTCTCGATTGCTGGAATTGTCAAACCGTTGAGCTTAGAGCCCTGGAGCAACGGCTATGCTCTGGTGATGGAAGACTGTGGCTCCCAGTCTTTGGATCAGTACGTGCAGGCTGTGGGGTCACTGTCGCTGGTGCAGGCTTTGTCCATCGGCGTACAGATGGCAGATATTCTCAACGACTTAGGGCAGCACGGCCTCATACACAAAGATATTAAGCCTGCCAATATCATCATCGACCCCCAGAGCGGCCGCATAAAACTCATTGACTTTTCTATCGCCTCTCTACTGCCCAAAGAAACGCAGGTGATTCAGCATCCCAGTGGCTTGGAGGGGACGTTGGCCTATTTGGCCCCAGAGCAAACTGGCCGAATGAATCGGGGCATTGACTATCGCACTGATTTTTATAGCCTGGGCGTGACGCTCTACGAACTGCTGACGGGACAGCTGCCGTTTGTCGCTGATGACCCCATGGGACTCGTGCATGCGCATATTGCCAAACAGCCTTCGGAGCCTGACCAACTCAATCTCGAAATACCGGGTATGGTGGCGGCTGTTGTACTAAAGCTGATGGCTAAAGATGCTGAACATCGCTATCAGAGTGCGCTGGGAATCAAGCATGATTTGGAAAGATGCCTCATTGAGTGGAAAAAGACGGGTGCCGTTGCGGCATTTTCACTGGGTGAGCGAGATGTGTGCGATCGCTTCTTGATTCCCGAAAAGCTCTATGGCCGAGAAGCCGAAATTCAGTCTCTGCTAGGGGCCTTTGAGCGCAGCGCCCAGGGCAGTACAGAAATGGTGCTAGTGGCCGGATTTTCGGGCATTGGTAAGACCGCCGTCATCAACGAAGTCCACAAGCCAATTACTCGCCAGCAGGGCTATTTTGTCCGAGGCAAGTTTGAACAGTTCAACCAAAATATTCCTTTTTCTGCCGTCATTCAGGCCTTTCGTGACCTTATTCGTCAGCTGCTCAGCGAGTCTGACGAAGCCCTGAGTCAGTGGAAAGATCGCCTTGCCGAGGCCCTTGGCGAAAATGCTCAGCTCATGATTGACGTCATTCCTGAACTGGAGACGATCATTGGCCCCCAGAGCGCAGTGCCCACCCTCTCGGATAGCGACCATCAAAATCGTTTCAATCGCCTGCTCAAAACATTTGTTGATCTTTTTACTCGCCCAGAACATCCTCTTGTTCTTTTTCTTGACGATTTGCAGTGGGCCGATGTCTCCTCTCTGCAGTTTCTACAGCGGATGATGACAGAGACAGCTGGCTACCTGCTGGTACTAGGCGCCTATCGTCATAACGAAGTTCTCCCCAGCCATCCGCTCATGCTGGTACTCCAAGATATTGTCTATGCGCAACATCGGCAGACCCCTCGAGAGCAAACTGCTGAGATCGTCACGCTTACCTTAGATGGACTGGGCGAATCTGTGACTACGCAGCTGATTGCCGATACCCTACACTGCACCGCAGCCAACGCCGCGCCACTGTCTCAGTGGGTCTATCAAAAGACCCAAGGCAATCCCTTTTTTACCGCGCAGTTTTTACAAAGTCTACATGCGGATAAGCACATCACGTTTGATGCCGCCCAGGGTGTTTGGCAGTGTGATATCGCCCAGGTCAAACAGCTATCGCTGACCAACAATGTGCTTGATTTGATGGTTGCTCGTTTGCAAAAGCTACCTGACGCGACCCAGGCTGTGCTTAAGATTGCGGCCTGTATGGGGACTCAGAGCAGCCTCTCGACACTGGCAGTTGTTTGTCCGGTGGTGTTCAAGAGTGATGAAACTCAGGAACCAGATTTTTGTGCTTTGAGCCAGATTGCCGCTGCGCTTTGGCCTGCCATTCAAGAGGGGTTTGTCATTCCTGATGGTGAGACCTATAAATTTTTTCAGGGCGAAAGCTCCCCACCTGCGCAGCCAATAGCGGCCGCTGTCAACTACCGTTTTTTGCATGATCGGGTTCAGCAGGCTGCCTATGCGTTGATTCCAGATGCAGAAAAGGAACAGATTCACTATCGCATTGGTCAGCTGCTGCTAAAACAAATCACGCCTGAGACAACCGCAGAACAGATTTTTAGCTTGGTGAGTCAGCTAAATCATGGCATTCCCTTCATTCAGCAGCAGGCAGACAAAGACGAGCTGGCGCGGTTAAATCTACTGGCCTGCCAGAGGGCTAAAGCAGCCACTGCCTACCCGTCAGCTAGAGTATATGCCCGCATTGGCATCGAGCTTTTGGGTGAGCAGGCTTGGCAGCGGCGATATGATGAGACTTTGGCGCTCTACGACCTAGCTGCTGAGCTGGCGCAGCTTTGTGAGGATGATGAGGCAATTGAGCTTAGCTATGCGGCAGTCGTTGCCCATGCCCATGATTTGGCAGATCAGGTCACTGTGCACTGTGCCAAAATTCGGGCGGCCCTGGCAAAAGTCCAGCGAGAAGACGCCCTCGGTATTGCCTTACATTTGCTAAAACAGCTTGGCCATCCCCTGCCAGATATCCCCACAGACGAAGATGCGCAGCGAGCGCTGGGAGAGGTTTACGCGCTGACAGCGGGGAAAGAGATTGCTGGCTTTATCGATTTGCCGGTGATGGGCGATCGCAAGATTATCGCCGCGATACGGGTACTCGACAGCATTCGCATGACGACTGCTCTAATGGGCTCGCCCCTGTACCTGCTGATGACGGCTCAGGTCGTTTGCTGGTCTATTCGGTATGGAAATACGGCCCTCTCGGCCGTCGCCTATGCTGGCTATGGCATGATTGCCTGCAATACGCTCAAGGCGGTAGAGGTAGGGCGAGAATTTTGTGATCTCGGTATTGCACTCGCTGAAAAGCTCAATGAAAAAGCCTTAAGCGCCGAAGCAGGAACAGGGGCGAGATCTATTCGGCATCGGCAGCACCCCGTTAGAACAACATTGCCAATGATCAAGGCGGCCTACTTGAGCGAAGTCAGCTTAGGCCGGTTTGAGTACGCTGGCTACACGGTCAATCTGTTCTTCCATGAAGCTTTTTGGTCAGGCCTGTCACTCACACAGCTGTACCAAGATAGCCAAGACTACACCCATGCGCTTAGCCAGCTGAATCAACCCGTTGCCGTGATGTATGCTCACATTTATCAGCAGGGCTATCTCAACTTGCTGACGGTTACCCAGCAGCCCACTGTTTTAAGCGGAGAGGCTTTTACAGAAGAGAGCGCCCTGCCGCAGCTTTTAGCAACTTACGATTTTGCCGGACTGGCGACGCTCTATCATCTCAAGCTAATGCTGGCCTACCTATTTGAAGAGACTGAGGCGGCGCAGACCTACGAAAAAGAAATGCGCCAGTATGGCATTGCTCTCAATGGCATGGTCGGCGAAGCTCAAATCTATTTTTATAGGGCCCTAGTAACGCTGGCCCAAATGCCGCTACAGTCGCCTGATGTATCAGACAAATCTTCTTCTGCGCTGTTGCAGAGTGTAGAGGAGTGTCAGGCCACGCTAGAACACTGGGCCCATCATGCGCCGATGAACTATCGGCATAAGGTGGATTTGATTCGAGCTGAAAAGTGCCGAGTGCTAGGACAAAAAGCGGCGGCCATTGAGCTGTACGATCAGGCGATCGCAGGTGCCAAAGTGCACCAGTACACCCACGAAGAAGCCCTCGCTAACGAACTAGCTGCAAAGTTTTATCTGGCTTGGGACAAAGAGCGCATTGCCGCTGACTACATGCGCTCGGCCTACTATGGCTATGCTCGCTGGGGCGCAAAGGTGAAAACCCATCAGCTAGCGCAAAAATATCCACAGCTCTTGCCCTTTGCTGTTGTGAAATCTAGCGGTGTGAAATCTGATGGTGTGAAATCTAATGACGTAAAATCTGATGTTACGCAATCTAGCCGGGTGCACCTGTCTACCCAAGAGACCACAGCTCTTGACGCTGGCAACCGCACCTACCTTAACTCCCAACCCTCGCAGTCTTGGCTAGATCTTCCAGCGGTGATTAAAGCGGCCCAGGCGATATCCCAGGAAATTGAGCTCACTCAGCTGCTAGAGACCTTGGTGCAAATCGCCATTGTCAATGCGGGCGCTCAAAACGGACATCTGCTCCTGCCGTCGGCGGATCAACAGTTGGATCAACCGCCTGGTCAGTGGATCGTGATGGCCAGTGCCAATGATGACGAGGCAGCTATTTTAGAAACCGCGCTAGACAGCTATCCGCATTTGCCTAAGCAGCTCATTTATGAGGTTTCTCGGACAGGGAAAGCCGCTGTTTTTGAAAACTTGAGTCAAGAAAGTCGGTTTACTCAAGATCGCTATATCAGCTCAGAGCAGCCAAAGTCGGTGCTGTGTTTGCCCATTAGCCGTCAGGGTCAGCTGGTTGGCATTTTGTATTTGGAAAATAATCTGTCGGCTGGGGTGTTTACGCGCGATCGCATCGAAATCCTCCAGGTCATTACCAGCCAAGCCGCCATCTCCATCGAAAATGCCAGACTCTACCAGGCCACAGAAAACTACTCTCGCACGCTAGAAATCGAGGTCGCCAAAAAAACAGAAGATCTCCGACAAAAAGCAGAGGCGCTAGATAGCAAAGCCCAGGATTTAGAACAAACCCTATCGCAGCTGCGCCAGACCCAGGCCCAGCTCATCCACAGCGAAAAAATGTCTTCCCTCGGCAAAATGGTCGCAGGGGTTGCCCACGAGATCAACAATCCGGTGAACTTTATCCAGGCTAATTTAGAGTGCACCAGCGACTACATCGAAGACCTCATGAGCCTACTGGCACTCTACGAGAGCGAATATCCTCAGCCAACAGAAGCCATCGTGTCCAAACAGGATGAGATTGACCTATCGTTTCTTACCGAAGATATTCATCAAATGCTCAAGTCCATGACCATTGGCAGCGATCGCATTCGTGACATTGTCTTAAACCTCAGAAACTTCTCTCGTCTAGACGAATCTGCCGTCAAAGCTGTGGACTTGCACGAAGGGCTAGACAGCACGCTAGCCCTGTTACACACTCGCCTACAGGCTGATGGCGAGCATTCGAGTATTAACGTTGTCAAAGACTACGGCCGGCTTCCCCTGGTTACCTGTGAAGCGAGTCAGCTAAATCAGGTCTTTTTGAATATTCTCGGCAATGCCATTGATGCCATTCGAGAGCAATACAGTGAAGCTGACCTCGAACCAGTAAACCCGCCAAGTATTAAGATTGCCACTTGTACAACAGACGATGACAAGATTCAAATTGCCATTGAAAACAACGGCACACCCATTCCCTTAGACATTCAACCTAAGATCTTTGATCCCTTCTTTACGACTAAGCCGGTCGGTAGTGGCGCTGGGCTGGGGCTATCTGTTAGCTACTCCATCGTCAAGAGCCATGGTGGACATATTGCTGTCGATTCACAAGAAGTGCACGGTGAGGTCTGTACGGTATTTCAAATCACATTGCCGCAAACACAGCAATCTGCGCCGATGGTGGCAGATGCTGATGCTGTTGAGTAAAGCCTAGTGCAGAATTGCTATACGACCTTTACTTGAAGCGATATTTACTTGAAGCGATATTTACTTGAAGCGATATTTACTTGAAATCCTTATCTGTATATAGCGCCTGCGCGGCAGTCTCTTAGCCACAGCTGTACAGCCTGACCTACACTGCCCTGACTGTTTTCTCTCGGTGGTAGCGCGGGGCGACGGTTGTCTACGTCGTCTACTGACGAAAACATGAATGCCAGCCGCCAGCCGTCAGCTGTTTGGGTTAAAAAGGCCCAGTGGAATTCTTCGACTTCTTCGGTGCTGATATGGCTGCTAATATTTCTGCGAATGTCGCCGTTCGTATTTCCGAGGGACTGCTGCGAATATTGACGCGATCGCGTGGTAAAAAATACTTGCTCAATCGGCCCGCCCGCCTCTGGTGACGTTGTGTAGGTATACTCAGCCAACTCCAGCGGTTCTAGATTTACCTGCCCTGCAACTAGCACATGTGAAGGTCGATAGGGCTGCCTAACCAGTTCACCCGCCGCTAGCCGTAGCTCATCGGCTTCTGTCCACTGCAATACTGCCGAGGTTCGTTGCAGCACCCGGTTTGTATAGTTTGGGATATCGCGAATCATTAACGCTGTTAGTGCTTCCACGTTTGCCGGGCAGGTCATCGGTGGACGAATGGGATTGTAAGGCCTGGGTTCGGCCTCTGTGTCGGCCATTTTTTTATCATCTTGTCCAATGTTTTCTACGTTAGGGATGTCCGTGTGTGCCCGTGCAGGTGGCTGCATATGTGCCCGTGCAGGTGGCTGCATAGCAGAACAAAACCCTACTAAAGAAAAGCCCAGCAGCGATCCAAAACATCCAAGATTCACGAGATTCACGAGATTCACGCTGCCATCTCCTCACAGATTCGCGTAAAGGCCTCTGCCGGATCGGCTGCCTGGGTAATGGGTCTGCCAATGACTAGATAATCTGCGCCCTGGGCGATTGCCTCTTTTGGGGTCATGGCTCGCTGCTGATCGCCCTTTTGTGCCCAGCTTGGGCGCACACCCGGACAGATTAACCAGAAGGCATCGCCGCAGGCTGCTTTCAATAGCTGGGCCTCTTGCGGTGAACAAACTGCGCCCTTGAGGCCGCTATCTTTGGCAAGTACTGACATATGCTGGGCGTAGTCTATGACAGGCATAAGAATCTTTAGCTCAGCAGAGAGTGCCTCGGGGCTAATGCTGGTAAGTAAAGTAACTGCAATGACCCTCGGGGCTGAGCAACCGGCGCTAAGGGCACCTTCCTCGGCGGCAGCTTGGGCCGCGCTTAGAGCCGTGCTGCCTGCCGTGGCATGGACTGTCAGCAGGTCTACGCCGTAGTGACCCGCCGCGCGGCAGGCGCCTGCCATGGTATTGGGAATGTCGTGAAGCTTGAGGTCTAAAAAAATACGCTTGCCGCGTTCTTTGAGGGCGGTGAGTATTGCTGGGCCGCTGCTGACAAATAGCTCTAAACCTACTTTCCAAAAAGTGACTTGAGGCAGGGCGTCTATGAGTGCGATCGCAGCTTTTTCCCCCGGCACGTCCAAAGGCACAATAATTCTGTCCTTCATGGCCTGCTCTTTCATGGCCTGCTCTTTCATGGCCTGCTCTTCTGCAGCTTGCCGCTCCACTACTCTGTCAACCTCACAAACTTCTTCTTCCCAATTTGTAAAACCTTCCCAACCAGTTCGTCCGGCCCGTCAAAGGTCAAATTAGGATCTGCTACCTTCTCGCCGTCTAGTTTGACCGCGCCACCTTTAATATGTCGCCGCGCTTCACTGCTACTCGCACAGAGCGGCGTTGCTCCTAGTAGATAAAACACCTTTGCCGGAAACCCAACCTCTGATAGTGAAAACTCCGGCACGGCCTCAGCTGACTGCGTTTGCCCGGCGACCAGATTCAGGGCGTCCTGCTGCGCCTGCTGCGCGGCGGCCTCTCCGTGAAACTGTTCGATGACCGTGGTGGCCAGCAGCTTTTGCTGCTCCCGTGGATTCTCGGGCAGTTTATCCAAAGGCAAATTCGTCAGATACGTAAAGTAGTCGCCAATCACCGCATCGGGTACTTTCTCTAGCTTGGAGTACATCGACAGCGGGTCTTCCTGTAGGCCCACATAGTTACCCAGCGACTTTGACATCTTTTGATGACCATCTGTCCCTAGCAGCAGCGGTAGCAACATGCCAAACTGTGGCTTAACGCCAAAATGCCGCTGTAAATCACGCCCGACTGCCACGTTAAACTTTTGATCGGTGCCGCCTAGCTCCACATCAGACTCAAGGGCTACCGAATCGTAGCCCTGTAGCAGCGGGTACAAAAATTCGTGCAGATATACCGGCGTGCCTTTTTCATAGCGATTGGCAAAGCCTTCTTTTGCCAGCATTTGCCCCAGGGTCATGGTGCTTAGCAGCTCCAGCATTTTGCCAAGATCTACGTCATTTAACCACTCAGAGTTGTAGCGAATCTCCAGCCGCCCCGGTGTGTCAAAGTCTAAAATGGGCCGTACTTGCTCAATGTAGGTCTCGGCGTTGGCTTTGACTTCTTCTACGGTGAGCTGCTTTCGCACTTCGGCCCGGTCGGTGGGGTCGCCAATGCGAGCGGTAAAGTCACCAATGAGCAAGATAGCCGTATGTCCGGCATCTTGAAAGGCTCGCAGTTTGCGAACAAGGGTGCTGTGTCCCAAGTGAATTTCGCTACCCGTAGGGTCAATGCCTAGCTTTATTCGCAGCGGCTGCTCGGCTTTATCAAGACGTGCTAACAAATTGTCATCAACATTGGTTGATTTTGGCTGAAACGGGAAAACTTCACTCACACCCCTATAGATATCGGCAAACGCCGCTGGAATGTTGTCCGCGATCGCGGTTGACGATGATGAGGGTGTGTTCGCAGGGGCATTCATGGATAAAGAGAGACGTGAAAGACAGCAAACAGAGTCAATAGCCTTGCCAGTTTAGCTTTACGGGCGACCTCCCGTCGCAGTTGTCTACAATCTTTCTATCAGATGCGTTGCTAAGTTTCTGCTGGCCACTAAAAGTGGCGATCAGAAAAAAATCAAAAAACGCTGGACAATCGACACAGATCATCTATATTTACGTGTAACTAAACCGGAGAGTTGGCACACTGCGAACTAATTAAGGCTCACAGTCCGTTCAAAATAAGATCACGATAAACATAGCTGGTTGTCTCTCTATCCTTGTTTTAAGCCTGCTTGAACTTCCGAACGCCATAAACCCCTACTCCATAAACCCCTACTCCATAAACCCCTTAGATTAGGAAATATCGTCTGCCTGTGTCTTCTAATAGTCTCCGCAAAGTGCGATCGCGTCCCCGTAGAGCCCCCATCCCTCGGCGAGCTCCCAAGGTACTTCACTACATTCAGGACGTCGGTCAAGTCAGCGCTGCTGCCCTGCTCACCGTCACTATGCTCGGTAGCGCCGTTGTTGCAGGTGGCCTAGTCGGTCTTGCCATTAGCTTCCGCAATCTGCCAGATGTGCGCGTTTTGCGAACCTACAGCCCGTCGGAGACTAGCTACGTCTACGATATCAATGGCACCCTACTAGACAACGTTCACGACGAAGCCAACCGCGAAGTCGTCAGCCTCAACGAAATTTCCCCCGATATGAAGCGGGCTGTTCTGGCTATCGAAGACAGCTTTTACTACAGCCATAAGGGCATTAACCCCACCGGCATTGCGCGTGCCTTCGTCGCAAACCAGCGAGCCGGACAAACTGTGCAGGGTGGCTCTACCGTCACCATGCAGCTGGTAAAGAATCTCTTCCTATCGCCAGAGCGCACCATTAGCCGCAAGCTGGTCGAGGTTGTTCTTGCCATGCGCATAGAGCAGATCTTTGAAAAGAACGAAATTTTTGAGCTGTATCTCAATCAGGTGTATTGGGGTCACAATACCTACGGCGTAGAAACCGCTGCCCAGAGCTACTTCAATAAATCTGCCAAAGACCTTACCCTGGGTGAATCTGCCATGATGGCAGGTCTGATTCAGGCACCCGAAAGCTTTAGCCCTTTCCTTGACTACGATACTGCGAAGGAACGTCAGGCCCTCGTTCTCTACCGGATGCAGGAAATCGGCTGGATTACTGCAGAGGAGGCCGATGCCGCCAAAGCCCAAGAAATCCAGCTGGGCGAGATTACCTCTTTTCGCTCTAGCCAAGCGCCCTACGTAACCGAAGCTGTCATGAAGGAGCTAAACGATCAGTTTGGTTCCGATGCCATGGCCAAAGGCGGTATGCGCATTCAGACCACTATCGATCTGGATATGCAACAGTTAGCCGAGGACACCGTTGCTGACAGCTATTACCGTTTCTTTGGTGGTGGTGCCTACGCCGATCAAATCGCCCTAGTGGCCATTGACCCGCGTACCCATTTTGTCAAAGCCCTCGTTGGTGGTGTCGATCACGAGTCTAGCCAGTTCAACCGCGCTGTACAGTCTAGGCGCCAGCCCGGCTCTGCCTTTAAGCCCTTTGTGTACTATGCCGCTTTTGCCTCCGGTAAATACACCCCCAGCAGCGCTATCAATGACGTCGCCGTGACCTACCCCGACGGCTACGAATATTACACGCCGCGCAACTACGACGGCTCTTTTATGGGCAGCATCAGCCTACGCAAAGCCCTAGAGACGTCTCGAAACATTCCAGCTGTCAAATTGGGCCAGTCTGTCGGTATCAACCGTGTGGTCGAAATTGCTCGTACTTTGGGCATTGAGAGCCCGATGGATCCGGTAATCTCCTTGCCACTGGGCGCAGTAGACCTCACGCCGCTAGAGCTGGCAGGTGCCTATGCCACCTTTGCCAACTATGGCTGGCACTCCGACCCCACTTTGATCATGCAGGTCACCGATAGCAGGGGCAACGTCATTTTAGACAACACACCAAAGCCCCAGCTTGTGCTTGACCCTTGGGCGAGTGCCTCTCTTACAGATGTACTTCAAGGCGTTATTTCACAGGGCACCGCAACCAACGCTCAAATCGGTCGCCCCGCTGCGGGCAAAACCGGCACCACTGACTCCCAGCGTGACGTGTGGTTTGTGGGCTATGTTCCTCAGCTGGCTACCGCTGTGTGGGTCGGTAATGACGACTATCGCCCCCTTGGCCGAGGCGCAACGGGTGGGGGCTATGCAGCTCCGGTTTGGCAAAGCTTTATGCAGCAGGCGCTGCGTGACGAGCCCGTGGAAAACTTCCGCAAGCCAGACGAGTTTATTCGTCCTTGACTCTGACCGTCGAAGCTACTCCTTGATCTCAGCTTTCATTCGTTCCAACGTCTGATGCATTTGGTCAAACATTTGCTGTGGAGTGGTGCCAAACTGACTCAGCTGGGTTTTTAGCTGCTCCATGGTCATTTTGGCCATAAAGTCTTCTGACAGTTCAAAGCGCTTCATAAAAATGCGGTAGCGCTCCATGACGGATTCCATCTGACCGATGAAGATTTTTTTGCCTTCTTGATCAAACTTGCCATAGCTGCTGCCCAGCTGCATCAGAGACTGATAGTCCTGAAAGAGCTTCATTGCTTCTTGCTGTACCAGATCCGAATCAAACATTCCCATGACTACCACCTCCGGGCGCTTTGACTTACTTCCATAGCGTAAAAAATCTAGGATTCCACGCCAAGGTGAGATATCACTACAATATATCAGTGACAAGACGCTGATATGACACGGCACAGGCCGCTGAAAAAGCTGACTGCTGATAGCTTTTTCATAGCGTTTGAAGCGTTTGAAGCGTTGCTCAAGACACTACTAGGGGCTTCAACCTTAATAAAACAAACAACGCTTCGAAAGCAAGCACTCTAATGCATCAGGAGGCTGGCTGTAGTTTATTTTTCAGAGGGGTCGCGATTTAGCAATCGCCCAAACCAAGCGCCTTTGCCAGATTTCTTTTCTGAGGAAGCGCGCCCTTCGTCGGGTGGTTTGGCGGGTGAGGGTGATTGGGTAATGGGTTCGTCTTGCAGGCCCAGTAGCTTACCGTATTTTTGAGCGACCTTGTGGGTAGGTTTTAGCTTTAGCGCCTGGCGGAAGTGAGCCTTGGCCATGCCAGAAAGCTTTTGTTTAAAGTAGGCCTGGCCTAGCATGGAGTGAATTTCTGGGCTCTGTGGGGCGAGCTTTAGCGCTTCTCGTAGTTCGTGCACGGCTTGCTCGTAGTTTTTTTTGCCGAGGTAGGTCTTGGCTCGTTTGAGGTGCTTGCCGAGGTAATCTGTTTCAGATTGTGTTGCAGCAGTGGTCGCTCCTCCTGCTGGGCTGCTATCTAATAGGCTCGGTGCCACGCTGCCTGCGGTATGGCTACTGGCTGCGGCGGTAGGTGTTATCGCATTGGTCATGAGGCCTACTCGCTTGGGGCGAATGACCAAATCGGACAGCTTGCGCCGTAGGTAAACCAGATTGAGCTGGCTAATTTCTAGGGAGTGGGTGTATAGCGCTTCAAGGGAGACAAACTGACTGTCTGCTAGCTTGCTGAGGGCTTGCTCATAAAAAATATCAACTTCGTCTTCTGCTGTGACAGCGAGCTGCTGAGCATCGCTAAAGGTGGGTACAAGCTTTTCTGTACGCACCAGCCGCCGCACGCGCAGCCGAATCATAGACAGAGTGGCCTGACGCGTTTTTTCCTGCTTAAGCTTTTGGTAGGAAGGATTGACAATACGTGCAATTACTTGGGCGGCGAGTGTCGCTGTGAGGCCGCTGTTGTTTGTGGTGGCGGCATCAGCGGCAGTTCTAGTCAGCGCATCGGGATGCAGCTGCTTGGCGACTTGGCGATAGCGCTTAGCAATTCGCTTTTCGTCAGCACTGACCGATATCCCTAGTAGTGCAAAAGGATCTACCTCAACTAGGCCGGTCAATTCGGTAAATAGTTCGGCTTGCGACATGCAAAAAAGCAGCTCTACTATGGCAATTTTGCACTAAGCTTGCAGTACTCAAAGGCCCTACTCAGAGGTTCTACTCAAAGCTTCCTTTTTCAGGTATTCCTTGTTTTTGTGAGGCTTAGTGCTTGGCAAGTTACTGGGTACATTCAGCAGCTTGCCGTAGCTGAGATCGGGCTCAGACTATTCCTTTCTAAAGTGCCCACTCATCTGGATTAAATGCCTACCGTTGTCTTGGTCAAAGAGAGATTTGGGTAGGATACTGTCAGTACTTTTACTTGCTACTTACGTGCCCTGCATCTGCGGCGGTTGCTGAATGTCAAATCTTTCTCAGAGTGCTGTCAAAAATACTGTCTTGGACGATCACCAGGTGGCAATTTCTGTAGAGATGCCGATGGATGTGCGCAGACGTAAAAATATTGCGATCGCACTTGCGTTTGCCGGATCTCTGCCGACGCCTTTACCGCTGACCTGGCTACACAAGTTTTATCTGGGCGACTACCTGTGGGGCGTTGTCTATTTATTACTAGCGCCTACTATGATTCCAAAAGTAGCCTGCTGCCTGGAGGGCGTTTGGTATTTCACCCAAAATGACGACACCTTTTTCGCACGTTTTCCAAAGGCAGGTGCGCTCATAGGCAGCAGCAGTCCTAATGAGGGTAAAGCGCAGGCACAGAAAGCAGAATCAGCGCAGAAAGTTGCGATCGCACTACGCGACCTCGACAAACTGCGCCAAGATGGCCTAATGACCGAATATGAATTTGAACAAAAGCGCCGAACGCTCTTAGACGAAATCACATAGGTTCGAAATCGCACAGGTTCGAAATCGCACAGGTTCGAAATGCCAAAACACAAGTCTGCCGAAACACATGCTTAAAAAACTTTTGGCCAAAGCCCAGCACCCTTTGCGTCGCAAACTTCAGCAAGAGCCGTTCTATCGCTTTCAATCTTTTGAAGAGTTACAGCTCGCTGCCAGCTGGGGCGTTCGCGTTGATGCCAATACCGCGTCGATTGATGATTGGCTGCGGCTGCCAGGACTCTCTATTCATCAAGCCCGCACCCTTGCAGCCCTAACCGAGCGTGGCGTGGCGTTTACGTGCATCGAAGATGTCGCTGCTGCCCTCACCGTACCCACCCAGCAAATTCAGCCCTGGCAGGCCATGCTGCAATTTTGCTACTACGATCGCGAAGCGGCCCTAGAGCCCACCCGTATCAATGCCAACACCGCCAGTGCCGAAGCGTTGGCCACTGTACCTGGGCTTGATCTTTTCCTCGGTCGTGCAATTGTGCACTATCGCAAAGCTGGCCCCTATCGTGACCTGGCTGATCTGCAAGATCGCCTAAGACTGACCACAGCAGTCATCGCTGAGCTAATGCACTATCTAAAGTTTTGACGTACTGGCTACGCCGCCAGTAAGCGATTTATCTTTTCTTTTAGATCTGTTGAGACAATAAGTGGTCTGTAAACTTCACCTTCGTAAGGTTGCCAGAGATATCCTGGGGTGAAGGGCACAAATGTATTGGGTGAAGCTAATTCTTTCCACATTGATTCGGCTAACACAAGCCCTGGAAAGTTTATAGAAGGTGTTTCTGTAAGTAGTTCACTGTAGGTTCTAAATTCATCTACTTCTAGTCCGACTATGCCATAGCGGTAGGTTGTGGCTGTCTGTAAGTGTTGATATAGGAGAATCCCCATCTCGGTCATGACGTAAGCTGAACCCGATGTGTCTATACCCATCTTGCTGATGTCAGTAGGGCAAACTCGGCACCACCAGCTTTCATCTATATCTTGAAATAGGGTTGATTTACAGTGTGAAGATGCACCACTTGACGATGTGAAAATGACACCTGCAAAGTGTTGCGAAAATTTTTCGGCGGCGCTCTCTGACTTGCCGCATTCTACTGATAAGCTAAACGCCCACGACATTTTAATTAACCCTTTCCCAATATGCTTGAGTCCTTGCGATCGCAGCCTCATAACGTGCTAAAAGCATTGTAGCGCTTGGCATAATGCTGACGTGTGTCGCACTGTCTTGTACCGCTTCTAAATCTCCAGTGATATAACTGCTATCAATTTTCCAGAGCGGATCTTTGCCTTATGCCGCCAAAGGCTTTTGGTTTTCGAAAAGTTGGTAATCCTTCGATGGATAGGGAAACAGAAAGTCCTTGCGGCCCAGTCGAGGCTTGCCATTTTTACTTGCCATTCCCCGATAGTAGAGATCTGTCATGAAATATCTCAGAAAATGTCAATGACTTAGTCGACATATACGGAGCCGAACTGGTTTAAGGGCCAGAATCTCAGAGCTGCGCGGCCAATGACGTTTTCGACGGGTAAAAAGCCCCAGACGTGAGAGTCGTTGCTGTCATTGCGATTATCGCCCATGACGAAGAGGCTGCCAGCGGGGACTTGTACTAGCGGCATTTCGTAGGCGGGAGCATCTAAGATGTAAGTCTCGTCCAGCGGTGTGCCATCAACGTAGACTTTGCCGTTGGTGACCTGAATTTGTTGGCCGGGCAAGCCAATAATGCGTTTGATAAAGGCTTGGCTGGCACGGTAGCCGTATTCTTGTAGCTGTGGTGGCGGCTCAAAAACAACAATGTCGCCTTGGTGCGGCTCGTGCAGGTGGTAGGAGACTTTTTCGACGAGGAGGCGATCGCCGACAGCCAGCGTTGGCACCATGGATGGGGAGGGGATAAAGCGCGGCTCGGCGATGAAAAGACGAACGACGATGGCGATGGTGAGTGCGATCGCAACCAGCTTCACATTTTCAAAAACAGTTTTCGTCCAGCTATTAACCGTCTCTTTTTGAGTACTTACCTTCGCTTCGGTCTCGGATGTGTTCTCAGCCGCCATGTTGTTAAGTCATCAAGTTTGCGCTCATTTAGTGTATTTGATTGGTGACCGCTTTCTCTTAAGGTCTATGATTGTTCACCCATAGCGGCTTTGGCATTGCGCCTTAGCATATCGGGCTTGATGCGTCGCAGTGCTGAGGCAGGAAAGCGTTTGTTCCAATCATCGTCAGATATTTCAGCGAGTTTAGCCAGCGTTGGGGCGATGTTGGCTGGGTAGGGCTCAAAGCCGGGTTCGTCTGTGGGCTGGGCAAAGCGTTGGTTCCAGGGGCACACGTCTTGGCAAATGTCGCAGCCAGCAACCCAGTTTTGTAGGTTGGCTGCGATCGCACTTGGCAGCTCCTCAGCCCGATTTTCAATGGTGTGATAAGCAATACAGCGATTGGCATCGACCACGCCCGGTGCTCGAATAGCCTCCGTAGGGCAGGCTTCTAGGCAGCGGGTGCAGCTGCCACAGTGAGCGGTGTGCGGTCGATCGGGGTCTAACTTTAAGTTGGTGATAATCTCGCCTAGAAATACCCAGGAGCCGTACTCGCGGGTGATGACGTTGCCATTTTTGGCATTCCAGCCGAGGCCTGCCTGCTGGGCCCAAAATTTGTCTTGAACCGGGCCGGTGTCGGCGTAGGGTTTGGCGAGGGTGTTGTTGTGCGATCGCAGCCACAGAGAAAACTGCTTTAGCTTTTTATTCAAAATACGGTGATAGTCTCGCCCCCAGCCATAGCGAGAGATTTTGGCGTATTCGTTACCATTGGGCCGCTCATGGGGGGTGTAGTAGTTTAGTGCGATCGCAGACAAGACATCCGGCAAATTATGCCAGAAGCCCAATCCATCATTTGCGTCGCACTAAACTACTACACCCC
>JBCBKQ010000055.1:0-25621 GCA_038521595.1 Cyanobacteria bacterium J06627_28 | reverse complement strand
GACCAAGGTACCTTAGGTCTCGCATGGATACAACTGAGTCTTACGATATTTTGATTTTATAATTCTCATATGAGATCCAACGATCTACGGTACAGCGTCTAGCCCCATATGAAAACCTGCCCCCATAGAGGAGTTCTTAAAACAAACAAAATATCGTAAGACTCAGTTGTATCCATGCGAGACCTAAGGTACCTTGGTCAAGTCTCATTCTGATACAGCTTTCCACACAGATTCTGAGGAACCTCACAGTTGACTAAAAACGCCATTGAATCCACCGTCACCATTGCAACAGACAGCATCACCATCGACTCAGCCGAACAGCTCATTCCTATCGAATCCGTCCAAAAAATTCTCAATCGCTCACGAGCCTCCGTCTACCGCTATGCCAACACAGATCCAGCCATTCTCAACCCGCCCTTCAATCCCAAGTGCTTAAACGCCGAAATCCGCAACGATAAAGATGCTCCATTAATGTTTCATCCCAACGAAGTCGCCCGCTTTGCCAAAGACGTGCTGGGCATTAAGCAGGTCACCATTGCCGTTGCCCCACCTGCCGAGACAGAAACCAACCGCCTGCTACAGGCCGTCTTGAGCGAGCTACAAGCCATACATGCCTTACTCGACTCCCAGCAAGAAACGCAGAGAAGTGTGAGTGAGTAATGTCTTACAACCCCCGAGAATCTTCTGTGTTTATAAGGGTGTAAGGGTGCTATGTTTTGAAGGAGGGAAATGGGTATCAAAAAAATGACTTGATTGCGGTAAATACGCAAAAAAGTAACGAAAATGTGAACAAAGTAAGGTTCCTTGTTCCGAAACTGAGCCCTTTGGTTACCATTAGTTTGTAAGATTCATAGTCTTACCTACTACTGTAGGTAGATACCAACGGTCGGACTAGCGCCCATCTTGGTAATCTACATCACTCAACATCACTCAAAAAATGGTTGCCTAACAGCATCCTTGTCCTTTATCCAGGTAGCTACGCTTCTCCTTATAGTATGGAATCTGCGAGTCCCGAGCATCAACCAGAACAACCTCCTGGCTATTTTGCTAACGCCATTGGCGTGTTGATTGCCACGATGACGATTACAGTGCCTCTGTACGCCATCTCCAACTTTAACATGGCCGATTCTCAGTCTACACAGCAGCCATCGTCACTATTTATGAGAGTGCAAGAATAGAAAAAATAGCGCGCACAAGCGTTCTTCTCTGTAGTTTTATAAGCTACCTACCCAGCAAGATCTAGCCAGTAAAATCTAACGTCGTGCAAAGCCCTACCTGTGTTGTTTTTATCAGGTAGGGCTTTGTCTAGACATGAGATCTTTAGCGACTGTGATCCCCAAATTCCCGTAAGATGCTATAGCGCTCTGCGTGCAGTTTTGATAAGGAGACACTATGGATCTATCTCGCATTCCCGCTCAGCCAAAACCTGGCATTGTCAATGTCCTCATCGAGATTCCTGCTGGTAGCAAGAATAAATATGAGTTTGACAAAGACCTCAATGCATTTGCCCTAGACCGCGTTCTGTTCTCTTCGGTTCAGTACCCTTACGACTATGGCTTCATTCCCAATACCTTGGCTGACGACGGCGATCCGCTAGATGGGATGGTGATAATGGATCAGCCTACGTTTCCTGGCTGCGTGATTCCTGCACGGCCTATCGGCATGATGGAAATGATAGACGGCGGCGATCGCGACGAAAAAATTCTCTGTGTCCCCGCAGACGATCCTCGCTATGTCAATGTCAAAACTATTGATGACGTTGACCAGCACCGCCTAGACGAAATTGCTGAATTCTTTAGAACTTACAAAAATCTAGAGAAAAAAGAGTGCGAAGTACTCGGATGGAAAAACCTAGATCAGGTACAGCCCCTAATCGATGAGTGCATCAAAGCGGCAGGCTAAATTCCACCGCTGACAGCTCAATAAAAAAGCGTTGAAGAGGATACTTTCTTCAGCGCTTTTTTATTGCAGGCAAATCCGCCCGTATCCGTTAGCCGTAGCCGTTTGCGCTTTCCAATAAAAATCAATGGAAACACCGAGATCTTACCCCACTTACTCTGGGCTCACTAACTACTACGAACCACGACTAAACCGCGACTTGAGACTAGGTTCAAAACCACAAAGCCTACATTCCTTTTATAGCCAGCTGCCCAATGCATTAGGCAGCTAGCTAAGCGCCAAGCTTCATGGAACAAGGGCTGTAGCTGTACTAGGTGCAACAGGCTTAGTGCAGATTCCCATAAACCTTTTGTCGCCCTGCTACCTCGCAACTACATCTGCTTGTCATGATTAACAGCGCCCACTCTTCTCTGACTGTCCATCCGCAGCCAACAGACTCGCAGACTGCTCAAGTATCCGTCCAGTTTTGGGGCGTGCGAGGCAGCGTACCTACCCCCATCGCTTCTAACCAGCGGTATGGCGGCAATACCGTATGCGTTGAAATCAAAATGGGCGACCAGCACATCATTTTTGATGGAGGCACTGGCATTGTGAATCTAGGTCAGCATCTAAAGCAAGAGAAGCAAATCGTAGATGCTCATATCCTTTTTACCCATACTCAGTGGGATCGAATTCAAGGCTTTCCTTTCTTTTTGCCAGCCTTTTCACCCAAAAATAAATTCGCCATCTACGGAGGCACAGCGCCTAACGGCGCTTCGACAAAGCACTGTCTAACCGATCAAATGCTGAAGCCTCACTTCACCATGCCGCTACAAAACATGGTGGCAGACCTGAGTTTTAAACATCTCTTTACAGGCGATCGCTTCAGCATGGGAGAGGTCGAGGTTGAAGTTCTCAAAATTAATGCCGAGACAGAGGCACTAGGCTATCGCCTAAGCTACAAGGGCTACACCCTGGTATACGCTACAGACACACCCACAGCTCGGGTTGATTTAGACTTTCTCAATCTGGTCCATCAGGCTGATTTGCTGATTTACGACGGCACCTACGCAGACCTCAACTATCTTTATCATCAGGAAGCCAAACGCAGCATTAGCGTCAATCCCTGGGAGAGCGGCATCGACATCGCCAGCAAGGCAAAGGTCAAGCAAATGGTGCTCTTGCACCACAGCCCAGTCCAAGACGACGAGTCTTTAGATCAGCTGCAGGCAGAAATCCGCGATCGCTTTCCCACCGCATCCATCGCTTACGAAGGCATGCGTATCGAAAATCATAACAATCCACTGATGCATTAGTGGATTGTTATGCACTAGCCCATTGGCACAGCCCGCGTTCTATTTGGAACGATGTCTCGACCTGACAACCTGTCGGCGACAAAGCCATTCCGAGGGGGCACGTGATCGCCCAAACAAATACCCAGACCTCGTGCCGTTTTGACCAGTGTCCCTTCAGGCTCTACCGTGCGATAGTCCTGAATGGCCTCAGCAATCGGCACCGATTTCACAGCTCGCTCCTGCCAAGTCACCATGCGGTCATATTGCTCATTGGCAATAAGCTCCACAGCCGCCACCCCAAAGGCAGATGCCAAAATGCGATCCAGCGGCGAAGACGTACCGCCACGCTGGGTATGGCCCAGCACAGTCACCCGCGTTTCCGCATCACTCAGCGCTGTAATGCGTTCGGCCAAGTACTGACCCACACCGCCCAAACGACAATCGGCAAAATGGCCTTTTTCTACCAGCTGGCCCGTCTCGGTACAGACCGCTTCAGACACCACCACAATTGAGTAGTCATTGCCATCGGCCTGTCGCTGTTTAATATGACAGCAAACGTTATCCAGATTGTAAGGAACCTCTGGAATCAAGATAATATCTGCACCGCCGGCAATTCCAGCATTTAGCGCGATATGCCCAGCGTCACGGCCCATGACCTCTACAATCATCACGCGGCTATGGCTCGCGGCCGTAAAATGTAGCCGGTCGATGGCTTCAGTCGCGATATTCACCGCTGTATCGAAGCCAATTGAGCGCTCAGTCAGACCCACATCGTTGTCGATTGTCTTGGGAATGCCGACTAAGTTAATACCCCCTTGCTGGGCCAGTCTGCGCAAAATAGCTAAGCTACCATCTCCACCTATGCCAATCAGCGCGTCCAAACCTAGCTGATGATAGCCTTCGATAATGTCTTCTGAACGGTCTAGCAGCTGACCATCTGGCATGGGGAACGCAAACGGATCGCCCTTATTCGTAGTACCTAAAAACGTGCCGCCCATCGTCAAAAACGGATCGACCTGCTTTACCCTCAGCTGCATCGCCTGCGGTGGCCGCGACATCAAGCCATGGGTAGCCTTACAAATGCCTTGCACTTCCCAGCCATACACCTCAATAGCGCAACGAGTCACAGCGCGAATAACTGCGTTTAGGCCAGCACAGTCTCCACCGCTGGTCAAAATACCAATCTTTTTACCAGTAGCCATAAAAAACGGGTTTCCCTAAGGTGCTGCACCCATTCTTTTGTGTCGAGGATCACAACACAAAGCAGCTCAACAAGACTCCACAATTCAAAAAGTTTAGTTAGCAATACCCGTTTAAAACGTTAGCTAAAAGTTAAAACAAACCAACAAAATGGCTCTGTTGTTCTTTCTATGTTGTCTTACTCTATGTCGTCCTACTGTTTATCTTTTTGTGCCAGTCTATAGCGCTTTCAGTCTGTAGCACTTTCTATAGCGCTTCCAGCCTATAGCGCTTGAAGATACGCTTCACCGCCAAGCTGATACATCTGATTGAGAATCCAGTTTTGACTGTCTATGACTTTCCAGGAAGGCGCTTCTATGCTGTATAGTTCTGGGCCAGGCAGCACAGCCGCGAGGAGCGCAGCTTCTTCGGCAGTTAGATCGCGAGCAGAAACCTGAAAATAGCGCTGGCTGGTGGCTTCTACACCAAAGGTGCGCGAGTCAAACTGCGCAATATTCAGATACACTTCCAAAATTCGCTGCTTGTTCCACATCAGCTCTATGAGAAAAGTCAGCCACACTTCTACCCCTTTGCGGATGAAGCTTTGCTTCGGCCAAAGGAACAGATTTTTCGCGACTTGTTGGCTAATAGTGCTGGCACCGCGCAGCCCTTCACCGTTTTGGGCATCTCTCAGGGCGGCGCTGATAGCTTCTACGTCAAAGCCGTGGTGCTCCAGAAAGCGCTGATCTTCTGATGCGATCGCAGCCAAAGCCATATTCGATGAAATTTGCTCATAGGGCTGCCAACGATAGGCATAAGGCCCGTTACGTAGCGCCGTCTGCAGCATAAAGCTCGTCGTCGGTGGTGGGATAAACCGAAGCAACAGCATAGCCAATATTGACAGCAGCCACAGCCAAAAAACAATGCCTGCTAGCCATTTGAACAGACGAGCTAGGCTAAATCGATTTCTACGTTTGTTGCTTTTACGCATCGGCCCTCGATCTGATACAGCTAAGCGAGAGAAGCTATAGAAACAACAAAGAGAGTCCACTCTTTTCCTGCGAGCCCGTTCCTACGCCAGAAAATGAATAATTTGCTCCGCCGTTATTTTAGCCTGCTCCAAATGGGGAACGTGGCCACAGTCTTCTATCCATATTAGCTGACTGTCTGGCACGAGCCGATCAAACTTGGGCCCGTCCTTCACACCAAGAATCTTATCTTGCCGTCCCCATAGCACCAGCGTCGGCAGTGAAATTTGTGGAATCTTATCTCGCAAAAAGTTGTAGCCGCCACTCTTGGTAAACGCGATCAGCGCCTCCTGCCAGCAGGGCATCAGCAAATGCAAAGACGCGCATAGCTCGGCATCTGGCGTGACAAAAGACCGATCAAAATAGGCATTTTCGCTAATTTTGCGCCGTACCCCAGGATTACGCAAAAAGTTCGTCGCCCAGCGATCCAGCGGCGGAAACATGATTTTGCCGACTGCTGGCCCTGCTGCAAAGCCGACCGCATCAATTAAAATCAGCTGCGTCAACAAGTCGCCGTGGCTCACGGCTAAATCTATGGCGACACCACCCCCCATAGACGCCCCCACAAGCACCACAGGCTCACCAATCACCTGCTGACAAAACGCGACTAGATGCTGGCGAATTAAGTCGGGGGTTAGCTGGTCTGCGGGCTTACGGTTTTGCAAGTAGGCACTGGTGCGATCGCCAAACCCAAACCCACACAAATCCACCGCATACACCTGCTGCGACTGCGCCAGCAACGGCACCAACCGCCGAAACTCAAACAGCGAACTATCAAACCCATGGAGCAATAGCAACGGCGGCGTCTTCTCTTTTCGCTCGCCTCGCACCACATAGCTTGTCGCCACTGTCCCCGTCGGCAGCTCCACATTCGCCCATCGAATTTGCTGCGCTATGTCCACCGACGTCTTTTCGGTCAGGTCCGCCGCCGCCTTCGGTAGTTCCATCGCACTGGCCGGTTTACTGGCCGGTTTACTGGCTGGATTATTGGCCTGCTTAGTCATAATCTCCGGTCGCCGCTTCCATCTCTACGCTGGGCAGTGCCTTATATTTTTGCCTAGTATCAGCATAAAAGCTCGCCACAATCGCCAGCAACATCCACCACAGCGTACTGAGCTGAGGCCGATACCAAACTGTATCAAACAAGCCCTGAACAAGCAGCCCAGCAGCACCGCCTAACGCAGCGATCAGCCACAGTCCATCTATCGTCATCGCCCGACGCAGTCTGCCCAGCTGCCCTAACCCCTGCAAAAAGTTCAGCAACAGCATCCACAAAAATGCCAGTCCGCCAATAATGCCGCCTTCTACCAGCGTTTCAAAATAAATAGAATAGGCGCTCAGCGCGGTATAACGTGGGCTCTGAAACAGCGGATAAATGCTGTTAAACGCCTCGTTGCCTGGGCCGATACCTGTAATGGGATATGCCTTAATCATTTTGAACACCGCCGCATAGACGTTAAAGCGGAAGTTATTACTGCTATCTTCGCGCATGGCGAAAATGCTCATTACCCTGACGCGAATAGGCGGCACCAAAACCACGGCTGCGGCTACCATTGCCAGTGAGCCACCCAGTAGTAAGGGCAGAGACCAGCGCCGCCAAAAGGGAGAAAACTTCGGCGCCCCCCAAAAGACCAACAGCACCATCATCACAAAGCCCGTTGCCAAAAGCCCCAGCCAGCCGCCTCGGCTTAGCGTCATCACTAGGCAGGCACTACTCGTTAGAAACATTACAGCTGCCAGCAGCTTTGGCAGCCACCTCGGCCAAATGAATGCCGCCATTGCGCTAAAGCTCACCGCAGGCATCAGGTAACCTGCCAACAAATTTGGATTCTTAAGGTAGCTATAAACCCTAGTCGCCCCAGCCATATCCGACGTGGGATCTGTCCAGGTGGCCAGCGCTTCCGCGCCAAAAATCCACTGACGAATGCCATATACAGACACGATCAGCGCCGTAAGCAAATACACCATAATTAGGCCAGAGCGCAGCTCTTTTATCCGCAAAATGCGGGCCATTAAAATAAAGAAAAGTATGTTTAGCGTGAGCTTGATCAGTCCAGAAAGTGCTGCTGCCTTAACCGGCGAAAAAGCTGTTGCGACAAGCATTGAACCCCAGTAAGCGATAACCGCAATATGAAGTGGCGTAAGCCAGCCCTCTGCGCGATCGCTCACCGTTAATAGCACCCAAAAAGTCGCCGAAATTGCCAGCAGCACACCAATCAAAGTCGTTGATACATAAGGCGCTAGTGCCATCACCACCGCCACAAATACCCAGGCAATACCATCGCCCCAGGCCAGCAGCCAGCTGCCCTCTCGCCAGCGCCGCAGCGGCGACAGTAATCGATGTAAGAAGCTTACCTCCCGCCACTGGTGCAGTTCAAAGCGGCCGAGCGTCATGCCCGAGAGCAGGGGCTGAAGCGTTATTCCAAACATAAGGACGCCATCGCTAAACTAAATATCAATAGATCTGTGTATATTTTCTGGATTTGAACCAGCTCGCCGTGATTATAGAATGAAGCCCGTCTATTAACTCAACAACGTTATCTCACACCGTATAGGGGTAACTTGATGCTAATAGCCGGACGAACTAATCGGGCTGAAGCTCATGTATCGTATCAGAGTCTATGGAAAACGCCGCTCCTACTAATGCTGCCGCCAAACAGGCACAAACCGGCACCCTCGTTGCCACTATTTTTTTGCTCATTATGCTGATATTTGGCGCTCGGCGTGAGCTAGTCAATCAGCAATACATCAGCACCCCTGCGGGCACTGCCGTCGAAACTGAGCTAGTAGACATCAGCAAGTCTCATAGCCCTAGCGTCAGCGTCATTACTCAGCTGCAGTATTCTCAGCAGGCACTGGTCAAAGCTGAAGTCTTAAGCGATCGCGGCGATGTGCTTAGAGAAGTCAGCCAGGACTTTAACACCCGTACCAGCGGCGGCAGCAAACGGCTCAACATCCCCAACTGGCCAGATCCCAACGGCATCAAAGTTCGCCTGAGCGTAGCAAGTCAATCCATCACCGCCGCGCCGCCAGAAGGCATCACCGCCGCCCAAGTACCCGTTGTCTTCGAGGTCAACGTGTACCGCCAGTGGTTTAACCGCAAGTTTCTTTGGCCTGGCTTTTGGGCTTGCTTGGGCCTGCACATCATCGTTCGCCTCGCCAATAAAAAGGCAAAATCGGATGCTGTCAGCGCCGCTGATGCTTCCTACGCAGCAGGCTCGTGACCTTTCTTTTGAATTTTTTTGACTAATTTTCTTGACTCACTTTTTTAACTAATTTTCCTGTAAGCTCTCGATTGAATCACCATGTTTTATAAACTCTGTCTCGGTCTTGCCCTTGGCATCGTCACTTTGAGCCTGATTGGCTCCTTTGACAACGCCAACTCAGTGGCCTTGAGCAAACAAGACTTTATTGATAACAACGCGCGCCGCCGCTCTCGCACCACTCATTTTGTGCCCGTACCCAACAACAGGACTTACAGTAGCGGTAGCGGCAACAGCGGCTCTTCTCGCTCTAGCTACGACAACGTCCGAGGCGGCGGCCCCGGTAGCGGTAAGTAGGAATTTATTGGCATGACCAATCAACCTCTTTCAGCGGCCCCACCCGACGCGGTATCAAGCACACACCTCACCCGCCAGCAGCGCCATTTACTCCTGCTCACCGCAGCGGTGTCTTCGGGCTGCGGTCTAGCCGCAGAGCTATTGCTCGGCACACTCACTAGCTATCTAGTCGGTGCCCAGGCCCTCGCCTATGGTGTCGCCGTTGGCGGATTCCTGGCGGCCATGGGCCTGGGTGCCTACCTCAGTCGCTTTGTTGCAGCCAGCCCCAATCTAGGCGAGCCAGCCGAGCAGCGGCAGCTCCTCAACGGCTTTTTTGCCATTGAGCTGACCTTGGCCCCTTTAGTCGCATTAGTACCCCTCGGTCTCTTTGCGCTGTTTACCCTCGGCGGTCCCGTCTGGATTGGGTTGACCTTTGGCACGCTGATCTTGGGTGTGCTCTCCGGTATGGAGGTGCCCCTTTTAACCCGTCTCATCGAGCTAGATGAACATGATCTGAGCGAATCTCTCGCTGGGGTGCTTGCCCTAGACTATGTCGGCGCGTTAGCAGGCTCTTTGTTATTTCCTGCCGTTTTATTACCTTTGATTGGCCTGTTGCCTTCCGCCTTTGTCATTGGTTCCCTGCCTGCCTGGATGGTCTTCTTTTTGTCCCTGGCGTTTCCTAAAATGAAGCCCTGGCGCTATGTGGGTTTAGGTGTTGCGATCGCACTTTTCGCCATCACCCCTGCCGTTCTTCCCTTTAGCAACAACCTAGAAAATAAGCTGTACAAAGCGCCAGTGGTCATGCGATCGCAATCCACCTATCAGCGCATCGTTCTTACCCGCTTTGGCCAAGATGTCCGCCTTTTTCTTAACGGCGAACTACAGCTTTCTACCATTGATGAATATCGCTACCACGAATCCCTTGTGCATCCGGCCATGGCCGCTGCAGGTAGCGCAAAGCAAGTGCTGCTGATGGGTGCGGGCGATGGTATGGCCCTACGTGAGGTGCTCAAGTGGCCCAGCGTAGAGCAAGTCCATATTGTCGAGCTAGATTCGGCCATTGTTGAGCTGGCTAAAAGCGATCCGTCCCTACTGAAATTTAATGAGGGAGCTTTTAGCGATCCGAGAGTGGTGGTTGAGTATGGCGATGCCTTTAAGACCATTCCAAAAATGTCCGAGCTGTTTGATGTGATTATTGCCGACTTCCCCGACCCAGATGAAGTGGCGATTTCAAAACTCTATTCCAAGGGTTTTTATCAGCAGCTGCGATCGCGCCTAAACCCAGACGGCATCCTCGTCACCCAGGCATCCAGCCCCTTTTTCGCGCCCAAAGTAATCTCTTGCATCACCAAAACCATTGCTGACACTGGCCTCACCGCCGCCCCCTACACCGTCAACATCCCAAGCTTTGGTCCCTGGGGCTTCGTCATTGCCTCCCAGCAAAAACTCTCCTTTCAAGACACAACCCTACCGATTCCTACCCAGTTTCTCTCTCCTGAACTGCTCCCTACCCTCTTTGTCTTTGGCAAAGACATCATTGACAATGCCGTTGAAGTCAACCAGCTCTCTAACCCTGTGATAGTCCCCTATCAGTCCAATCCTCGCTGGTCAGTGTATTAAATGAACAACACTTTATCTGGCTGCTAGTCATTGCTGTGCTTGCCTGTTTGTTTTTTCTCTTGTAAATCTTTTTAGTTCTTTTTAGCTCTTTTTATCTCTCTTAAAACTACCCATGGAAAATCTCTTCTGGCTCCTCATTATCGCCGTCCTCGTAGGCATGGCCATCTGGTACTTCAAAGGCGGCGGCAGCAAATCATCTGCCCCGGGCACTCGCCAACCTACCTTGTTTACCCTTCAGCTAGGCGACGTGGTTCAGTACGACAATATCGACTGGATCATTGAAGACAAGCTCACCTATAACGATGATGGCTGGGAGTGGATAGAATATCTCATTCAAGATGGCGATCGCATCGGCTTTCTCTCTGTCGATGACGACGACACCCTAGAAGTCAGCATCACCGAAACCGTCAAGGACATCCAGGTAGACAACCCACCCGCCGGGCAAATCACCTACCGTCAGCAAGTCTATAACCAAGACGAAAAAGGGACTGCCAAACTAAAACGTGCCCGCCACCCTGAGCGTGCCGCCGAAACCTGCCAATACTTTGACTATACCGGCCCCGGCGATGCTGTCATGGCTGTTGAGATCTGGAGCGGCCAAACCGAAGTCAGCGTTGGCCAAAGCGTCCGCCCTTACCAGCTCACCTTTCTACCCGGCGATGGTCAAAGCGTTTATCGTAGCGAGGGATAATTCAAGCCTCTAATTCAAGCCTTCAAAGAGAAATGACATCCTCATAAATATCTTCCAAGCTAAGCGTTGCGCCCCCCGTCATCAGGGAGAGTTGAGCTTTCAAGCTGTCATATGAACGGAGTATCCAGTCACCATTTTCTGATTTGGTATAGTGGTCAACCCAGGGCTGATACTGACTAACCAACAGATATTCCGAAAACGTTGGAATCGAACGATAGTTGATAAACTTATCACCTCTGTCATAGGCTTCTGTAGAGGTAGACAGCACCTCAACAATCAGCGTCGGGTTCAATATCTCATCGCGTCTGTCATCATTGAAGGTAGCTTCTTCTGCAATCACTGATACGCCTGGATAAACGCCTTTATTGTACTGAGGAATCCAAACTCGCAGATCGCTATTAAAAGGCTTAAAGTGGCTGTGTCGTAAAGCGCTTTTTAGCAAAGCATAGATATTGCCAGAAATCGCGCTATGCTCCAGCGTACCACCCGTCATAGCCACAACCTCTCCATCGTGATACTCATGACGCTCTTCCGCAGCCTCTTGTAGAGTGCGGTATTCAGCCAGTGTGTACTGTTTTTTAAGCGTTTGCATCAAAAAACTTTCCTGCTAGATTAATCCCATAATATCAACCCACGCTGGACTACTCACAAACTTAGCAAGTCTCGTTAAATCTAGGAAAGGTCTTTAAACATTTTGGCCTCGTCAAATCGATAGCCTTCCCCCAAAAAATCGACTAATTCCCGACAGCTATCGGCTGCTGTTTTTAAGCAGGTTGAAGCACCGGGTGACGGTGTGATATTAAACAAAATATTGCGTCCCGAAATCTTCGCTTCTCCCATCTCTAGCTTCCGCGTCTTCAAATTCACGATCTGCGGCCGAATGCCACCGTATCCCTTCGCAAACTGTAAATCTTTGAGCGTAATCGACGGCACAATTTTTCTAACCTTACGAATAAACAGCCGCTTTCCAATAAATGGAATGTCGTAGATAAAGTTCATGATGATGTAGAACAATATTGTCCAATCACTCAAGATATTGAAAAATGAGACAAAGGCATCAATGCTGAGGCCCGCCGTCTTAAAGTACTCCCACATCGTGCCGTATTTGTGGCGCTCCAACAAAGGCATCACCTTCGCCGTTGGCCCAAACCGCGTCTGCTGCGCATCATGCACTTCTGGATCGCCATGAATCGCCGCAAACGGTAATTTCGCTAGCTGTACCGTATACACCTTGCCATTGAGCAAATGCGGCGCAAAATAAAAGCTCCCTGCCACACTGAGCAGCGCATAGTCCATGCCATAGCCCAGCTCTTTCGCAAACAACAAACTATGTGCCCCACTCGTCACCGCCACAGTTTTCGCCGTAATGGTCTGCTTATCTGTTGTAATGATAAATCGCTCATTGCCCTGCTCATCTGTCACTGGCGCAATGGAGCGCACCTTCGTCTCCATCATCAGCTCAACAGAATCACCACTCTCAGCCATAGTCCTTTGCACAAAGGATTGAGAAAGCTTTTGATAGTCTACGGTGTATCCTTCTGGCGTAAACAGTGCCAGCGTTTCTTCTTCCTCATTGCGCCCCCTTAGCACATTGGGCTCTAACGCTTCAATCTCTGCTCGCTCAATCAGCCGCAAGTCCGGAAACAATCCCTTAAAAATCTCATAGCGTTCTCGCAGCTTTTGTACCTGCGCGCTGCCCACCGCCAGCACCATTTTGTGATACTTCGTGTAGACCGCCTGCGCCATATCATGCTGAAGCAAATAAGACTTCACCATGCTCGCCCCTCGGTTTACCGTCTCCGCCTTCTCCAGCGTGTAATTCGTTTCAATGTCGCCAAAATGTAGCGTCTGACTATTGCTCGACGGCCTAGAATTCACCAGCGCCACATCCGCATTCTTTTCAATTAGCGCAACTTTACCCACATTGGTGTACTGACTCAAGCTATACAGCAATGCACTACCACAGACACCACCGCCAACAATGACTACATCGTAGACAGTTGGCTTATTTTCCCGTGACGCGTCGCGCCTTAGGGCAGTGCTTGGTAAGGCAGTGTTTAATGCAGCGCCAGTTGGCTGCCCGGTCTTTTGATCTAATACAGTGCCTTTATCTAATACAGCCTGATTTTCTGCCATAGTCAGCCTCTCATTTATTATCGATATTTTCCTATTTTAGCGAAACCCTTGACGCCCAAAGATCAAACTGTGCCTTTGACAGGCTATGACGGGAAAGATTTGGCTAACGCCCAAAGCATATGCCTGCGCCCGTCCTTTTCTTAATAGATTTTCGACAATGCAACGCAATATCGACACATCGGATACCTACGCACTGATTAGCCAGCGTATTCCTCTGCTGAAGGGATGGGCCATTATTTGGATTGTTGCCTTTCATTTGGTGGGAAATACGCGCGGCTATCTCGACCTGGGCGAGGCGATGACAGCGCTGTCACAGGGTGGCCTCAAGGAAGCTGTCAATACGGGATTAGAGCTTGCGATCGCAGCAGGCAATACCGGCGTCAATCTCTTTCTAGTCATCAGCGGCTTTGGTCTGACAGCCTCATGGTGGAAGCGCTATGGCAGCAAAGGTATCGAAACAATGCCTATCCGAGAGTTTTGGACAAAACGCGTCTTTAGAATTTTTCCACTCTTTTGGCTATCGATTGTGCTGTCGGTACTGCTGTACTTCATTCGGCCAGGCTGGGCTCCTTTTGGCCAGGATATTTGGCAGCAGGGGAGCCTTGCGGCTATTGGGGCATTGCTCGCTACAGTCACGACTATCCGCAACTTTATCCCAGAATATTATTATTTCTTAAATGGTGCCTGGTGGTATATCGGGCTCTCCCTACAGCTTTATCTCATATTTCCTATCTTGATTAAGAGAGGTCAGCAGTGGGGGTGGCAAAATCTGCTGATGTTATCTCTGTTGTTTTCATTGGCGTACAGAGCAGTTTTCTCATTAGCACCGATTGAAGCAGCCTGGATGACCGCAGCCTTTGCCTTCTTTCCAGCTAGGCTGTTTGCCTTTGTCTTGGGTGTATATCTTGCGATCGCATCCCTTACCCCCTCAGCAAATTCACCACAGCCCCGCCTACACACCTACATAAACGCCCTGCTACTTCATCCCAACTATCTACCGATTAACATCGCCTGCTTTACCGTCGGTCTCACCTTTAAGTGGATAAACAATCCCATCTGTAATATCTTCAGCGAAGCGCTCATCACCCTTGGACTGTTTTGCGGGCTAATTTGCCTAGGTCAGCTAAAACTACCTAACATCCAACAGTTCCAGGCTGTAAAGAAGTTAACAGCGCAGGCAAACACCCATCTCCTAACGCCAATCATTGGAAAAACAGTTGGAAAGTATTCATACGGGATTTATCTCACCCATATGAATGTGTATTTAGTGCTATGGCCCACGGCAACAAAGATTATCCCGTCCTATTGGCCAAGAGTTTTTATTGTTGTTGTCGGCTGCCTTTTCGTTGGCACTAGTATTGAACTTAGCTTTAGCTGGCTTCAGTCTCAGCTGCGCAGCCGCAAAATCGCGTGAGGCGTTTGGGGAGGCGTCTAGGGTAATGGATAGGCTGTAACTAATCCAGCCGCCTCTAAATATTCTTGGCTTTCTTGGGTAAGCAATAGATCGGAGAGCTTTTGGCCAATGTTAGAGCGGGTGTTGTCAAAGGGGTAGACAACGGCCAACGGGTAAGAGAGAGGATAGTCTTGATCGCGCATGGCCTCTGCATTGGGTTGATAGCTACCTTTGCGATCGCACAAATCACTCTTTGGCCTGATAGGGCTCCCATCATCAAAGACCAAAGGGGATACTGAGGCGCTATCTGTTTTAATCGCCAGCGGATACACAGAGCACTGCCCAAAGACCTGACTCAGCGGTGCAATGCCAATACTGCCCATATTTTTATTTTCAAAGTCTTGCAGCACCCAGCGCAGCATGGTGATGGTTGGCATGCGCTCCTCTGCTACAGGATTGCGAATATTGGTTTGAATATTAGAAAGCCAAGATTGTTGGGGGGTCGGGGAACGCCGCGTAGAGGCTTTTTCGATGTCGTGATGGAGTACGCGAGTATCAAAAATCTGCTGCAGCGTAGGGTCATTGTGCCAGTAGCGCTTAATGGGCAAATCAGTAGAGGCAATGTCGTCCCAGTAGTTCGCATTGCCCGTATAGATTTCCTTTAGCTGCTGTAGGTCAATTTCACCATTCAACGCATCTGGCAAACCTTTCACCCGGTTTGGATAGTTAAAAGCAACAACTGGCACCAGCGCATCGTAAGCGATGACTGTGGCAGTCACATCGGGAGGCAGTGGCTCATCGGTCAGAGGCAAAATAGCGTAGTCTGCTTGGCCAGACTGTATATGAGCGATCGCATCCGTTACAGAAGGAACCGCCCGGGCCGCTAGCGATAACTCAGGATGACGCACCTGAATTTGATCAAACAGCGTCTGAGGTAGAGCAGACAACGCAGTCGTTGTGAAAGCGTCAGAGTTAGGAGCTGAATCGGAGGCTGAATCGGAGGCTGAATCGGGGACCGCACCAAACAAATCCTGATTAATTTTCAGCAGCGGCTGCCAGTAGGCATTTGCTGGCATGGAATAGGTGTAGCGCCCAGTCGGCACAGCCGCAATATCATCTAAGCAGCAGGGAGGCAGCAGCGTTTCAGCATAGGTAGGACGCAGTGCGCGCAGCAAAAACCAGCCGCCGCTGCCCAACGTCAGCAACACAGCCGCTGTCGCCAGGGCCGGAAAATATCGTTTGTACCAAGGCTTTTTGACAACAACAACGTCTGCCTTCCGCTGCTCCCACTGGCTTTCTATTGGAGCGGTTGGCAGCAATAGCAGAGCTTTTCGAGCTGTTTGAGCATTGACGAAAGCAGGCGCTATGCCGAGCAGCCTCAAAATAAATTGTTTCAGCGGTGGGTAGGTTCTCTCTGGCCAGTTGTTGTCAAGCTGAGGATTTAGCGGCTGACCGTTTTTATCCACGGTGGCCCCGTTGAGTAGAAAGAACGCAACCTGGCCCAGCGCACTTAAGTCTTGCTGAGGACTAGCCTCGCTGCTGTTTACCAAGGCTGGATCAAACAGCTTTTCCCAAAGCGAAAAATCCGTAAGATAGACAAAGCCAGGGGGAGAGATGCCCTCGGTGTTTTCAACCCAAAGTAACGTATCTAGACTAATGCCACCATGCACCAATCCTGCCGCCACCTGACCACTGGGTAGCGTAAACTTTTGCTGATGCAGGCAGTTTAAAGTTTGCAGCACCTGGTTGAGCAGAGCGACCACCGTTCTCCCGCCAAAAGCCCCGTGCTCCGCGCAGTATTGATTGAGGGTAGGGCTTTGGTCAACGGCAGGCGCAATAGAGTAGCAGCGCTCTCCAGAAGTGTCTGCGATCGCCTCCAAAGGCATGACCATTCGCATATCTTGAACCCGCCCGTCTGCCAGCGAGAGCCCCGCCAAGCTGGTAAAAATTTCCTGATACTGTTGTTGTTCTTCTTGGCTAAAGTAACGCGCAGGCAGCAGATATTCTTGAATAGTGACCGGCTTTTCGGAGCCTAGCTGCACGCCTGTATACAGGCGCCCAATGCCGCGACGGCCTATGGGTTTGCCAATTTGGTATTGACCTTGTTTGCCGATTAGCTGGCCCTGCTCTGGCAACAATGCAGGAAAAGAGCACTGTTCACAGTGTGACAGTGAGCCCTCGCTGGGAGCATGGCAGCTCAGCGGATTCTCTTTTGCGCAGCGGTATTGGTGGTAATGAGGTGTTGGCGCCTGGATAAACGTGGGACGGCTTTTGACGGCCTCTTGTAAGAGCGCAAGTTCTTCTACCGTTTCGGGAAGAACCTCAGGCTTGATTTCTGTCAAGATGGGCAGCAGCCAGCCGTACCGTGAAAGTACCTGAAACTGTACCTGACGCTTGGCATCGGGCAAGGTTAAAAAATACTGATGGAGAAAGCGCCCTGCTATTAATTTTACAACCACGGTTAACTCCAGCTAGTAATGAAATGGAATGAAGTATGTGAGAAAATTGGTCAGATTCATGGGTTGCGGACCCACGCTACATACCAATCAATCAACCCATCATCCAATCAAAATTAATTGTTTTGTTGGTTAGAGTACCCACCCACGTCGGCGCATTATCTTTTCAGCTCAGGGCTCGGCTGCGCGTTCAGCCAGCGCAACCAATGTTGACTGCGCCAAAGAATCTTCTGGATTAAGTGCCAGCGCGGCCTGCAGATCTGCCATGGCCGATTCATCATCACCTAAGTGAACCTGCGCCACCCCTCTGCCCGTGAGCGCATCGCTGTGAGTCTCATCTAGAGCAACCACCTGATTGTAGGCAATCACAGCATCTCGATGACGACCTAAAGCTGATAGGGCAGTGCCTTTGTTGTACCAGGCAGAGGGTGATTCTGGCGCGAGTGCGATCGCCTGCTGAGCAGACTGCAAAGACGCTGTGTACGCTTCTAACTGCCAGAGAATCACGCTGCGATTTGTCCAGCCCCAAGCATTAAAAGGATTGAGCGCCAACGCTTCATCATAGGCCGCAAGAGACTGTTCGTAGCGGCCCATCGCACGTAAAATAACCCCTCGATTGAACCAAGCAGGCGCATAGGTATCGTCAATATTGAGTGCCTGTTGATTGGCTTCTAGTGCCTGAAGATAATGGCCCAAGTACCAGAGGATAGTGCCCCGATGATTGTGCGCGGCAATATAGTCAGGCTGAATACCAACAGCGCGATTAATCGTCGCTAGCGCCTCGTCAAATTCGCCCAGACCCGTCAGGGCAATGCTGCGCTCATTCCATGCTTTTGCCAGGGATGACGTCTGCCAATCACCATCGCCATCAATGGCCGCATCGCAGGCAGGTAGAGCGATTTCGTAGGTCTGCAATCTGTTGTGCAGCGTACATTGTCCCAGCAAGGCTTGCGAATAGTCTGCTTTGATCGCAACCGCTCGGTCATAGGAGACGAGCGCTTCTGCATTGCGTCCGAGCTGATCGAGC
This sequence comes from Cyanobacteria bacterium J06627_28, assembly GCA_038521595.1. Lineage (GTDB taxonomy): Bacteria > Cyanobacteriota > Cyanobacteriia > Phormidesmidales > Phormidesmidaceae > Phormidesmis. The sequence continues at coordinate 7,379 of JBCBKQ010000055.1, read as the reverse complement.
ACCTGGCCTTGTGCAGTCCAAGTGAGCGCATTGTTTGGATCTAGGCGAATGGCCTGATCGTAGGCAAAGATGGCTTCGTTATGTTGGTGCAGCTGACTGTGCGCTTGGCCTTGGTATGTCCATGCGATCGCAGGCCCCAGATCTCCCCACTGTTGATCGCTATCCAAAGCCGCCGTACAGGTCTCTATCGCGTCGCGCGATCGCGCCAATGCCACATAGGCCTCACACTGCCGGGTCAGCGTCTGCGAGTCATCCGGCTCCAACAACAGTGTTCTCTCGTAAGCAACCAGTGCCATATCATGCTGCTGTGCCTGCGCTAAAATTTGCCCTCGGTAGCGCCAAGCCAAGGCCGGATTTTCACTGCCCCAGCTGCCATTTACCCGCAGAGCGTCATTGCATTTATCGAGCGCCATCTCTGTTTCACCGAGTGCGGTATACGATACACACTGGTAGGTAATGGCAAGAGAATTTTCTGGGTCAAAAGAGAGCGACCGATTGGCAGAGGCGATCGCATCTGGAAACGCCTCTAAATTCACCAAAATGCCGCTGTGCTGTGCCCAGATATCGGCCTCTTCTGGGGCCAGTGCGATCGCCTGCTCACAAGCCGTCTGAGCATCTTCATACTCACCTGCTGCCGCCTGCAGTCGACAGAGATCGCGCCAGTAGCCAACATCCTCTAAGGCGTCAAAGCCGGTAGGTTGAGCATGGGCAGGTGAGAGCCCAGCCAACCCTAAAGCAGCCATCAAGCTAAAAAATAACGGAAACCGCAGCTGGGCCATAACGCTTTAGTGCTCGTCTGTCCTATCAATTTTGCTCTATATGTTTCAGAGTGCCCAAATACGCCAGTCACACAATACAGTTTTTAGATTGTTTTATGAGCTGTTTTGTAAGATGTTGCATGAGATGTTGCATGAGATGTTGCATGAGATGTTATACGGGCTTGGTCGCCATCAAAAAATGGGAAAGCTTAATGAAAAGAGCCATCAATCCTTTTTGTTATGAAAATCTCTATTGCGTCTCTGACGAGCCTAAGCTTTCTTTGTTTGCTCGTATTAGTAGCCCCCAGTAAAGCCGCCAGAGAAAGCGATATTCAAAAACTACAAGACACCAGAGAGTGCGCCAGATGCGACTTGAGCAATGCTGACCTGCGCGGTTTCTTTTTACAACAGGCCAACCTGCGCGGTGCCAACCTACAGGGCGCGGATCTCAACGGCGTAGATTTGCAAGGTGCCTTTCTTTTGCAAACCGACCTGCGCAACGCCGACTTGCGAAATGCTGATTTACGCAATGCCAATCTTTTTGGCGCTCAGCTAGAAGGCGCTCAGCTCCACAACGCCACCCTAGATAGACGCACCGTCCTCGAAGAGCGCTGGCAGCTCGTTCACGATTTGGTCACCAACGGCTTAGGCGAACACTCATTGCGTGAAGCCGACCTACAGGGCGCAAACTTAGACGGCGTAAACCTAGCTGGCGCAGACCTCACCAGTGCCCAGCTCAACGATGCCAGCTTTGAAGGGGCTTACTTACGAGGTACTTACTTCGTCCAGGCCCAGCTAGAAAATGCCAGCTTCTTTCTCGCTGACTTGCAGAATGCCAACCTGAGCGAAACGCAGCTAGAGCGCGGCAGCCTACGCGCCGCCGATCTCCGCTCAGGCAATCTAAACAATGCCAACCTAATGCGCGCCAACTTGGGCCTAGCCTACTTAAACAGTGCCAGCCTAGCCGGGGCCAATCTATCTCACGCGGATCTTTCTGGTGCCTACCTCACCGAAGCAGACCTCACCGACACCCAGCTACGCCACGCGAACCTGTTCGTCACAGACTTGCGCAACGCCATCCTTAATGGCAGCGATTTTACCGGCGCTCGCCTTCAGGGCACAGACCTCACCGCAGCCCAATTTGACACCGCCGGTTTTCAACAGTCCGATCCGGCAGGCGTTCACCTTCGTCACGCCAGCTCAGTCGGCGCAGATTTCAGCAATCTCAATCTCAGCGGCGCAGATCTGAGCAACGGGGAATTTCGCGAGGCCAAATTTGTCGGCGCAGACTTGAGTGGTGTTAACTTCCAAAACGCAGACCTCAGCTTTGCAGATTTCTCCGGCGCGAATCTCTCCGGCGCAGATCTGCGCCAAGCGACCTTAGAGGGCATCCAGTTTGATGCAGGGACTCGCCTCTGCGGTGCTATTTTGCCAGATGGCCGCATTCGAGAATGCTAGGGGCATTGAGCACCCATTAAAATCGCTTGCACCAAAATTCGCATTAGAGCGTCCACATCCTCGGGCACGCGGTAGCTTTCTAACCCCACATAAACATGCTGAGTTGCTCTATCCAAGAGAGCAAATTCCCAGAGCTTTCCTGTTGTTACAGAGCCCAAAAGTGTTGATTGCTGTGGTGTGCGCTCCCATTTGTCGAGCGCTATCAACTCAGCCACTAGCTGGGTCATGCCATAGTCTAAATCTTGGCGCTTTGCTTCTATGACCAGCAGTTCACTTTGCCCTCTAAACAAATAGTCTAAATATCTTTGAAGCTGGTTATTCACAGTCAGCGGATATTCGATGCGCAACTTTGCCTTGGTGTAATACACCAGCTCTGTCGCAATCCTAGAAATTAAAATTTCACGCCGAGACGTCTCATTCGATAAGTCAACATAGGGCAGCACCGCCTCAATGCGCAGCTTTAGCTCTTCCAATCGATTGAGATCTGCACCATACTGCGACAAGTGAAGTTTCTGCTTCGTCAGCTGGTAGCCAAACGATTCAGCCAGTTCGTCAGCTGGAATCTTGAGTTCAAAGAACTTGCTAAACGTATATGAACTATCAGGATTTAGGACTTCTATGCCCATATTTTCAACCCAGTGCTTTGAATGGTAGTTAGAGCGTTTCTCTCTAGCTTACCTGCATTGTATCTACAAGCGCCCAACAAAGCGCCCAACAGAACGCCCAACAGCAGATCTCTAAACACTCCACCAAACTGATAAGACTCTAACAGCCAAAGATTACTCAAACTGCGGCGGTAGCTCTCTTGGAGAGACGGTTCCCGGTCGAATAGGGACTGGTGCACCCACCCGATTTCCTGCTGCTCCGCTGCCGCCACCCGCTGCATTGCCACCGCCGGCATCTGCCGCCGCGCCCGCTTCATCTCCCGTGTTCACAACAATTGTCGGCGTCTCAGGTGTCGGATTGTAAGTTGTGATAGTAACCGAGCGAGTAATTTGTTCTCCAATTGCATTGGTGACCTGTAGCGCCAATAATGTTTCTCCCGGTTCTGGGCTCAGCTGAATGGGCAGAGTCCCTTTGATCGGAACATCGCCAGGGGCAGGGCTCATCATAACCTGAGTCCCCGGATTGTTTTCGGCTTCCCAGGCTAACTCTAGCGTTACTGGGCCCATTGCGGCATTTACAGGGACCAAATAACTCGGCGCTACTGGCTGTCCGTTCAGCGTAAAGCTAAGCAGCTGAGGCGATCGAGCCTGCACCGTTACCGCCTCACTACTCGCCAAAATCTCTTCTTCTGCGCGTTCTCCCGTTGGAATCGCCACCAGCTCGAACGTATAGGTTCCTGACTGCCTGACCCCGGTAGGAACGTGATTGCACACCAGCTCTGCAGTCAACAGACAGTAACTCGCCAAAGCGTCAGGCAGTTCACCCGCTTTGATTTCAAAAACAATAGGCTCTCCAACTGGCCCCGCCTCATTGTTTCGTATTAGCTTCAAGGCCTGTAGCTGCTCAGGATGTTCTATGCGCCAGTTTAGTCTGGCGACATGGGGATCTTCCCAGTCTTGTTGAAAATTCTTTTCTGACGGAGAATCTAGCGCAGAATCTGTTGGAGCAGCCTCTACATATTGCGTTGCGGTAGGACCAAATTCCAGGATTTTGGGGAGGGGGGCAGGCGCGATCGCAACCGGCAGAGTCGTCGCTTCTATCTGTCTAGCATTGCGTCCTGGCTTTGGAATTAGCGTCATCGTAAACAAATAGTCGCCAGAGCGCCGCGCATCCGTTCTGACATTTCGACAAACCAGCCGATAGCGCTGTTCTACGCAGACCTCAGTGAGCTTTGGCGGCAGCCCCTTGCGCAAGTCAAAAACAATGGGCCCGCTTAACAACTCACCCTCAGCAGAGACCCCCACAATCTCGATGCGTTGAATGCGCTGGTAGTGCTCAATCTCAAACCCCAAATGGGCCGTATCCCCACGACTCGCATCGTAGACGGTATCTTCTGGCGCAAACCGCAACACATTTGCAGGCGACGGCGGACGAATAAAAAACCACCAGACCAGCCAAATCAATCCTAAAAAAGAGCCCAGCACGAGCAGCATTGCAGGCAAGATTTGCCACCAGGGGCGAGCCTCCCACATCACCATGCCATGCATGGGCATTTCAGGAAAAGGCTTTTGCTCAGGGTCAGTGGCCGTCACCTCAAAGTTAATCATCCGCCCCCCGCCAAACAGCGGACGCTTCCAAAAGTGCTTTGGCCGAACCGTAATTTCACTGGTGAGACTTTGCTGCGGTGCCAGGGTGAGTAATGCCGGCTCAATCCTATAGTCACAGAGCGCTTTGTCTTGATTACCTAAAATGTCAAACTCAATCGCCCTAGGCGTATTTCCTTGGTTGTGAGCTTGAATGCTAAACAGCCCTGGCTGCCTTTGTATCCGGCTCACCAGCGTACGAAAGCGCGTATCTAGCTGATAGACCGGCTGAACGTTTAAATGCAGAATCTCTAAAAGACTGAGCTCAGGGTTGTTCTCACTCTTTAGCTGTAGCGTTGCCAGCAGCGTTTCGGCTAGGGCTTCTGGCGGCGGCGTAACTGTCAGCAAAATCACCCCGTCCATGCCGGGGTTTAAGTCTAAATGTGGCTCCACAATCGCTAGCCCTGGAGCCTGAAAGCCTTGCGGGTAGTGCACGCTTAACCATTCTTGTGGCAGGTCATTACAAATGAGTCGAAAGCGATCAACCCGGTCTGCCCGGTTGTATACATAGATTTGAAACTGTAGCGGATTGCCTGGCAGCGTTTTTGCTGGCTTTTCTAGCGTTGTTATCGGCTCAATGGCAAACGTCGGATCGCTAACGCGTACGGCTGTTTCTGTTGAAGGGAGCACCTGCAACGTTTGTTCATGGCGCTGCGGTGGACTATCTGGATAGTGATGGGGCGCATCGACGACTAGCCAATAGCGATAGGCACCAGAAAGCGCATTTTCTGGAATATCGAAGCTAAAAACAACTTCCTCCCCCTGCCCTGGATCCAGGGCAAGGCGAGTTTGCGTGACATGGCACCAAGACTGAATAATCGCTGGCAGCTCGTCTAAAAAGACATCTATAATCGCACTCTGATTGCCTTTGTTGGTAACCGTAACGCTAATTTCTAAGGTTTCACCTGGCAGCGTTTGGTCTTCGCCAGAAGACGAGAGAATAATGCCAATTGGTTGAGAAGGCGGCTGTTCGAACGATTGTTCTATCGATTCTACTGAGGCGTCGAAGGGCTGTTGACTGGCAGCATCTGCGGCTATGTCTGAGAGCGATCGCATAGGAGAAAAGTGAGTCATAGCCAGCGCAGGGAAACTAAATAAGGGGGTAAAAAAATAAAAGATAAAAAGAAAGATAAAACAAAAGGAAAGACAGCAACCTTAAGAACAGGCCTGATTTCTATCTCTTGCACGATGCAGCCGCACCCGATGATTTTCACCACCGCTGACCACCATCAGCCGCTTACCCTGCTGCACAATATCCACGCTATTTACGGGTCGCCGGAATCTTGCAAGTGTTTTCTTTTCGACGACCTGCCCAGCATGATTAAGCGACCACAAATTCACCCGGCCATCTTCTCCACCGCTGACCAAATAGCAAGCATCACTGCTCAGCGAAACCGCATTCACCGCCTCGCCACGATGGGCATCTTCTTGTAGGTCCACCGGGCGACAATTCGCCCCAATCGAAATACAGTTACTCAAATTCCACAGGGTAATGCGTCCTTGGGTATCCGCCGTTGCCATTCGGTTTAGCGCATTTTCTGCCGTGTCTATACTGGAGATATAGTCATTGGGCTCACCGGCCGGATAGTCTAATGGGTACTCCTGATTTTGTGCTGCGTCCCATAGGACCAAGCGATTGAATCGGCCACCGACGGCTAACACGCTGCTGCTATCTGTAGAAGCTGTCGAGATGAGTTGAGCCGATGACTGTGGAGAGATTGAAGGATTGGTGAGCGCGATCGCCTGAATCGCAAAGTCAAACTGTTTCTGCTGCGCTGGCACCGTATCTTCTGCCAGCCTAGCTACATTGCTCACATCCCATTTCAACAAATGGCCGCTACCGTGAGCACTGTAGAGACTTCGCGAGTCCGGGCTAAACTGCAAATCAAACACCCGATCATCTCGCTGAAACGTCAGCGAAGCAGGCAAAGACTGCGAGAGAAAATCCCAAATCTGAATCTCTCCATTTTCGAGCCCAGCCGCCAAGATATTATTGTTTAAGGGCCGATAGTGAACCACTCGAATCGACTTATCCGCCGTTTTTAACGATTCAATATCCTGCAGACCATTCGCCACCTGCCAACGGTGCACCGTATGGTCATCAGATCCGCTGATAATGGCATTGGCCTGTCCATCGAACTGTACGCTGTTGACTGCGGCCCGATGCCCTGAGAAAAAGTAGCTGTGTGCGATCGCGCCCATACCAAAGCACCCAACTGCCAAACACTGCGCCCAAAAAGGAATCTTAGGATTCGCACTCACCTCAATCGTTTCTGACTGCGGCTGAATATCCGTTTGCTGCCGCTGAGGGCGCACCTCAAACGTTTGCTTGCGTCGCCAGCCCAGCCAGGGTGCTTTAGGCTGACTGACCAAGGTCATTTCTGCGCGATCGCCCGCGCCCACCTCTACCTGCGCCGGCGAGAGCTGCAGCAAATGCCCCGTCGTCGTCATTGGCCGCAAAGACTGACGGCGGATTCTCGCCCACAGCCGCCTCAGCATTGGCACATCCGTGCGAAACACAGACACCGCCATCGACTGATGCAAATTACTACGGTTGTTCAGCTCAATCACATAGTTTGTTGCGGCTGGCTGCCTAAGCTTACGAGCAGATTGTTTTGCCAAGGGCTCATCTGCGAAACGATCTCCCTCAACAGATACATCAGTGGCTTTTTCGGTGGCTTTTTCAGCACCTGTCTCATCTTCAGCACTTTTCTCATCTTCAGCAACAGTCTCCACCTGCACACAGCCTAGCTCCAACCATCCCGTCGGCAAAACGCTCAGCGTGCCACGATGCCCTACCATAGGCGCTTCCGGATGAAGCACCTCAATCTCAAATGGATATGCTTTTGCCTCACTAGACAGCGGCGGCTGACAGATAAACAACACATTGGCATTACCCTGTGGGGCTACCTGT
>JBCBKQ010000054.1:0-25638 GCA_038521595.1 Cyanobacteria bacterium J06627_28 | reverse complement strand
TTGAGTTTTCACTAAGCTTAAAAGCCTATCGGCCTCCTTTTCCTTGCCAAAGCTTTCCCAAAATTAAGATTATCGCGGTCGGCAAAGTCAAAAAGGGCTGGATAAAAGAGGGCGTCGAACGTTACCTAAAGCGACTCCCTGAGATAGAAATTATTGAGATTAAAGACAGTGGCAAGGAAAAGGAGGCCGATAGGCTTTTAAGCTTAGTGAAAACTCAAGAGCGACTAGTCGTACTGTCAGAATATGGAAAGGAAAGAACCTCTGTCGCCTTTGCTGACTGGTTGGGACGAGAGGCCTATGGGACGCTAGTGCTATTTATTGCGGGTGCTGAAGGCATCAGCAATCGGCTTAAAAAGAAGCCAATGATTAGCCTATCTGAGATGACCTTTCCTCATGAAATTGCTCGGCTGATGCTTGTAGAGCAGCTGTATCGAGCAAAAACAATCCTGCAAAACGGCAGCTATCACAAGTAATCGGCACACAACACTTGATGCATACAGCTTATCCTGGCCAAAAACGGTCGGACAAAAGAAGCAGGCTTACAAGCCTTCCGCTTAGTCAAAACCAGCCTCAGCCAGGATAGCCTTTTAACCTATTACTATTTGCGAAGCTAGTAGGCCAAGGTTTCCAAGGTCTCGCGTAGATATAGACGGATCATTTGCTCTGTTGACGTGTTGGCTTTGATAGAAGAAGACTGTTCAGAGCGCCAGCTTTGAAATCCGGAGCTGGTTGCGATCGCACTTTTCAAGCTTTGCCAAAGCTGGGCATCATCGGCAGCGTGACCGGGCGCGGTTGAGGATGAATTAGCCATAGTGACCTCCAATCGGACGTAATAGAGCCTGATGTTTGGTTAGACTCTTTGACTTGATAAGTTGCCTTATCTGTTTAAGGATAGCTTAATCATTGGAGAAGCGACTGTAGGAATAGCCACAGTTTGACAGCTGATTTTGACCGTAGTTTCACGTCTTTCTCTATTGCGGCTGAGCGCTGTTTTCTTCTGGCTCAGTATCTAAATCGGTGTCTAAGTCGGTGTCTAAGTCGGTACCTAAATCAGCATCAAAAAATGCCTGGTCTTCACGCTCTTCGGCAGCTATCTTTTCTACAGCTTTTTCGATAGCCGTTTTTTCGGAGAAAGCCGATTCAGACGACTTAGTTTCAGCAAGCATTACCTCAGCGACGGGTGTCACCGTCTCCATTTCTTTTTCGGGCCAGCGCTCTGTGAAATTGTCTGTAGACTCTTCTGTATCGCTAACATCGCTAACATCACTAACATCGCTAAGGTCGCCGCCAGAGGGCTTTTCAGACTCTACACTGGTCGGTTCGGATGATGGTGATGGGGCCGCTAGGAAAAGCTTATTGAGTGGAAAGCCGAGGATGAGGAAGTCTTGGGCGATCGCATCGCTCTCGTAGGGCGATACTCGCTTTAGGGTGGATGGGCCGACTAGTAAAGCCCGCGCAGAACTGATGGATAGCTGGAGGAATAGGCTGATGAAAAAGAATGCGATCGCGCTACAAACCACACCCGCTATCGGTGTCATAACCGGCGTAATCTGAGGTAAGCGTCCATACACTTGCACCAACAGCCAAAAAGACACGCCAGCACTCACCACAGACAGCGCCTTTACCTGCCAAGACGTCAATAAACGCAAACAACGGCGCTGCTCCAGCGTCAATACAGTAGGGTTAAGCGCCAAAGGCGGCAAACTAAAAACGTAAAACGGCTTGAGCAGCTGCATCGCCAACGGTGGAGCGACACCCAAAAGCGCAATCATCCAAAACTGAAGACCATAGGCCTCTGGATACCGAAAAGCAGAGCCAGCCGACGCTAGCCCTGCTAAACAGACATCTAGTAGCAACGGCACCATCGCTAGACTAGCAAAATGTACCCACAAATAGCGGTTCTGCTGCAGTTCAATCATGGCTTTGCTATCTCAATGATTATTTAACCGGACCGTGACAAGCACAGTCCGGTTAGCCCCTTAGGTGCGAGCCAGCGTACGACGCTGAGACACCATCTTGAAGGCATCGATCAAGTCGCCTTCCTTCCAACCATTGAAGCCACCAACAGCGATACCGCACTCAAAGCCAGCAGCTACTTCTTTTGCATCGTCCTTCATTCGCTTCAGCGAATCCAGATTACCTTCGTAGACAACTTCGCCGCCACGATTAACCCGTACGCGGCAGTTGCGAGTAACCTTGCCAGACAAGACGTAACAACCTGCCACAGTGCCCTTTCGCACTGGGAAAACCGCACGAACTTCAACCTGCCCTAACGGCTCTTCAACCATTTCAGGCTCTAGCAAGCCTTCCATCGCACCTTCGATATCTTCTAACAGCTTGTAGATGATGTCGTAGTCTTGGATGTCAACGCCGAGGTTGTCGGCTTCTAGCCTTGCACTGTTAGAAACAGTGGTATTGAAACCGATAATGACCGCGCCACTGGCCGCTGCTAGATCAACGTCCGTCTCACTGATTTCACCGGGGGCTGCCATCAGCACACGAATTTGAACCTCACTTTGAGGTAGCTGCTGCAGAGAGCCAAGAATGGCCTCTAGCGAGCCCTGGACATCTGCCTTCAAAATCAAATTCAGCTCTTTCAGCTCACCTTCTTTGGCCTGCTCGGACAGAGAGTTGAGCGTGACCCGGCGAGAAGCCATGGTCTGTGCCAGCCTAGACTGACGCTGCTCAATCGCTTTTTCATCCGCAGCAGATCGCGCATCGCGCTCTTCGGCATACACCTCAAATTCTTCGCCCGCTGGGGGTACATCATTTAGGCCGAGTACCTCCACCGCAAAGGAAGGCTTAGCAGTGTCAGCCCGATGGCCTCGGTCATCGACCATGGCCTTGACCCGACCAAAGACGGGGCCTGCCGAAAAGGCATCGCCAACTTTGAGCGTGCCGTTTTGCACCAGCAGTGTCGCCACAGGGCCACGGGCTTTGTCTAGGTGGGCTTCAATCACGGTGCCCTTGGCTAAACGCTCGGGGTTTGCTTGCAAATCTTCGACTTCAGCAACGAGCAGCAGCATATCGAGAATCGTTTCTACGTTTTCGCCAGTAATGGCACTGACCGGCACCATAATGGTGTCGCCGCCGTATTCCTCAGGAACCAGCTCGTATTCCATTAGCTCTTGCTTGACGCGGTCAGGGTTAGCCGCTTCTTTGTCGATTTTGTTGATGGCAACAACGATAGGGACACCCGCAGCCTTGGCGTGACTAATCGCCTCGATGGTTTGAGGTCTCACACCATCGTCAGCAGCCACCACAAGAATCGCAATGTCGGTAACGCGGGTGCCGCGCGCACGCATGGCGGTAAAGGCTTCGTGACCCGGCGTATCTAGAAAGACGATCTGCCCAGATTTGTGTCCACTGTTTGGCGTGGAGTCTAGATCGACGTGATAGGCACCGATGTGCTGAGTGATGCCGCCTGCTTCACCTTCAGTTACCTTTGCCTGACGGATGTAGTCGAGCAGGCTAGTTTTACCGTGGTCTACGTGGCCCATAATTGTTACGACAGGCGGACGCTGAGTCAGACTATCGATATCTGATTCATCAATCATTTCTGTCACCTTGCGCGCCTCAGGGGCTTCTTCGGCGGTGACAGGTTCTACCCCAAACTCAGTCGCTACCATTTCAGCGGTAGGCATGTCCAAGGTTTGGTTGACGTTTGTCGCAATGCCTTTAAAGAACAGCAGCTTGATAATGTCGGTCTGCGGCACCGCAAGCTGATCGGCTAGGTCGTGGACGCTAATACCGCCGGTCAGTACGATCATTTCGGGTCTTTCTGGCGGAGCCTCTTGCTTGCGTTCCCGACGCTCTCGGCGTGATGGGGTGCGCTGCTTTGCCTTCTTTGTTGTGGGCGCTGGCTTTGACTGGCGCTGGCCCTTTGGCTTGGGCGGACGCATGAGCGACATGGTAATTTGTGCCGGCGTCACGTCTGCGCTTGAAGACTCGATATCTTCAAAATCGTCGTCATCGTCCACAATGACCCGCTGGCGCTTGGTCTTTGTGGTCTTTTTCGGACGCATTTCCTGCTCGTCGTCCTCTTCTCCAGCGGTGCGATCGCGTCTCTTTGGCGGCCTTGGTGGCGTCGGACGACGTAGCTCTAGCGCTGGATCAACGAATGAACCATCATCATCACTGTCAGTCTCATCGCTGTCGTCAGAGCTATCGACAGCAGTTTTACGAGAAACAGGACGCTTTAGCTCAACCACTGGCTTTCTGGGCATGGGTGGTGCCGAGCCACCGCCATCAGCAGAACCTGGGCTCGGACGGCTGGGGCGGTCATTATCTGAAGTGCGATCGCGCTTCAGAACAGGCTTAGCAACTCGGCTTGCTTCGGGATCGCGACCACGACCCGGTGCAGGTTTATTGCCAGTAGATGGCCGTGACGGCGGTGCAACCAAGCGAGGCTTTAGCTGATCGGGACTAGCACCCGAAGTAGTCACAATTTTTTCAGGCGCTGAAGGCGGCTTGACAGGCTCGCGGGGCGGCGCTGCTGGCGTAGCGCTAGTAGCTGAGACGGCAGGAGGGCTCGAAGGCGCAGCCGGAGACTGTGGACCGCGAGGTGCACTAGCTGCACCAGGACGAACCGGACGTGGCGGCGGTGACGCCAACGAAGGCGTGCTTGGCGAACCGGGCCTAGAAGGCGGCGCAGCAGGCGAGGGCGCAGCGGGTTTAGAAGGCGCAGCGGCAGCAGCAGTGTCGCGCGCCGCCTCTGGTGGCTGCGCAGGCTTCGGATAGCGGCGAATTTCTAAAATTTGCTGTTGACGAGGACGCGCAGGCTTCGGCGCGGAAGGCTTAGCAGGCGAGCGAGAAGTTTTAGACTTAGGACGCACAGCTTTGCGAGCAGGCTTGTAGCCATCTGCTGTCGCAACGGACTTAATCTTCGTTGCTTCTTCAGCAGAAATAGTGCTGCTGTGACTCTTTACGGCGATGTCTAGCTTGTCACAAATCGCCAAAATATCCTTATTTTCCAGTTCCAACTCCTTCGATAGCTCGTAAATCCTTACTTTGCCGTTGTTCATCCTTATCCTCTTCAAACCTGACTAACGATACTTGTGTTACATAAGACGAATTGCCCTTATCGAATCAACACGCTTGACTCTTAAGTCTAAAGTAAAGCGGGAGGTAATTTCCAGCTCTCCCACAGAATCTGTAGGATCAAAACCAAAAACATAGCCTAAGAATGAGCCTGAGGCCTCAAATTTACTCCCTTGCCTGTGACAAAACAACCAAAAGCTGTCAATGAATCACATTAGCAAACAATAAGGTTAAGCCTGGATTATCACTGAGTTATCAACTCGCTGCACAATCAGCAAACCCCAACTTTTTGGCCTCCTAAATTTTTGGCCTATTTTTGGACTCTTAGACGCGCAGTCTTGGCGGACGACTATTCTAGTCAAAAGAATCTATTCTGTGGCCATCTCTTGTGGATAGGTGCAATTGGATGAGTGAAGTTTGGTGCGATCGCCTAATCAGGCTTCTCCTCTGCAGTCTCTAAGCGCTCAAACAACGTCTGATAAATTTCTTGGGAGACCGCTGTTCTGAGCGCCCGTCCTAGTCGATTTTTCTTTTGTGCCGATTCTAGGCAGCTGCGCTCAGGGCAAAGATATGCTGAGCGTCCCATCCCTTTATCTAGCTGAATGCGATTATTAGGATGGACTCTCACAACTCGCCACAGCTGGTCTCGAGAGATAACTTTGCGACAGCTAATACAGAGTCGGTGGTTCTTTTCGGCCATTAAAACTTACACGCTATGCTCAGCAATAGCGACAACATCGTCAGGTCACAGAGGCACAGAGCTACGTAACCGCGATGCCATCGCCATATTAGTAGAGATAAACTCTATTCTTCTGAGTCATCTTCACTTTCATCAATATCAGCAGCTGGCGCCTCAGGATCAGCCTCTTCAGCTGTAGCGTCGTCTACAGGAGCTTCTTCGACAGCTTCGGATGCAGCTTCAACAACTGCCTCTTCGGTACCTGCCTCTTCAGCGTCCGCCTCTTCAGCGACAGGTTCAGCGCCAGACTCTGCCTCAATCTCTTCTAGGGGCGGCTCACCAGCCTCAGCCCGTCGCTTAGCCTCAGCAACAGCCGCTGCTTTAGCTCTCCATTCTTCAGCCTCAGCGATTTCTGCCGCTTCTTCTGCCGCGAGTCGCGCTGCTTCTTCTGCCGCGAGTCGGCGAGCTTCTGCTATTTCGGCCATCTTGGCGTTTTCTGCATCGTAATCATACTTGGCCGAATCCTTGATGTCGATCTTCCAGCCAGTGAGACGAGCAGCTAGGCGAACATTTTGACCTTCTTTACCAATGGCCAAACTGAGCTGATCTTCAGGCACCAACACATGGGCCTGACGACCTTCTGAATCCATCAGGCGAACTTCATCTACCCGCGCTGGGCTCAGCGCATTGGAAATATAAGTAGAGGGATCGGGCGACCAGCGAATCACATCAATTTTTTCGCCGCGCAGCTCATTTACGACGACCTGAATACGTGAGCCCCGCGCACCGATGCAGGCACCGACGGGATCCACATCGCTCTCCAGGGTGTCTACGGCGATTTTGGTCCGGGGACCAACAGAGCGAGAGGGAGGATTGGCCTCACGGGCAACCGCTACAATCCGAACCACCTCGTCTTCGATTTCTGGAACTTCGTTAGAAAATAGCTCTACTACCAGACTGGCGTCGGAGCGAGAAACCAGCAGCTGTGGGCCACGGTGCGATCCTTCTGATACCCGCTTAAGGGCCACGCGGAAAGTCGCATTGGCTCGGTAGTTATCGTTGGGAAGCTGATCACGCTTGAGTAGTTCAGCTTCCGTATCGGGCTGACCTAGGCCGCTGCTGACCGCCATAATGACAGACTGCCGCTCGAACCGCAGCACCCGAGCATTCAAAATAGAGCCTTCCAAATCTTGAAATTCTTCTTGGATAAGGCGACGCTGCTGATCGCGGAGCTTTTGGGCAAGGACTTGCTTAGTTTGAATGGCGGCCATGCGACCAAAGTCGCCTTGCTCTGGAGTCACGTCCAATACCACCGTGTCACCAGCCAAGGCTTCTGGTGCAACTTGCTGTACTTCAACTAAGCCAATTTGATGATCGGAGTTTTCAACGGCTTCTACGATGGTTTTATTTGCCAGCACGCGAAAGCCTTCGTCGTCGGTGTCTAGCTCTACGTAGAAGTTGTCAAAGTACTCTTCGTCAAACTGACTCGCATCAATGCGCTGAGTTCGACGGTAGCGTTCGTAGCCCTTGAGCAATGCCTCTTGCAGAGCCATTTGTACCGCAGATTTTGGCAGATTACGTTCTTGGCTGATGCCGTCGATCATCATCTGCAAGCCGGGCAAGTCTACCATTGACATAGGCGGAACCTCTTAAAAGTAAAGGGGACAGGATAAAGGAAACTAAGAAAGAGAGAAAGAGAGCGGCGCAATTGGCGCAATTATTAAGAAGGAATCAGTCAGCCTATGCACCCTCAGTACTGAGCTGTACAGACTGAACCAAATTGCGGGGAATAGAAACGGGGCGACCTTTGAGATTAAGCGAGAGCTTGTCTTCATCACGGCGCACGAGGCTACCATGCCAAGTCTGCTTGCCTTTGTGGGGCTCGCTGAGCTGAACGACAACCGGAAACCCTTTGAACACGACAAAGTCGCGGTCTTGGGTAAGCACATCAGAAACCCCAGGGCTAGAGACTTCTAGAACGTAGGCATCGGGGATGAGATCAGACTCATCGAGTGCCTCGATCAGCGCAACGCTCAAGCGTTCACAGTCATTGAGTCCGGTGTCTTCTTGAGTAGGGTTTCGCACATCAATGCGCAGTACAGGCGGGCTTTGGTTAGTTTGAAAGACCGCATCTACAATTTCTAACCCAACGCTGCTGGCAATGGGTGATGCTAACTCAATGACCTGAGGAACCAAAGGATGCGCCATAAGAACTGCTGCATAATCTGGGCAATGTGTAGCACCAGGCAATGTGCGCTAAACGCAGCTCACTACCCAATCAACTAAGCATCGCCAGACGACAAATAAGACGACAAATAACCAATAAAAAAAGCGGGCTCTCAAGGAGCACCCACTCTTCGCTACGGCCCGTCTGGGCCAGACGAATTTAGGTCAGCGTAGGCTGTGCTGTAAAGCCTGCCTTGGCTGAAGCAACTACAAACGATACATCACTCAAAAGCCTTATTAGTCGGGCTCTTCAGCAATGATACCGATATCGCTGCTACGTTAGTCTAGCGCATCGACTCCAAAAGCAAAGGCTTTGTTTCTTACATTTTTGTGTCGTGATGCTTGATAGCATTTGCCAGTTGGCTAAGCCATTTGTCATTTGGCTAAGCCAATGGCCTATTGGATAGAACCTTCATACAGCAACGGGCCAAAGCAACGGACCAAAGCAACGGACCAAATGACTCGCCTATGCTCGTAGGCTTTGTATTCTCGCAGAAGATACGTCCGGGAACTGCTCTAGCTAACCTGTCCGCTCGCGCCATACAGCCGATAGCGAGAGGCCTGCAACGCTTCGAGATCTTCATCAGCCAGGCCTCTGAGATAGTTAATCTTGATCTCTTCTAGCAGGTCATCTACTAAGTTACGAACTTCTCCAATGGTGTCTTCTTGCTGCAGTTCACGGACAAGGCAATCGCCGAAGCTAGTCAGCAGTTCGCTGGTGAGCACAGCAGCCTCCTCATCGGCAAAGGCGGCCTGTAATGATCTATTTAGCGTTTTAGACAGCTCAGCAACGACTTGGGATGAAATCTGCGCGGAGAGATCGTCGAATCCAGGCATAAATTTCAGGCCTTGATATGCGGGTGCTTGGTGGAGGGCACCCACAACGCTGTGCTGTAGCAAGGCATCCAGCTGGGGCTTGATTTTGGGCAGCACCTGATAAACCACTACATCTGACAGGCGCTTTGCCAGAGTTTGAACTTCGTCTACACCGTTGATATCGACATAGCGGCTTCGATCTGTAGCCGCCACAATCATTCGGGTGACGTCCCCCTCTCGCACGAGCTGCTGGGCCTGATCGATAACGCGCAGCAGGACAATTTCTGTGAGTTCGACAGCGAACTGACTAACGAGGGCACGGCTGAGGCGATTGCGCATGGGCTCTAAGTTTATCCAGCGCGCCTGATGCAGGCGCATCACTACGGGAACCACGCGCAGCCAGCGCCAAAAGCCAATGAATAAAGGAACGTCGTAGGCCCGCCAGAGCATGGCATCTATCCAACTGGTGCCTGACTGACGACGGCTGAGCACAAAGGTACGGGCCAAGAATTCGGCAGCAAAGAGTGCCATGAATAAAATATCGATTCGCCAAAATAAATCGATGGGGCTACCGCTTTCGTCAATACCTCGATAGTAGTTTGTGGCTATGAGGGGACGAATGGATTCGTTGAAAAAGGTTAGCTCTGCTTCTATGTCTGTCTCGCTGAGGTAGTCTTGGCTCCAGAAGGTGCGAAAGGCTGTTTTTGAGGAATTTTCCTGGAGGCGATCGCGCATCAAATTCTTTATCCGCTCTAGGGTGCCAGACTTATTTGCCACCGCGAACGGATTTTCATCAACGATAATGACGCTCTGATCTCGCAGCTGGGCCAGTAGTCGCTGAATCGTAATGTCTTCTAACTCGGTGCCTTCTTGCAGCTGGGCGCTCACTTCATCTGCCAAGGCCAAATAGCCATCAGTCGTCCGCTCTGGCTCCATTCCTTTTAGCTGCTCGCCGTACCAAACCGTTGGCGCAGGCAACACACGCAGATATAAATCGCGAAACCGAACGTAGCTAAGGTCAAACAGCACCAGCGTCAGATTCACTAAAGCCACGGCAGCCATAAACCGCTCAAACCAAGTTACGGGCGAACGACGGCGAGTGTTAATGCGAGATAGCGTCATGACGTCAGAACGTCTCCAAATGAGGCGGACGATATCTGAGATGGATATCTGAGATGATCGTACACAGCGATCGCACACACCTCAGTCACAAATCAAAGAAATCCCTGCCACTATCAGCTGACCACGATAGACTAAGAAAGTCTTTACGTTTCGTTACACTTGCACACAAGAACCATGGTAACCACTGCCCCACCCGCCCCCAGCCCGGTCATTCCGCCCGCAGAAAACGGCGCTTACTGGTCCTGGCAGGGCTACCGTGTTCACTACACCAGCGCCGGACAAACTGCGGCCACTGCCCATCCTGAAAGACCACCGCTCTTACTCATCCACGGCTTTGGCGCATCGACCGACCACTGGCGCAAAAATATTGCTGAGCTACAAACTGACTTTGAAGTCTACGCCATTGATCTCATTGGATTTGGCCGATCTTCTAAACCCAGCACAGGCTACAGCCCACAGCTGTGGCGCAGTCAAATCGCGGACTTCATTACAGACATTATCGGCAGGCCCGCCGTCGTAGCGGGTAATTCTATCGGTGGGTACAGCAGCCTAGATGTCGGTGCAAACTGTCCAGAGCAGGTTGTTGGTGTATGCATGCTCAACGGTGTCGGCTCATTTACTGAGCAGCAGAGCACCCAAGCCCCCAATCCTTTCCAAAAAGCCATTGGTGACCTGATAAAAACGGTTATTCTCTCGCCAATACCGAGCCGACTTGTCTTTCAGTTTGTGCGGCAAAAATCATACATTCGCAAAACGCTACAGCAGGTGTATGTCAATAAGGAAGAGGTCACTGAGCAGCTGGTAGAAGACGTCTATCGCCCTGCGACTGATCCTGAAGCGGCAGCCGCTTTTGCTGCGCTATTTAAGGCAGAAAGCGGTGAGCCCGTCGATACGCTGCTGGCCAAAATGTCTGCACCACTGCTTTTGATCTGGGGCGATGCCGACCCTTGGATGGACACGTACAGCCGTGGGGAGCTGTTTCAAAAGCACTACACCTCACTAGAAGAGCACCACATCAATGCGGGCCATTGTCCCCATGATGATGCGCCTGCTGAAGTGGATAGCTTGCTGCGTAACTGGGTGCTCACTCGCGTAGGAAACGGGGCCTCTGATGAGCCACCAGCGAATACGGCAGCCAGTCAGTGGGTACCGTTGGGGTAAGCAGCGTCGAAAGGAAAGGGCTTTAATAGCCGATCTCGCTTGATGTACAGGGGGTGACGAGGTTGACCAGAGCGATTGAGCTGGAGGTAGGTGAGCTTGTGTTTGTGGGGAGATAGGAGAGAGAGAATGGCGCGATCGCGCTCATACAAACCACCCCAGTTTCCCCAGGCCAGCACGACTTTATCGGCCAGCTCAGCCGCCTCACTCACATAGATATCGTTTTCCTTGCCCACAGGATCTTTTGCCATTTTTAGCGCTGTTGGATGGGGCGTGCGATAGGCAAATAGATTCACAACCGAAAGAGCAGCGTAGTTCCAGCGCTGCGCAAACTGTAGGCAGGCTCGCAGGGTTGGGTCATCAATGGCCGCATCGGCCCGACTCGGATTGAGCATGACAAACGCGACTGTTTTACCCGCAGGCTGCCAGCGCCTGCCGAGCTGATAGCGATAGCCCCCCGTTTCATCCAAGATGGCCGTTCTTTCGAGACTTGCCTCGCACACTTCTTTTTTTCGTACTGCTTTCCCCACTTCTTGAGGCCTCTACCCTTGAACGTTTTCTTAAAGCTAAATCCAGCACTACAGCGCAATCTCATTATCTTCTTTGGGGCGTCTTTGTGCTTTTGGGGCGGACTCGCTGGCATGTTGCCAAACCTAGCGCTGTATATTGGCAGCTTTGGGGCGAGCAATCAGGAAATTGGCTGGGTGATGGCGGCGTTTGCGGCTGGGCTACTTTGCTTTCGGCCTAGGATGTCGAGGCTGACGGATAAAAAGGGACGTAAGCCTGCGCTGTTGATTGGGGTTGCGGTAATTGCGATCGCACCTATCCTTTACCTCGCCGTACAGCTCGCACCACAAACCACCTTCTCACTACCCAGCCTGACCCTGCAGCTGCCCATCTTCAATCGAGAAATTTCACTGCTGGGCTGGCAGCTAAAATCAGCCGTCCTTTTATTGGTGCTCGTGCGGGCTTTTCACGGCATCAGCGTGGCCGCCTTTGCCACGGCATATACCGCAGCCGTAGCCGATATGGCACCGCCTCAGCACCGGGGCGAGCTGATTAGCACCATGAGCCTGGCTGGGCCCTTAGGGATGGCCATGGGGCCTGCACTCGGTGGATACTTAGCCGGTAACTTTACGCTGGCATTTCTGGCGATGACGGCCGTGGGCACCGCTGGCACGGTCTGTATTTTATTCAGCCAGGAACCGCCACGGCCCACCGTTGAGCCAGCAGTCTCTAACAAAAATCTAGCCGTTCAGCTCACGCCAAACCAGCTAGAACAAGCACCGAAAAAATCACCGCTCTTTTGGCGTTTGCTATTTACCCCGCCGATTCGAGTCCCTGCGCTCATGCTGTTTATGGTGGGCATTGCCTTTGGGGCGATGGTGACGTTTGTGCCGCTATACGTGCAGGCACGGGCGTGGGATTTCAATATTGGGTTGATTTATACGGTGAGTGCGATCGCATCTTTCTCCATTCGTACCTTTTCTGGCACTGCTAGCGATCGCCATGGCCGAGGTCGCTTCATCAGCTTGGGCATCACCCTCTATGGACTATCCATGCTGGTACTGGCCCTTTCCACTGGCCCGACAACGCTACTTTTAGCTGGCGCACTCCAAGGCGCAGGCAGCGGCACAACGATTCCGATTATTTCGGCGCTGATGACAGACCGCGCCCAACCTCACGAACGCGGACTGACATTTGGGCTTTGCCTGACAGGGTTTGATTTGGGCATCGCGCTGGCCGGGCCGCTGATGGGTCGCATCGTAGATGTCACCGGCAGCTATGCACTAGTCTTTGGCTTTGCTGGCATGATGACATTTTTAGGTCTAATTATTTTCATCACAACCTCCAGTAAAGACATTCCTCACTCCGTTAGATTTGCGCTCAACGATGGCCGTGATGTCTATGCCGTTAAACCTTGATAAGAAACGAATAAGAACGCAAAACAAAAAGGACGCTAGGCAAAACAGCCTAACGTCCTTTTTAAGCGAGCCTGGAGAGATTTGAACTCCCGACACCGTAGTTCGTAGCCACGTGCTCTAGTCCACTGAGCTACAGGCTCATCTGTAGCCGTACGAGAAACACTCGCGCGGGGACTTAATATTAACACACCAGTAGCGCACACTACCTGATCAAAATCCTCTTTTTTGATCTTAAGCCCCAAGCGCTGCATGAGCCCTCATGAGCCATAAACCTAATGAGTCCTAAACCTATGAGCCCTAAATCTGACGCCAACATTAGCCTAAATGCTACCGCCACGTCGCTGACACATTTAGATGCCAAAGGGCAAGCTCAAATGGTAGATGTCTCTAGCAAAGCACCGACCGTCCGCCAGGCCATAGCCATTGGCACTGTTACCATGAAACTCGCCACCCTAACCAATATTGAACAGGGCAACACCCCAAAAGGCGATGTACTCGGCACAGCTCGCTTGGCAGGCATTATGGCAGCAAAGCAAACCGCTTCACTCATTCCCCTTTGCCATCCGCTATCGCTCAAAAAAATTGAGGTCGATATCGAGCCAGACCCAGCACTACCGGGCTATCGCATTCAGGCACTGGTAAAAACAAAATCTGAAACTGGCGTAGAAATGGAAGCGCTTACCGCCGTTTCGGTGGCGGCGCTGACGCTGTATGACATGGCCAAGGCACTAGAAAAGTCCATGTGCATTGGTGACATTCATCTCGTTGAAAAGATTGGCGGAAAATCCGGTCACTGGCACTCTGCTAGTTCGAGAGATAGTTCGAGAGAAATGGCTCGCGAAAAATCACATACAATGTAGAGAAGTTATCCTTCCTAGAATTTATGCCTCCAAAGTGGCCCCGAAAACCGGACCCAGCCAACGATCCGCCGCTGCGTCGACTAGAAGACCGGATTAATTTTGCAGTGCACGTTGCCGGATTTGCCTGTGTGAACTCTGGTCTTTGGTTTTTTAATACGCTCAATCCGGGCTCACTGCCTCAGGCTAAGTACGTCACCTTTGCCATGTTAGGCATATTGTTTGCCCATGGGGTCTATGTATTTGCGATCGCAGACTACACACCCAAAGAAGCAGACGTTGGGAAATAGCGCGTATCGCATCATAGAAAAGATGCATCACAAATCATCACAAAGAAAGTGTTCCGGTCTGCTTGTCTGAACTCTACTTAAAAGAACTCATACAAAAGAACTCATACAAAAACGCTATGGCAAACGTTCAATCCGCCGAAACCCTAGAAGCGCTAGCTGCTGAAATTGGCGAAAACATCTACATAGATATCGCCAAGTGGCATCTGTACCTGGGCGCGGCCAAACTGCACGTGCCTCTAGCAGAGAAACTTTTGCCCATGGTTACAGACAACACCATTTCGGAAGATGCCGTCACCAGCGTGTTGCAAGATATTCCTATCAAACTAGGCGGCGGCCGAAAGACTGTACCGCTCACAGATTTACTCCCCATGCAGTGCTTGGTAAATCTGGTGGATTTACTGGAAGAATTTCAGCGCAGCTTGTAGCCTGTAGGGCTCATTTATCTCCGTTAGAGAATCGCTGAACGCTATTAAATCAGCGCTAAACGAGTGCACTTTAGACAACTTTTATCAATCTTGCCTTTCTAAGAAAGAAGATAAAAGTTAATATAGGGATACATAGATTTTCATATTTACAGATCAGGAGAACAATGGGCCTTTTTGAATTTGTGTTTGGTAAGGGTGCTCCAAAAGATGACAGTGAGCCTAAGCAGTCTTACTACTTAAGCGACGATGATGCTAAGACCTTTGGCAATATCGAATACATGCGCTCTACAAAGGTTGTAAAGCGTACTTTTGCAAAGCAGAAGG
Source organism: Cyanobacteria bacterium J06627_28 (assembly GCA_038521595.1). Classification (GTDB taxonomy): domain Bacteria; phylum Cyanobacteriota; class Cyanobacteriia; order Phormidesmidales; family Phormidesmidaceae; genus Phormidesmis. The sequence continues at coordinate 10,776 of JBCBKQ010000054.1, read as the reverse complement.
GTCAGACTGAGCACATGGAAAGTGTTCGACAGATTTCTGCAACCACTGCAAAGTCTTTAGATGGCAACGCTAATAATAACTTTGCAAATACTCAGCCTGCCGTCACCTTCAGCTCCTTCTCTGCAGCTGCGACACCTGCAACGCCCGCAGCAACTTCTTCCTCTTCAGAGACAGAAGACAAACCTGCTGAAACAGCGGCAGCGCCTGCAGCTCGTCGAAAGCCGTCGTCCAATGATATGGACATGTTCCGCAATATGGCCAAAGACATTCGCAGGTAACTCGGTAAGCAGCTTAGATTACGCTGCTTGAAGCAGAGAAAGTGTAAGCATGGCTCTATAGAAATGCCAAGTTTGCATCTTTAAGCGCGCTTCTCCACTCATATAAAAAGCGATGATACTGATTGGTATCATCGCTTTTTATTTTGAGAACTTATTTTGTTGACCTTTTCCTAAAGAACGCCTAATCAAGGACTCTATCTCAAGCACGCAGACTGTTTAACGTTGCGGGTACCTGACGTGTCAGAGTCATCGTCCGCATCGCCATTAATGTAGCCAGCGCTAGCCATAGTAAATGTGGCCATTCTAGCCAGCTCGCTAGGAGTGCCAACGGCAAAAAGCCCACCGCCGCAGAGATGACCGTACTGTTTCGCAGGGTGCGGCCAGCGGTTAGCCCCAGAAAGTAACCGTCTAGCGTGAAGGCAATGCCACCTAGGCCCAATACAGGAATGAGCCAAGCCACGTAAGTAGGCAGCTGAGAAAGGAGAGAGGTGTGGCTGGTGAGCAGGCTGAAGAAGGGTATGGGCCAGATGGTCAGGGTGAGTGCGATCGCACAACCCAAGCCAATACTCCCGCCTGCACCAATCAAAAGCAGCCAGGACAAATCATGCGTTGCCCGCTGGCCGTAAAACTTGCCGGCATAGCTCTCTACTGCCAGGGCAATTCCGTCGATAAAGTAGGCCGCCATCAGCACCACCTGAATCAACAGCGTATTCACACCTAAAACTGTTTCGCCTAGCCCCGAGCTGAGATTGGTAAACATCGACATCGACATTACCAAGGCAAACGTACGAATCAGAATATCTCTGTTTAGCCCAAACAAACTACGCAGCGCCGCCAGCATCCATAGCCGTTTGCGAATCTGCGCCCAATAGTGCCAGGGGACACCCATCTTGAAAACAATCCCTAGCCCTACGGTTAGCATCACATACTGACTCAGCGCCGTCGCCAATCCGGCACCATAGCTCCCCCAACCCAGCCGCCGAATAAACCAATAGTCCAGCACAATATTTGTGCCATTGCCGATGACGGCCAGCATGACCACCGAGCGGCCCTTGCTTAGACCTAGCAGCCATCCCAACAGTACAAAATTTGCCAGCACCGCAGGCGCACCAACAATGCGACCTTCAAAAAAGCTCAGCGCCGCCTCACGTACAGATGGCCCTGCCTGCAAGAGAGAAAAGCCCAGCGCTGCAATCGGCCTCTGACACAGACAAATGAGCAGGCCTGTCGCCAGCGCCAAGAGAAAATTTCGCAGGCCCATTAACCAAACTGACAGGTCATCGCCTTGGCCAACGGCCTGAGCCACTGGGCCAGTCGTGCCCATGCGAAAAAAGTTGAAGCTCCAATAGATGACATTAAAAATGATGGTGGCTAACGCAACGCCATTGAGATAGCGAATGTCTGCTAGATGGCCAAGGAAGGCCGTATCGATTAGACCTGCTAACGGCACCATTAGGTTTGAGAAGGTATTGGCGATCGCTAATTTGCAAAAAGGAGCCAGCCAGCCCTGAGTTCGTGGCGGTAGGTTCAACAGATTAGACAGGGCAACTAGGAGAGACGTTAGACGCGATCGCATGTGCTGAAACAAGCTTTTTACAACAGACAGGCGTCTTTCAAGAGAGCAGTCTTTCAGTGTATCTGCCTGGCTAGAAACTTGCTGATGAGCGCATTCAGCCTATAAACAGCTGCCGTCAAGATGCGATCGCGCAACAGATTGTACAGTGCACATGAGCAAGGCAATTTGCAACTGCCAAAGGGGTTTACTCACAAAACTGGGCAATCTAGGCTCGTACATAGTCGTGTATCTGCGTCAAGTCATCCGTACAAAAGAAACTTTAACCAAAAGTTAAGTAATCTTTCGGCACGCTGATTACCGCTTCACACTACACACTCAATATCAACGTGTCGTAGAAAGCTCGTTATTCCAAATTTTACTCTTCTCTTTTGAAAAGGATCGTCATGAATCGCAGTGGCCTTACGGTTTTAAGTCTTACGACACTTCTGGGTAGTTTACTTGTCATCCCTGCTGGCCAAGCCCAAACAGTGACAGGCGAAGAACTCGCAAATGCCGTGGCACTACCCGTTTTTAATGTGGATGCGTCTGGTACCAGCATCTTGGGCCGAGCCGATGATATGGCCCTCGAAATGCACCGTCGCCGGGTAATGCCCGTACTCGATACAGAAGAGGTCGCGCTCCCCGAAGCAGACACCGACGTCACCCCAAACCTAGACATCGATTTAGACGGGGAGATGACGCCAGAGATGATGCCGGAGATGGACCCGGAGGCAATGTCGCCAGTAGAAATCAGCGCTGTTGATTTTTACAATCGGGGCGTGGGCTTCTACAACGAAGACGACTATGCCAGGGCCGTTACTAGCTTTAGCGCAGCTATTGCGGTTGATGGTGACTACGCCGCTGCCTATGTGTTTAGGGCCGCTGCCAAGCTAGCCATGGGCGATCCGACTGCGGCCATGGCAGATTATTCAACAGCGATTTATGTAGAGCCGACCTACCCACTAGCCCACTATTCTAGAGGCGCACTTTTCTATGAGATGGGTGAGCTAGCATCGGCCATGGAGGACTTTGAGCAGGCGATCGCACTCAATCCAGAATACGTAGAAGCCTACGACTATCTCGGCCTGACCGCAGCCGCCATTGGCAACCATGAAATGGCCCTGGCTCATTTCGATAGCGCGATCACTATCGACCCTGAGTACGCACCGGCACATATGCACCGAGGTGTTGCTCTCATTGAGCTAAGAGAGTACGAAACAGCTATTGCCCCCTTGAGCACGGCGATTGATCTTGATAATGACTACGCCGAAGCATACATCAATCGAGGCGTAGCGTACTATCGCCTTGGCACTTTTCCAGCTGCGCTCGACAATCTCAACGAAGCCCTAGACATTGACGCTGACAGCACAGAAGCTTATTACAACCGCAGCTATATCTATGCATCGCTGGGTCGCCCTAACGATGCGATCGCAGATATCAACACCGTACTCTCCCAGCAGCCTGACTCGGTAGAGGCCTACATGGCACGGGGCACACTGTACAGCTCACAGGGCAATAATGCCGCTGCGATCGCAGACTTTAACCGCGTGCTAGAGCTAGACATTAACTCTGGCGAAGCCTATCGACAAAGAGCCGTTGCCCGTCTAGATAGTGACAACGTCATCGATGCGCTGAACGACTACAGCAACGCCATCACCCTAGATCCGGTAAATGAAGGCATCTACAAAGGTCGCGCAGATGCCTATGCTATCTATGGCGATTTGCCTGCTGCGATCGCAGACTATACCTACGCCATTGAGCTAGACAACACCTACACAGAAGCCTATGCCGCACGCGGTCGCTCGCTCTATGAGTCTGGCGATGCCCATGGTGCGTATCAAGACTTCACCCACGTCATTCGTCAAAATCCTGCGGCCCATGCCGATGTTTATTACTACAGAGGATTAACCCTAGTAGAGCTAGGCGATCCCTTCGGTGCCCAAAGTGACCTGCAGGCCGCTGCTGATCGTTACTTGCAAGCAGGTGAGGCCAATGGCTACCGAGCTGTACTGCAGCACATGAGCCAGCTGTAGATTTCTGGCTGCAGATTTCTAGCTGTAGATTTCTAGCTGTAGATTTCTAGCTGTAGATTTCTAGCTGTAGATTTCTAGATAGCGCCTCCAGGCTGGTCATCATAACCAAACAGCAACACGACAAAGAAGGGGACTGTACACTAGGTGCAGTCCCCTTCTTTTTAATCTCCTAACTGTTTTGATAATGACTCAGAAACGGTGGCTTAGGCTTTTGTGTTGTGTAGCGCTAGTGTCTATGAGTTGGCTGGGAATACCGACCGCTCAAAGCACGCATCACGCAATTGCCAGCCAGCTTAGTAGCCCTTTACCTATCGCCTCTATTCACACCTACCAAGAGCGGCCAGGGCAGACTACTTTTCGCTCTAAGCAGAGTCTGCGCGATCGCACAGATCGATCCTGGCAAGTCATTTTATTCAAACGCTACCAAGGAGAAACTATCGAAGGGCTTTATCTGCGGCTGGTAGGCTTTCCAGGGGTCGTCACGCTCAATACCGAAAAGCCCCTAAAGATCGCCACAGGCTCCAGCCTGCAATGGCAGGCCACACCGGCTCTAGATCCACAAACCGGCTCCCTTCCTGACAATTCAAATCAGTATGACGTCGCCCAAACCCTCACCGAACTCACGGGCGACATTCCACTGGAAATCGATATCCCATTGGCAGGCGGCAGTGTGGCCAAGTTAGTCGTCCCACCCTTTGCCGTACACGAATGGAGAGAATTGAATCAACAGTCGCCTGCAAACACTTGATACTAGGGCTCTTCACCTGCGTGGTAAGAGCTACGTACCAGCGGGCCGGAGCGCACATGGGAGAAGCCTAGATCCCGAGCAATTTGGCCCAGCTGGTCAAATTCTGTGGGGGTCCAGTACTTTTGCACGGGGAGATGGGCCAAAGAAGGGCGCATGTATTGACCGATGGTGATGCGATCGCACGCCACCGCCCGTAAGTCTTCCATCGCGATAATCAGTTCATCTAAGGTTTCGCCATGGCCGACCATCAGACCGGACTTGGTGGGAACGGTATCGTCAGTTTCTTTGACATAGCGGAGGACATCGAGCGATCGCGCATACTTAGCACCGCGCCTAACTGGCCCCTGCAATCGAGCCACCGTTTCCACATTGTGGTTAAAGCAAGCAGGCTTGGCTTTGGTCACAGCAGCGACTCGAGCCCGTTGATCACTCTCAGCGGTGACGCCACTCCAAAAGTCAGGCGTCAGTACTTCAATCTGCGTTGCCGGATTGCTTTCGCGGATAGCAGCCATCGTTTTTACAAACCAACCTGCACCGCCATCTGGCAAATCGTCTCTGGCGACAGCTGTGAGCACCACATACTTTAGATCCAACAGCTTCACCGACTCGGCAACTTTGGCAGGCTCCTCTGGATCGAGTGGCATGGGTGAATGGCCTTTATCCACCTGGCAAAAGGCGCAGCTGCGCGTGCAGGTTGGCCCCATCAACAAAAAAGTAGCTGTTTTATTGGCGTAGCACTCTCCGCGATTGGGGCAGCGGCCTTCTTCGCAAATGGTGTGAATCTGACGCTGCTTGATGACCTTTTGTACCGTTGATAGCTCGCTGGCCTTGCCTATGGGGCGGCGTAGCCAGTCTGGCATAGCCAGGATTTTTGGGCGCGATGGCATCGCCACTCCTTCGGACTGTCGCACCGTAGAATCAGCAGGTTTGGAAACAAAAGGGCCAGACGATAAAGGCATATAGCGTGGAGTAGGCGTGAAGTTATCTGTATTTTACAAGGGACATTCATAGATAAATAGGCAATGAGGGCGAACGGCAGGCAAATGTGCAAGTTACAAGATATCTGTTCCTTCCCCCCTGCGATATGGGCAACTTTAAACCAAGCGGGTGTGTCAAAAGGACACCAGTTAGTCTTATTTGCCAGTCATAGGAGTTCGTCGTGGCCAGCCACAAAATCTTAGTAATCGACGATAGCAGGGTCATTCGAGCCCGCGTGCGAGACATGCTACCCAATGGCAACTTCGAAGTCATTGAGGCTAAAGACGGCATCGAAGGCATCGACGCCATCCGCGCCCAAAAGCCCAATCTAATTATGTTGGACTTTTTGCTACCGCGTATGAGTGGCTACGAAGTTTATCAAGAAATTCAGGCCCAGCCCGAGTTCCAAAGCATTCCCCTCGTGATGATGTCGGGCCGCCGCGAAGAACTCACTGAAAAAATTCAAGAGCCCTTCGAATTCTTTGAATTTATCGAAAAGCCCTTTGAGCAAAAAGAACTCATTGGGGCTATCAAAGGCGCGATGGCTAAGGCCCGCAAGGCTCGCCCTCAGGCATCTGCTGGTGCTGCTGCTGGCGGTGGCAATTCTTCTGCTGAAATTGAGACCTTGCAAAAGCAGGTCGCTAAGCTCACAAAAGAAGTTGCGGCGCTCAAGACACAGAACAACAAGATTTTGGCCTTCATCAAAAAGAAGCTGGCATAGCGTACGCTTCCAACATAAATGAATCTTAGACAGCTCAGCAGGTATTAATTATCTGCTGAGCTGTTTTGATTTGAAATATAGCCGTTCGCACTTAGCTTACGCCACTACGAATAGCCATAACCCTTGTTCTATAAAGCTAAGTGCAGAGCAAAGCGCGGAATGCATTCCGCGCTTTGCTCTATGATTCATGGAGCCCTTGTCCTACAACCCCGAAGACCCAACTATTGGCATCCTCTATTGGCACCTTGGTAAGGAAACTGCATCAGAAGGTTGCATATGTATTAAGAAAATTGCGTAGGCGGTATCTAAACTTCAAAATAGAGGAATAAGTTCTAGGTTGATGAGAAGTCTATGCCAGGTCAGAGTCGTGTTTGGAAGTACCTAGTTCTCGGAATTTTGGGCTGGATCGTTGCTGGGATGGTTGCGATCGCACTCAGCAACACCCCGGCTTTTTCAGGGCACGGCATCGCTAAAGCACAGCCGACGCCGCCGATAGAAGATGCAGCAGACATCTCGCCAGACAGCTTCCCAGCAGGAGAAGGCCCACCAGACGCCGAATCAGGTGGGTTAGAACCCTTTGAAAGCCTGACCGCCGAGCTAGAAAAGCAGGAAGGCCTATTCACCACCTATAGCGATTTAGAAAAGAAAAAGGCCTACCTGGCCATACAGCCAGCGCAGCTAGATCAAAACTTTTTGATGATGGCGACGATTGAGTCGGGCATTGGTGAAGCTGGGCTATTTCGGGGCTGGCCCATCAATGATCTGATGGTGCAGTTCCGAGAAGCCCCGGATAATTTTGTGCATGTGGTGGTGCCCAATACCTTTATTCGCAATCCAGAAGGGCAAAACTGGCAGCAGCGGCTGCTTGATACGTCCTTTAGCGACTCTATCTTGTTTGCGCTGAAAGTAACCAGCATCGATCCTGACTCTCAGGCAAAAATCATTGACCTGGGCGATTTGATTATGAATCGCGACTTGCTAAACGTCTCTCAGTCACTGGGGCCAGCGATTGAAAGCTACGCGAGAAATCAAGAGCTATCTAGCTTTGACACGCTCAGAACCTTTGAAAATAATATTGAAATTGGCACGACAGCCAGCTACAGCTCGGCAGGGGATGCCGGTGGATTTTCGTTAGCATCGCTGTTTGGTTTTTCGCTAGATGGCCTGCCAGATAGTCGAGGGTTTTCGCTGGGCATTCGCTACAGCCTATCGGGACTGCCGATAAATAATGGATACGAGCCGCGCCAGGCAGATGAACGGGTGGGCTACTTTTTATCGGCTTACAGAGCACCGCTACAGTTCGGGCAGAGCGATCCGTTTGTGCGCTTGATTCATCGCTGGCACCTCGAAAAAGCAACGCCTGGGGCAGCACTCTCTGAGCCAGTGGAGCCCATTGTCTTTTGGATTGAAAATACGGTACCGCCAGAATACAGAGCGGCCATAGAAAACGGCATTTTGATGTGGAATGAAGGCTTTGAGCAGGCTGGATTTCGAAACGCGATTGAAGTGAAGCAAATGCCGGACAATACGGACTGGGATCCGTCTGATGTGCGCTACAACGTGGTGCGCTGGTCAGACTCGCTAGGATCTAGGGTGGCTGGACTAGGGCCATCGAGAGTAAATCCGCTGACGGGTGAGATTTTAGATGCCGATATTATTTTGGATGCGAATGTGGTGCGCACGGTGCTGCAACAGTATCGGACTCGTGGACTAGAAGGGAACGGCGCAGCGGAGGCAACCGATTATCTACAGCTGTGCGGGCAGGCATCCCAGGATTGGTATGTGCAGTGGCTGGCATTACAAAAGTGGGGCACCAATGGCCCTGCCATGACACGTAACTTTGCAGATGAGCTGTCACGGTTTTCCCATGGAAATCACACTGCCTGCTCTGACTATGTGGGTACTCAGCAGGCAGCCTTTGGCGCACTGGCCTTAACAGAGACATCTGCTTTAACCAGATCGCAACTAGATGACTACTTACAACAATATTTGCTCATGCTCACGTCCCATGAAGTGGGTCACACCCTCGGCCTACGGCATAACTTTGCAGGTAGTGGCTCTCTGAGCCCAGCGCAGCTAAACGACACGGACATCACTCGAGCACAGGGCATGGTGAGTTCAGTCATGGACTATGTACCGCCCAATATTGCACCGCCAGGCGTAGAACAAGGAGACTTTTTCCCAACGCGGCTGGGGGCCTATGACAAGTGGGCGATTGAGTATGGATATAAGCCAGTTGAAGCTAGCGGATTGCAGTTTAGCGAAGCCGATGCGCTGAACACAATTGCCGACCGCGCTGATGTGCCAGAGCTGGCATTTCTGACTGATGAGGATGTGCGTGACTTTATTGATCCAGAGGTGAGCCCATGGGACCTCAGTAGCGATCCGCTGCAGTTTGCCGAATGGCAGATGGAAAACGCACAGTCTGTGTGGAGTCAGCTCAATCGCCTGTCGGTGAGCCGTAGTGAAGGCTTTGGTGGCCTGCGCAGACGGGTCGATACGGTATTTCGCTATTTCGATAACAATACGTCCACGCTGACGAACTATGTCGGCGGGCAGCGGTTTCGCCGGGTGAATCCTTGGGAGAGCGATCGCGCACCCCTAGAGCCCATTCCCGTCGCAAAGCAAAGAGAAGCCCTAGCGGCTCTTAATGAAAAAGTCTTTGCTGCCGATGCGTTTCAGTTTTCTTCCCGGCTGCTCAACCAGCTACCCCCTGAGCGCTGGAGTCACGAGGGCACAAGACTCACCCTCGCCCCGCTAGACTATCCGATCTTTGAAAACGTGCTGGCGTTGCAGAGCTTTGCGCTGAGCAACCTAGTCTCAGCAACGCGGCTAGGCCGGGTGCGCGATTTAGAGTACAAAGCAGACACTGAAGATATATTGACCATCGCAGAGGTGTTTGACTCTATTTATCAGGGCGTGTGGACTGAGATAGCTAGCCCCAGCGAGGCTGTGCAAGATTTGTCGAGCCTGCGGCGAGGGCTACAGCGCCATCACCTCAGCATTTTGTCGAACTTGGTACTGCGAAAAAGTGGAGCGGCGCTGGCAGAGTCACAGAGCTTCTTAGACTTTGTTGCTTTGGCAGTGACTTTAGGCGCACCGGATGATGCCAGGGTGCTGGCACGCTATCAGCTGGGTCAAATGTATGACGATGTCAACAGAGCGCTGCGACGTTCGAGTGGCAATATGGACATTACGACTCGGGCCCATTGGGAAGAGGTACGCGATCGCATTGACCGCATTTTAGACGCACCGCTAACGGGCGCATAACAAACAAGCCATCCAATAAAAACTAGTCCTGAAAACCAGTCCTGAAAACCAGTCGAAAAAGTGGTCTTATTTTTCTAAACTGTCCGGACAGATTCACGATCTAAAAGGACAAAAACAAGAAAACAAATCACGCTTTAAACGGCGCTATCCCCTAATCTACCGTCCCCTAAGTCGGGGATCATTCATCTTTCGTAAAGGCCCATACCATGGGTACTTCATCCACTTGTGGTTGTGGCACCAGCTGACCGTGCACTCCCAAATACCAAAGAGAAAATAAGCATATACAACAACGCTTTCTCAGGTGCTTTATGTCTCACACTACCTTCAGCGAATTCTGGTGCTCGCTATTGTTCAACCTGGTTTCTATTCCCTTTGCTGTGCTGCTCATTGCACTGATTGCCAACCAAGTCATCTCAGTACGCAACTATAATGAAGCACAAACTCAGCAAGAAAACACAACGACCTTGGTCGGTGACACATTGTTTTAGTAGTGGGCCAGAAAACACATGCACGTGATATCTGATGCTGTCGTGCAGAAGACATCCTTGAACCCTGCTATCTTTTGGCAGCAGGATTCTATAGCCTCTATCGAGTTAGTTAGGGCATTAGTGATTCTCCTCAGAGAGGCTACGCCAACGCTGAAAGCGTTTAGTATTAATAGCTAACTCGACTAACAGCGGTGAGACCTCGCGTCGTCGTACGGCGCTAGGGAATGTCCACCAAGACAAAGCAAGAATGCATCCTTACTTTGCTATATGTGATTAGTGAGTCGCGAATTCGGTAAACTCCCGCATTGCAGGTGAATGAAAACCCAGAACAATATCACTCGCAGGAACGCCTAACTCAAGGAGCTGAGTAGCAATCCCAATCTCTGTGCCATCGTGCTGAATCCAGATTTTGCCGTCTTTAATCTCTAGATGCAGACTACAACCATGGGTTCTTTTTTTTCCGCGCCAGCCTGTGTGTAACAACAGATAATGATCGCCTTTTGTGTCTAGTACTGCGCTCGTTTCAACGTCTGGCTGGGACAGTCCACGCTCTGCTCTTGCAGAAAGTAGCTGCTGAATCCATTGACGATATTGTTCTACAGCCATCGGCAAATGACCTCCTCACTCGCATCATAAGTTATTAGGCGGATTGCAGTTCGTTTCACTACAGATTGTACAAAACGACGCTGAAAAAATGAGTTGTAA
>JBCBKQ010000053.1:0-25875 GCA_038521595.1 Cyanobacteria bacterium J06627_28 | reverse complement strand
GGAACGTCGCTTCTGGCCACTGTGAGAAAACCCTCAAAGGCCATGGAAATGCGGTTCGGTCTGTCGCCTACAGCCCCGATGGTACACAGCTCGCTTCCAGCAATGATGACAAGGTAAAGATATGGAACGTCGCAACTGGGCACTGTGAGAAAACCCTCAAAGGCCATGGAAATTCGGTTTGGTCTGTCGCCTACAGCCCCGATGGTACGCAGCTCGCTTCCGGTAGTACTGACAAGACGGTAAAGATATGGAATGTCGCAACTGGGCACTGTAAGAAAACTCTCAAAGGCCACGAAAATTTGGTTCTATCTGTCGCCTACAGTCCCGATGGCGCACAGCTCGCCATCGGTAGCACTAATATTAACGATAGCACGCTGAAGCTATGGAACGTCGCTGCTGAGCAGTGTGAGAAAATCCTCCAAGGCCATGAAAATTGGGTTTGGTCTGTCGCCTACAGCTCCGATGGCGCACAGCTCGCTTCCGGTAGTACTGACAAGACGGTAAAGCTATGGAACGTCGCAACTGGGCACTGTGAGAAAACCCTCGATGACCGCGTGTATGCAGGATTAGATATTACGGGTGCGACCGGCCTAACCCCCGGACGACGCACAGCCCTCAAGCTCATGGGCGCTGTGGAGCGCACCGAAGAACCATCTCCCTGACGCTCAGGCTTCATAGCGCGATCGCCCACAGAGGCATCCGCTAAACTATAAACACGCCTACCCACGAATATGATGGTTGCTAACCCTGTCACCTGGACAATTGAAGACCTAGATGCCATGCCCGACGATGGCGGCTGGAAGCGCTATGAAATTATCAGTGGAGAATTACTTGTGACCCGCGCACCCCACATTCGTCACCAAAGCGCAGCCAGTAAGCTTCACGTCAATCTTGAAAACTGGTCTGAAAAAACGGGTCTCGGCAACTCCTTCGAAGTACCTGGTGTCGTTTTCTCTGATATTGATGCGGTTATTCCTGATTTAGTCTGGGCGAGCAAAGAACGTCAGGAAACAGGCATTGACGACGCTGGACACTTTGTGATCGCCCCAGAGCTGATGGTGGAAATCTTGTCATCAGGCGGAAAAAATGAACAGCGCGACAAAAAAGTAAAGCTGAAGCTCTACTCACTTCACGGCGTTCAAGAATACTGGATAGTAAACTGGCGACTCAAAGAAATCGAAATATACAGAAGAGATAACGGCCTACTCAAAAGAGTCGCTACCTTACTGGCATCAGATACCTTAACCTCACCGCTTTTACCTGAGTTTGAATGCGCACTTTCCAGCGTATTCCCAACATAGATAACACCAAGCTGTGTCAGCAGTCTCTCTAATAATTCTTTTGATTGCTCGACTTAAAGCGGCCCGTGTCAAACGCTCTCTTTTTTGCGTGCTTGGTGCCGCGTGAGGTTACTCTTTTGCGCCACATCTTAAAGCTTGAGCGCTTCATGTAACGTCGCATGACTGCGATCGCATCCTTCTCTTTCAATCCAAACTGCTGCTCAATCGCATCAAACGGCGTCCGATCTTCCCACGCCATCTCAATCACCCGATCAATCGTCGCCGTATCCAGCGACGTCGGATCAACCTTGCCCATTCTTTCTGGCGTTGTCTCTTCTGACGTATCAGCCGCCTCTTGCTTCAGCGGCCACAGATTAGGATCTAGCTCTTGCATCGTTACGGCGTCTCTACATCTTTAATAAAAAATACAACCCTTTCCACCTCTTCAAACCCCACTCGGGTATGAAATTTCTGACTGGCCTCATTATCTATCACCACATCAGACGCTAGCTCCTTGCAGCCCTTTGCCCGCGCCCAGGCCTCACCTCGCGCCATCAGCGCCGCACCCACCCCCGTATGACGCGCCTCGTCCACCACATAAATCCCTTCTACATACGCTACCGGAAACTGCGTTGCTCCTGGCACATACTCATCACACAGCGAGAGATTCATGAATGCGATCGCCCGCCCTTCGCTATCTCTCACCAGCAGCCCCGTATCCCGAGCCGAGCGTAAAATCCCCGCCAGCTCCGCCTCCATTTCTAGTTTCGCTTGCGAGTCAGACTCTCCTTTTTCCGGCGGCCACAGCTGCAGCGCCAGCCCCACCCACTCCGCCAAATCCGCCGAAGTCACCTCCGAAATCTCCACCGGCATCGTCATCGCAGACCCAGCCACTAAGACAACGCCCCAGGCTTCGCCGCCAAGTACTCATCACTTTTCAATTGAATCACCATCAGCTGAGCCGGCTCATCACCCACACACCCAGACGTATGCCCCTTCCGCCCCTGGTCATCCTTCTTCGTATTCTGATCCGCGCCAAAAGAAACCTCACCCGGCCCCATCTCTACCCGCCTACCATCCATCGTCTCCACATACCAAGTCCCTGTAACCGGCACAATCCACTGCGGCCTCGGATTCTCATGCCAGTCACCCACCCAGCCCACCGGCAAAGTACAAAACAGCACCTCCGCATCCCCCGTCATCAGTCGATTATTCCACTGCGGGTCAGCATCGCCCCCCATACTCTCCTTCTCAAAATCCGTCAGCTCACACCGGCTCTGATGACTCACCCCATCATCATCCGTCCACACATGCCAGTAAGCCAGCGTTGGCCTAGTTTGTTCATTTGCTTGTTTATTTGTTTGTTCACCTGTCTGAGCAGCCATAACAATAAAACTCTTGTTGAAAGATCAACCCAAAAAATAGCAAACCAAAACCAACCAAAAATCTCCCCTCAGAAAAATCTTCCCACCCCATCAGAATGAAAAATCTTTAAAAAGCAACTTCTCTCGAAAAAAGAGACTCCCAAATTTAAAACGATCTCTTGAACTACATCGCCAGGAAACCCTTTCGGGGGGTTTGGGGGAGCCTGGGCCCCCAAGCAGCATTTAAAACCACCAAGCAAAGGAGGGGTCTAGGGGAGGAAATCCCCTAATCTTGACGACTTGCCTCTTAACTGCTTACCTCTTTACCTCCCCCAAACAGCCCCTTAATGCTATTAAAAGCCCCTAACAACCCCCGCTCACTACGCGCTAGTGGCTTCTTCGCCAGCTCGATATCATCATCCTTCTCCCCCTTCAACCGATACCCATACTCCAAATTCCCCTGATTCTTCTTCAGCACCGGAAACGCCCGATACGCCCCCTGAAGCAAATCCGCCTCACTGTGATAAATCGCCCGACTAATCTGCGTTGAACGCCTTACCGCGATCGCACCCACCGGAAACCACTGCTTACTCCCAACAGCCCGCATGTAGACCTCATACTCCGGCAGCCCATCCGTCTTCATTTTGTCGTACTGCTTAGACGCCGTCTCCCGCTTCTTCGTCCGCTCCGACTTTGGCTTCTTCGGCGTCTTTTTCCCAAACCCAACAGGCTCAGCCATAACTTTCTATTGCGATACCCGCAACTAACAATATTAAAAGGTGTTTATAAAAGTTTACATCCTTTTAAGCCCTTACCGCAGCACATACTGCGCCCGATACACCGGCAACCCATTCTCAACCCCCACCCGCTCACGATCCGTCCGCGCCGGAAAAGGACTCTCACCCAGCCAGCCAGATCCATCTCGGACAAAAGCAGGCGACCCCTCCAAAGCAGCCCGATATTCATCAAAGCGATCGCACATCTCCACAGCCACCTCCTCAATATCCGACTGCAGCCACACCACCGCGCCCACCGGCATCAGCTCAGCCAGCACAGCCACCAGCTCCGGCTGCACCACCCGCCGCTTCTGATGCCGTTTCTTAAACCACGGATCCGGAAACTGAATACTCACACACTGCAAACCACCCGGATACGTCTCCAGCACAGATCTCAGAGAATTATTCGCATTGCAAAAAATAAAATGTAGATTCCTCCGTGCCCCCGCCTTCACGGCTCGCTCATGCCGCATCAGAGCCCGCTCCACCAAAGGCTGACGAATCTCCAGCCCCAAAAAATTCCAATCCGCCACCTGCGCCGCCATCTCCCGCACAAAGTCACCCTTCGCACAGCCAATATCCAAATGCAACGGCAGCAGTGGCTCAGCAAAAACAGCCTCCCACGCCGGCGACTTCGCAGGCGTCGAATACTTATTGCTCAGCGGATTGACATGCTGACGAACGCGGCGAATAGGAGGCATCTAGCAACAACGAAAAGAAAAAAATGAAACAAATGAATTGTGAAAAATTAAGAGACAACCCTAGCCAACCGGCGTCTTCTCCTTTTCCGCCAGCTTGGGCTCATTGAGCAAATACGGAATCTCATCCAAAGGCTGCGGCCAGCTACGACGAATAAACTGCCATAGCAAAGGCAACGCCACCAAAACCAAAACCAAACCCACCCACCAGCTCTGCTGGATAGCCTCCACCGTCACCGGATTATCCACAGGCGTCGTTGTTTTCGAGAGCCAGTCTATTCCCAACGCCGCCAAATTATTTAAACAGTGACACAGCACAGGCACCCACAGACTACGCGTGCGCACATACAAAAGCCCCATTACCAACCCAAACAAAGTCAGCCCCACCGGGTTATTAAAGTGCAGCAGCCCAAACAACAAAGAAGACGTCACCACCCCCCAGCGCAACCCCCACTTCATCGCCCATCTCTGCAGCAAAATCCCTCGAAACACCAGCTCTTCTACCAGTGGAGCGTACACCAGCAGCAAACACATCATCAGCGCGTTGTACAGCTGCGGATAGCTACTATTTCCGCCACCCGGCATCAGGTCAGTCTCTAAAATCTTGGCCGCA
This sequence comes from Cyanobacteria bacterium J06627_28, assembly GCA_038521595.1. Lineage (GTDB taxonomy): Bacteria > Cyanobacteriota > Cyanobacteriia > Phormidesmidales > Phormidesmidaceae > Phormidesmis. The sequence continues at coordinate 21,144 of JBCBKQ010000053.1, read as the reverse complement.
TAGTCAGGAAAAGACAGCGACAGCACATAGAGCAAAACCGAAAAGCTGCCCATCGAAAACAGCAGCAAGCTCGCCACCAAAAGCAGCCCATACAGGATTGAAAAGCGAGGACGCTCACGCCCAAATACCTGATGCAGATTCAAATCATAGTCGCGGCTCATCGACACGATGACTAGCACCAGCACCGTCCAAATCACAATGGACTGCACAGGCATCGCAATCGGATCCGTCCACCGCCAGGGCAATAGACCCGCCTGACCCAAAAACGCATAGCCAAACCCCACCACGCCGCTGACGATCACATACGTCCCCAGCACCAAGTATCGACTCTGCAACACCAAAAACGGATTCGAAAGAAAAGGCGGCCTGTCCATTTACACATGCATACTTGGTTAATCATTATATAGCGCCGTCCGGATGCATTTGGAGCAGCGGAAGTTACGAATGCACCGACTCACCAGTCCGACTTACTAGGAAAGTGCCACATTCGAAATCTAATTGGGAGCAAAGTTGCTAAAGTAACTGGGTAGTCGGGCCGTGTTCATTACAAAGCCGATAGACAGTGCCTACAAATCCCCCTCCCCATAACGGGCCAGAAAGCGGATCAGAAGAGACGCCAGAGAGCAACCAATCACCAGAAAGCCCTTTATCAGATAATTCTCTGCCAGAAGAGACGCTGTCAGAAGATAATCTCTCGGATAGTTCTCTTTCTGAAGACACCGAGCCTGTAGCCTATCTCGAAGAAACTAACTCAGAACGCCAGCGTTCCTTCTCCTGGTTTTGGTTCGGTACGTTTATTGGCTCCGTCTTTGGTGCAGTCGGCTTGGCCTTGGCCGCTTGGGGCTGGGTTTACATTCAAGACGATCTCTCCCCCCGTCTGAGCCTGCTACTGACTAATTTTCTAGAGCGACCAGTCAATCTTGGCGACGTCGAAGATGTCACCTTTGGTAGTATCACCGTTGGCCCCTCCACCATTGGCGAGTCAGCAGAAGATCCCACCACGGTCGAGGCCGATAGCGTCACCGTCGAATTTGACCTGTTTGAAACAATTTTCAAGCGCAAGCTGGGGCTAGACCTCACAATTTCAGATGCCCAAGGTGTCCTTGCTCAGGATCCCGAGAAAGGATGGCTAAACGTCCTCATTCCTGAAGTCGAAGAAACCGAAGACGAGAATCGTTTTGAAATCAGCGTAGATGATGTCCGGGTTGAAAACTCGCAGCTAACGCTAGTGCCGCTACCGTTTGAAGGCAACCCAGAGAGCGAAATGTCTCTGCCGATTCCGTTAGACAACGTGGCTGGTCAGCTAAATATAGACAAGATTGTTGTTGCAGGAGAAGAAACCCGGCGATATCGCTTTGAAATTGCAGGCAAACCGCTTGATGGCGGCGAAATCACGCTTAAAGGAGAGGTTCAGCCGGTAGAGGTTGTCGCTAGCGTCAATGACGATGAGGCCAACGAGGATAATGCCAATGAGGATAATGCCAGCGAAGAAAACGACGATGCCACAGCCCTAGAGAGCGAAAAAGAAAAGAGCGAAAAAGAAAAGAGCGAAGAAACCCTACCGATTGCCACCAATCTAGTGATCGGTGCCGATGAAGCGCCGCTGGCAGATATTGTGGCATTTACGCTGTCATCGATTAAGACACAAACTGATGAGGTCAGCATTGAGTCGGGTAAGGTCAGCGGCACCATGGAAATGGACTTTCGCCCGAATGAAGATATTGAATACTCCGGCGCAATTGTTCTCGCTGACGGCGCAATCGATACGGAGATTTTGCCGCTCACGGTGGAAAACATTGACGGCACCACTACCTTTAAGAACAGCAAGTGGGCGATTGATAAGCTCACGGGTGAGTATGGTGAAATTGATGCGATCGCCCAAGGTACCCTCGATTTTGACAGCCCATCCGGCAATGGCTACGACATCACCGCATCTACGCGCAACGTCACCGTCGAAGAATTTTCCAACACCATTGACCTAGAGCTGCCCGTTCCCACCACGGGTAATTTTGATGCGATCGCCCGCGTCACTGGCCCTATCGGCAACCCCGAATTTTCTGGCACCGCCACCGCCACCAGACAGCTCACCGTCGATAAAGTCACCTTCGCCGACGCCAGCACCGACTTTTTCCTCCAGGGCACCCAGCTATTCCTCAGCGACATCACCGCCATCCCCACCTCCGGTGGCTTCCTTGGCGGCACTGGCCAAGTTCAGCTTACGAATGGCAGTCCCTTCACCTTCCAGCTGGCCGCCCGCAACCTCGCAGCCGAAGACATCGCTGCCCTCTATGGCTTTGAGCCCGGTTTCCAGATTGGGGTCGTTTCTGCCGATGCCACTGTTACTGGCCAGAGTGGCGTCGTTGCCACCACCGTCGATTGGGATGCGCCAAATGCTCAATATCCTGGCTCTGGCACCATCGATATTACCAACGGGACAGATCTGGCCTTCAGCAATACCGTCTTTGCCATCGGTGGCGGCCTTGTGAGCGGATCCGGCAGCCTCGTCAATGGCCTTTGGGATAGCGATGTTGCCTTTCGAGATGTGCAGCTCAGCGCTTTTTCTGAAGATTTGCGCGGTGATGTCAATGGTCAGTTCCGGTTTAATGGGACGACAGCCGATACGAGTTTGAGTGCGATCGCAGCTAGCGGCAACATCACCTTCTCCGACGGCGTCGCCGCCTTCAACCAGCAGTTTGCCAGCTTCAACTCGCCCCTCACTGCCCAAGTCGTCTGGGACGGCAGTCAAATTCAAGTCATCCAGGCCGAAAGCAACCGCATTACTGCCAATGGCACCCTTACCCCCACCTTTGACGACGGCTTCACCGGCCTAGAGCGACTAGATCTCAACCTCACCGCCCAAGACTACGCCCTCGCAGAACTCCCCTTCGACCTGCCAGACATCATCACCCTGCGAGGGCGCACCGACGTCTCCGGCAGGCTCGCCGGCAGCCCCACCGCTCCCAGCTTCAATGGCAATATCCGCCTAAACGATCTCGTCGCCAACAATATCCCCTTCAGCTCACTACTCACTGGTACCGTCGCCTACAACGCTGCCAGTGGGCTTGATTTAAACGTTGCAGGCGGCACTGACGCCATCGCGCTCAACGTTGGCCCTGTCGCCCCCGGCACCATTCCCGCCCTCAACTTCGACATCGACTGGCGCGAAGCCTTTGCGAGAGGCCGCACCCAGGGCGACATTCTCACCGCCGAAGCCAGAGACTTTCCCATCGCCGCACTCAACTTTCCCGCCGATGGCTTTGCCGACATTGGTCAGCTGCGCGGCACCCTCAGTGCCAATAATGTAATTGCTAATCTCAGTAGCCAAACCCTTGTAGGCGACTTCACCGTCGACCAGCTAGGCGTTGGCTACATCAGCGCGGGGCAGCTCGCAGGCCAAGTCAACTACGCCAACCAAATTGCCACGCTCACAGGTGGCCAGCTGACCCTGGGCGAAGATTTGTACGACGTTACGGGTCGCCTGTCGCTGCAGGGCGCAGTTCCTAGCTACAGCGCCGACATCGCAACCCGCCAGGGCGATGTTCAAAATATTCTGAGCGCCCTCTCCATCTACAGGCTAGAAGATCTCCGCCGAGGCCTAGCCCCACCAGACTGGCTACAAGATCCGCTCACCCAGGCAGACTTAGACGCCATACTCGCCACGGCAAATACCGGAGCCGATACGCTGGCGACCCAGCTAGATCGGCTAGCAGAAATTCAGGCCTTAGAAGAAGAGCGGGCGATCGCACAGGCCGCCGAACCACTCCCGACTCTGCAAGAACTCAATGGCAACTTCGCAGGAAACTTCCAGCTCAACGGCAGCGGCAACGACTTCAGCCTAGGGTTCGATCTCGCTGGCAACAACTGGCAATGGGGCGAAGACTACAGCGCCCAAGACGTCATTGCCAAAGGCACCCTCACACCAAATGTTCTCACCCTAGAGCCCGTCCGCTTTGCCTCCACCATTGCTGTCCCCATAACCGCTGTTGAGGCCCAAGACACCGCCCCCAACAGCGAAACTCCCAGCAGCGAAAATGCATCGAGTAACGACTCACCAGAGTTCATCCCCAATAACACCAATCCCGACAACCCCTTTCCAGTAGCCACAGCCGTTCAACCCGTCAAAGCGTTTATCAACCTAGCCGGACAGTTCGTCTACGGGCAAAATACACAGCTAGAGTCAAACCTACAGGCATCTGTCAGAAACATCGACGTCTCCCATCTCCGCGATGTGCTCCAGCTACCGTTAGATATCGAAGGACTAGCCAATGCCAACGCCTCTATTAATGGCACCCTTGCAAACCCTCAGTTTCGCGGTCGCGGCGGGCTGACGAACGCCTCTATCAACGACACCCCTATCCAAACGGCCACGCTTCTCTTCTTATACGATGAAGCTCGCCTCAGGCTACAGACCGACGACCGTGTCCAAGCAACCGCAGAAACACCTGGAAGGCCCGCCACCTTTACCGCTGACATCCCCTACGCCTTTGAGTTTATGGACGTCGTCCCAGAGAGCGACGAACTCACCGTCGATATCAACGTTGAAAACGAAGGCCTGGCGCTGCTAAATATCTTCACAGATCAGGTTGCTTGGGAGTCAGGTGCAGGTAAAATCAGCCTGCTCGTCAGAGGCACCCTCTTTAGCCCAGTCATCTCTGGCGAAGCCACCCTCAGCGATACCACCCTCAGCGCGGCTGTCTTGCCCGAGCCGCTGACCAATGTCAATGGCAACGCCACCTTCGCAGGCGACCAGATTATTGTCGAAGCCCTTCAGGGTCAGTTCAGCAATGGTCAACTCAATGCCGCAGGCACTTTCCCGCTGCTGACGCCTATCCTTCCGGGCACACAGGTTGCAACCCTAGTGACCTCAGCAGCCATGCCAGAGGGTGGTACACCACAAAATGCTGAAGCGCCCAATACAGAAGCACCCAATACAGAAGCGCCCACAGAGACAAACAACCCCGCCGAAAGCCCGGTCGATGAAAGCATAAATCCGCTCTTCCCACAGCCTTTAGATGCAGGTCGACCGCTCACCGTAAACCTAGAAAACATCGCACTCACCCTGGAAAACGATCTCTACAGCGGCGGTGTTAATGGCCAAATCGTCGTCGGCGGCAGCGCCCTAGGCAATGGCCCTCAAATCGGCGGGCGCGTCCTGCTCTCCCAAGGTCAGGTATTACTACCCGAAAGCGGCAGCAGCGAATTCGTTGATGATGGCAGAGAAGAAACCAGAGAAGAAACCAGAGAAGAAATCTCTGAGCTACCCGCTAGGCCGAACCAGTCCGCCGAACCAGCCTTTATTAGTCAGCGCACCAATCAGCCCACTAATCAGCGCACCAAGCAAAATAATGCCAATAACAATGCCAATAATAGCGGTGGCATCACTCCCGTCTTCCGGGATTTAGAACTCACCCTTGGCGACTCCATCCGCATCGTCCAGGGCAACCTGCTCAACTTCGTCGCCGATGGCACGCTATTCATCAACGGCTCCCCAGACGATATCGAACCAGAAGGCATTATCCGACTCAGATCAGGTAGAGTCAACCTGTTCAATACAACAGTCTTTCGCCTGAGAGGAAGTAACAACACAGCCACCTTCACCCCAGAAACAGGTCTGCAGAATCCGTTTTTAGATGTCGCCCTTCGCGCCTCTGTGCAAGAGGTCGACAGTACTGGTCTCGTTGCAGCCAGCAATACCTCTTTTGCCCGTGCCGAAATTGCCGACACGTCCAACGACGGCTTCGATAATCCTGGCTCTATCCGCACCATTCGCGTCAGAGCCAACGTCAAAGGCCCCGCCCAAGACCTTTTAGAAAATATCGAACTGTCTAGCTCTCCCCCACGTGACCAGTCAGAGCTGATTGCGCTCATTGGCGGCGGCTTTGTCACCGCGCTAGAATCCACAGTCGATAGTCTCTCGGGCGGTGGCGATGGCTTTGAAGGATTGATCAACCTTGTCGGCGGCGCACTCCTGACTAATATTCAAGACCTCATTGGCAATACTCTGAGCGTCAGCGAATTTCGCCTGTTTCCGGTAACGGCAGCAAGTCGCAGCGGTGTAGACAGTGACGACGAAGCCAGCGGTCTAGACATCGCTGCCGAAGTCGGCGTTGACATTACCGAAGATGCCTCAGCCACCATTCTCAAAATCATCACCGACAACTCCAACCCCGAATTCGGCCTCAACTACCGACTGACCGATTCACTCACCCTGCGTGCCAACACCAATTTGGACGATATTAACCAAGTTTTGTTGGAATATGAGCTAAGGTTCTAGTGCTTTCCGATCCCTCAGCTGTCCACCCATCCGATAGAATCATCAAAACCTATGCTGAAATAGGGTGTGTTCTTTTGCACTTAGCTCTAGCCACTACAGATGGCTACAACGCTTACTCTGTAAAGCGCTAAGCGCATAGCAAAGTAAGGATGCATTCTTACTTTGTCCTGGCGAGCTGATGCATCAGCTCGCTGCTATCAGTATCGAAGTCTGCTGTTCTCTCTCCTGACAAACCGTGCTCAAACGACTCACTTTTTCGCTCTTGCTGCTTCTTGGCGCTTGGAATCAGGCAAAACCCGCCTTGGCCCAAGCTCTGCTTCCCTATACCCTGCCGCTAGACGAAGAGCGCCTACAGGAAGATGGCGAAAGCCTCGCTCGCGATGCGGCCCAGCTGGCCCAATTCTCTCAGTACGATGAAGCCCTGGCCCGCGCTCAGCTCGCGGCTCAGCTATTGCCCGGCGATGCAGATATTTTGGCCTTGCTCGGCAGCCTTTACTTGCAGGCCAGCAACCCACAGCCTACACAGGCAATCGTGACCCTGGAGCGCGCTAAAGCCCTCCAGCCTGAAAACCCGCTGGTTATGTTTGCCCTCGGCAACGCCTACTTTAGCGAAGGCTCCTACGCTCAGGCAGCGCAATCTATTGAAGATGGCCTCAAGCTAGAGCCCGACAATGCGAATGCCCTCTTTGATCTTGGTAACGCCTATTACAAGCTCGCCCAGTACGACAAAGCCATTGATCACTATGAGCAGTCCGTCGGCAACAATGCCGAATTTTGGCCCGCTGTGAACAACATCGGCTTGGTCATGTACGAAGCTGGAGATGTGGATGGCGCGATCGCAAAATGGCAAGAAGCCCTCACCCTCGCAGGCACCGAAGAAACCGAACCACAGCTCGCCATCGCCGTCGCTAGATTTGCCCAGGGCAGCCAGGACGTGAACGATACCAATACTGCGATCGCTGGCCTAGAGCGCGACCCCCGCTACGCTGAAATCAGCTTCCTCGAAGACAACCTCTGGGGCGAGCAGCTCATCACCGCCACCCAGCAATTCTTTAGCACGCCCACCCTGCGCGATTTGCTATTACAGCTGCAGTAAAGTGCTAGCTAGAAAAGCAGAAAATCAAAAAGCGACGGTCTCAATTGCGAGACCGTCGCTTTTTTCTAAACTCACATCTTCCAGGCCCAAACGTCTTCTAGGCCCAAACGGCCAGTCGAAATAATCAGAAGACGTCACAGATATGATACAAGTGAACTAATCTCTAGGCACTTGCCGAGATACCTAGGCTTCCATCACAGCGGTAATGTCATCAACAAATTTCTGGTGATCCACTACCGGCTTTGAAATGTAGCCATTTGCCCCGCTCTGGGTCAAAAAGTTCTCGCGGTCGCCATCCATGGCGTGAGCCGTCACCAATATCACCGGCACATCAGACGTCTCTGGGTCGTTTTTTAGCATCTGAGTAATCTCAATGCCGTCCACCGGCTTACCCTGATACATGCTGTGAGAGAGCGACACATCCATCAAAATCACATCTGCCTCTTTCTTTTGAGCGATAGTGATCACTTCCTCCACATTCTCAGTGTGTTTGACATTCAGCCCACCGCGTTTCGTCAAAATCTTTGAGAAAACACGGGCATTTACCATGTCATCTTCCACAATCAAAACGGTCTTCATGACTTTCTTTCTTACCAAAACGTTTGACGAAGCCCCACAACACGATCTACAACCTGTATGGCGCTGCAGGCGACCCGCAACCTGTAATCCACTCCACTGCGGCAGGTAAAACAACCCCACGCATTGACCTGATTTCAGGCACAACTTTAGAAAGTCTTTAGACTTTTTTAAGTTAGAAATCTTTAGGACTACATCCTAGAGTATTGCAGTTTTTCGACGCTTGCGTGTAACGTACAGCATTGTTGGGTCTTGAATCATACGCTGTAATCCCTTCCGACCAGCGGTTATCACGGCCTAAAATCAGCCGCAAAACAACCCAGGTAGTGGCCCCAAACATTAGCCCTAAATATTTTCCACAGGCATCCTTTCATGGCGAAACAGTTAAATTTTTCCAATGAGCAGATCGTTCCCATCGCGCTTCATACCGAAGTGCAGCGGTCATATTTGGAATACGCCATGAGCGTCATCGTTGGACGCGCCCTGCCCGATGTCCGAGACGGCCTCAAACCCGTTCACCGGCGCATCCTCTACGCCATGCACGAGCTAGGCCTTGTCCCAGATAGACCCTTTAGAAAATGTGCCCGCGTTGTTGGTGATGTCCTCGGTAAGTACCACCCCCACGGCGATCAGGCCGTTTACGATGCCCTCGTGCGGATGGTACAGGACTTCTCTAGTCGCTATCCCCTCCTCTCAGGTCACGGCAACTTTGGCTCGGTAGATAACGATCCACCCGCTGCCATGCGCTACACAGAGACGCGTCTAGCTGAAGTGGGGCACTATGCCATTCTTGGCGAAGTCAGCGAAGCCACTGTAGATTTTGCTGACAACTTCGACAGCTCCCAGCAGGAGCCTGTTGTTCTGCCAGCGCAGCTGCCGAATCTCATTCTCAACGGTAGCTCTGGTATTGCCGTCGGCATGGCGACCAATATTCCCCCCCACAACTTAGGTGAGGTGGTCGATGGTCTCATTGCTCTCATCGACCGGCCAAATCTCTCTAACGAAAAGTTGTTCAGCCTTATTCCGGGGCCAGATTTTCCCACCGGAGCAGAAATCATTGATACCAAGGGCATTCACGACGCCTATCGCACGGGTCGTGGCAGTATTCCCATTCGCGGCGTCACTAGCTTTGAAGAGATTCGTCCAGGAAAAGGAAAGCGATCGCGCCAGGCCATCATCACCACCGAACTGCCCTATCAGGTCAACAAAGCGAGCTGGATTACCAAAATTGCCAGTCTCGTAAACCAGGGTAAAATCGACGGCATTGCCGACATCCGCGACGAAAGCGATCGCGAAGGCATGAGAGTCGTCATCGAACTCAAGCGGGAGGCCCAGCCCCACCTGATTTTGAACGACCTCTATAAAATGACTGCCCTGCAGACCAATTTTGGCGCCCTTATGCTCGCCATCGATGAAGGTCAGCCAAGGCAGCTTTCCCTACGAGAAGTCTTAGAAGCCTTTTTGAGCTTTCGCGAAGAAACGCTCATTCGCCAGTACAGCGACGAACTCGAGAAAAAACGCGATCGCGCCCATGTCGTCGCCGGTCTCATCACTGCCCTAGATAACCTAGACGACATTATCGAAATCCTGCGCAATGCCCCAGATGGCACCACGGCCAAAGTCGAAATGGCCGATCTGCTCGAACTGAGCGATCGCCAAGCAGATAGCATCCTCGCTATGCCCATGCGCCGCCTCACCGGCCTAGAGCAGCAAAAGCTGCGTGACGAATTCGACGAATTGCTAGACCGCACAGAAGAGCTAGAGCGCCTCATCGAAGACCGCGATGTCCTGATGAAATCGCTCAAAAAAGAGCTTCGCGCCCTCAAAAAGAAATACAAAGACCCCCGACGCACCCGCATCCAAACCGCCGCCGAACGCGACAAAGAACAACAGATTCTCGCCGACATCGCCGCCGAAGAAAGCGAAGAAGAATTCATCGTTGAAATCACCCGTAAAGGCTACATCCGCCGTTCTTCCGCTAAAGTCTACGCTCGCCGCAAGCCAAAACCCACAAAGCGTCATAAGGCTCTCGAAGAATTCGACGATGTTACACTGCAGACCGAAATCACCAATCCCACCGAAGAAATTCTCGTCCTCACCCAAGACGGCAAAGCCTACAGCGTCCGCGTCGGTGACGTGCCTACCACCAGCCCAAGGCAAACCAAAGGCGTCCCACTTATCAGCCAGCTGCCCAACAGCGTCGGCAATACCCCCGACAGCATCGTCAGCCAAATCGTCCTCACCGAAGAGCGCCTCAGCCAGCAGCTCATCCTCATCACCACCCAGGGTCGCATCAAGCGTCTTCCCACCGAAGAACTCACCAACATCACAGGCAGAGGTCTCACGGCTGTCAAACTCAAAGGCGAAGACACGCTCAAATTTGCCTTCACTGCGCCCCTTGGCAGCGATTTGATTCTGGCCTCCTCAGGTGGTCGCCTCCTCCGCTTCCAAGTCAACGAAGAGCAGCTCCCCGAAATGAGCCGCACCGCCCAAGGCCCCATGGGCATTCGCTTACCCAAGAGCGAACAGCTCGTTGGCTGCGTTCCCGTCAAGTCAAAAGACACCCTGCTCCTCGTCTCAAACAAGGGCTATGGTAAACGCATTCTCGTCAGCAATTTCAAAAGCTCAAACCGAGGCGGCATTGGCTCTCAGTCCTTCAAATTCAGCATGAAAAACGACGTCCTCAGCGCCATGATAGTGGCCGTGCCCGACTCTACCGTCACTCTGCTCACCAGCGAAGACCGCTCTGCTAATCTCGCCATGGCCAACATTCCATTGCAGGGTCGTAGTCAGCCGTGCGATCGCCTCGTCACTCCGGGCCGCAGCGAAATCATCACCGAAACCCTCATCACAGACATCCCCAACAGCAAAAACGACGACTAAGCTCCTCTCTCTTTCTCCTAACCTTGGCAAACGTCCTCCTAAAAAACATCACCAAAGTCTTTCCTGCCTCGTCTTCTCAGTCAGACGCTGCACAAAAAGAAACCAATCAAGCTGAAAAAATAGCCACACCCGCCGTCCTCGACGATATCAACCTCACCATCAATGACGGTGAATTTATGGTACTTGTCGGCCCTTCCGGCTGCGGCAAAAGTACTTTACTGCGTCTAATTTCAGGATTAGAAACCCTGACCAGCGGAGAGATTCAGGTCGGCGATCGCATTGTCAACACGCTCCCCCCAAAGCAGCGAGACATCGCCATGGTGTTCCAAAGCTACGCCCTCTATCCTCACCTCAGCGTCTATGACAATCTCGCCTTTGGCCTCCGCCGCGCCTTGCCCGCAGCTCAATCTGAGGAAGACGGCACCGAAGAGGGCACCAGAGAGGATGCCGAAAAGAACGCCGAAGAGAACGCCAAAAATAAAGACAGCGTAAATACAGAACTTCGCGTTCCTTCATCTAGCTGGATAGACAGCACCCTCGTCGGCCTCACTCGCAAACTCCCCGCATCCCTGCGCTACGACTCCCCCGCCGAAAAAGCCATCCGCCAGCGCGTGGGCACCGTCGCCAAAATGCTCCAAATCGAAGACCTGCTCAACCGCCTACCTAAACAGCTCTCCGGCGGCCAAAAGCAGCGCGTCGCCCTCGGCCGCGCCATGGCCCGCAATCCCCAAGTCTTCCTCATGGACGAGCCCCTCTCCAACCTAGATGCCAAACTCCGCACCGAAACCCGCGCCCAAATCGTCAGCCTACAGCGCCAGCTCGGCACGACCACTATCTACGTCACTCACGACCAAACCGAAGCCATGACCATGGGCGATCGCATTGCCGTCATGCACAAAGGCCACCTCCAGCAAGTCGCCCCACCCTTAGAGCTATACCGTACCCCCGCCAACAAATTCGTCGCCGCCTTCATTGGGTCTCCCCCCATGAATTTCCTTACTGTGACGGTTCGTGCCGGTCAGCTAGTACATTCAGCCTTTAACGTGGCCTTATCCGAGCTTTGGAAAGAAGCCATCAAACCTTACACAAACCAAACCCTCACCCTAGGCATCCGCCCCGAGCACATCACCATTGGTCAAACCCCCAACAGCTTTCCCGCCATCGTCAACCAGTTCGAAGCCCTCGGCAGCGAAACTTTCGTCATCGCCACCCTCTCACCCACAACCCCAGATGAAATAGACAACACCCAACTGCAAATTCGCATCCCTGCCGAATACCCCGTCCAAGCTGGAAACACCTTCCAAATTAGCCTTCCTCCCGACAAAATTCACCTCTTCGACCCACATACTGAGCACGCCATCCGCCCATAAAAAATGCTTCCTCGAATAATCGAGGAAGCACCTGACAAGATCGTATTTAGCTATAGCTTCTGTCGAGTTATGGCAAAGTGCGCAATACATTGCGCACTTTGCCATGCACTTAGCTTTATAGAACAAGGGTTATGGCTATTCGTAGTGGCGTAAGCTAAGTGCGAACGGCTATAGCCAGGGCATTAATAAGCGCTGAAACCGTTTAGTATCAACAGCTAACTCGACTAGCAATCGACGGATACATCTGTCGATTGCTATATCCAATGCTTTGGTTTCTGAGCCGCTCAATCATCCTCATCCACCATATTCGGACTAATTAGAGTGATATCAAATTCATCTGGAGCCGCCCCCGTAAACGTATCACGCTCCAGTAAATAAAAGATTGCCCGCGCCTGCGGCCCAAACACAATCTCATCCTCATTTACCAAATCATGGGCCTGCACCTTCCGCCCGTTGATTAGCATTCCATTCGCACTCGGTTTCCCCTTCAAATTCCCATCTACAATCCGGTAATAATCCGTCTCATTATCCTTCGGCAACTGCACTAAAGTCGCATGATGCCGCGACACAAACTGAGACGCCAAACGAATATCGCACTTCGGATCTCGTCCGAGTGAATAGACCGAATTCTCAAGGGAAATCTCACGCCGCCCCTGACTGTCCTCAACAATCAAAATGCACGTAAGTTTATTCGAATCAGAAGGCATAGCTAAAGCCAATGTAAAAGTAGTGGTCCCTGTGCGACGCGCCAAAGTATAGCGTTTGGCACTTTGCTTACGTCATCATAGAACCCTAAACCGCCTACAAACCAAGCAAAGCCCACAAAAAGCGTACCCTACATTTTAGCCCATATACCGCTACACAAGCACGATTACCTTACATCTCTTTTGAAGAACTGCAAGTGAGCACACACAAACACACTCCAGCTCACTACATCTACACAGCCGCCGTATACAAATCTTTCAGCAATCCGCTATTCAAAAAAAAGAGGCACCCAATAAAGGGCACCTCCAGAGCTATTAAACCAAACCGCTTTCAACCCTTAAGCCACCGCCGCAGGTACCTTCGCATTTGCTGTTAGCTTCTGATACGTCGCCCGCATCTTCAAGCCCACCAACACCTGGAATAAACCACTGCCGTTATTCGAACCTGGATAATCCCGGTGCTTTAGCAGCAGCTCAGTCATCTCACCATAGTGCTCAGTAGAGGTATTACTCAGATGGCTCTCCACATAAATCACCTCTTCTAGACGATCAAACTCACCATCTAGCTCTAGCACAGACACCTCATTGCCAAAGTAGCTATCGGGTCCGTACTGCATCCGCAAACCAGGATAAGAACAGGTCAGCTTACGACCACAAGGAATCCAATTAATCGTCGAGCCCTCGTCAAACAGATAAACCGGCTCAAATCCTTCGATACCCTCACGCTGAATCAAGCGCACCCGCAGAATCTTATTCTCCTTGTCTTCTGGGATCAAGTTCGTCGGCAAGATCTGAATCACCACATCCGCATACTGCTTCTGCACATCAATGTACGCCTCAAAATCAGGCTTACGCGCATTAATCGCCGCTAGCACGTCTTCATATGTGTGACCGCGCTCAGCCATATCACGCTGAATCTTCCAGTTAATCTTCACCTCGTCGCTAATGTCGAGGTACACACTAAAGTCCAATAGGCTGCGCACACGCTCGTCATACAGCGGGTGTAAACCCTCAATCACCACAATCTTATTGGGCTCCACCTTCTCCGGCGGATCCAGCTCACCCGTCTCGTGGTTATAAATAGGCTTATCAATCGTATTACCTTCCTTCAGCGCCTTAATCTGCTCGTACATCAGATCAAAATTATTCGCTTTAGGGTTCAGTGCCGTCACCTTCTGCACCTTACGCTGCTTACGATCCAAGCTATGGTAATCATCCAAGCAAATGACCGTCATAAACTCTTCACCGAAGAGGTCTGCCAACCGACGCAAAAAAGTCGATTTGCCGCATCCCGAATCTCCGGCAACACCGATTAAAACTACTTGGCCTTCCTTACTGGTCATAGGATCCTCTGCAACAAAGTCAAAATCATTTTTAAAAATTAAGCCTAGCAGCCACCAAAACAGCAGCACCAGACAAAATCACCCAACCTGCACAAATCACACTTTTTTATGATTTGAAACTTTTGATTACGTAATCTGAATATTATCAGAGTCACCCACGTCCAAACAAGACGCTTTAGACGTCTGTGCCCTCAAGTGAAATCAGAAAAAAGATACCAACGCCCTTACCACTTCAAAGTCCAGATAACTGAGAGACTTGAGCAATCTATAGCGACTGATCCCCGTAGTCATAACAAACATCATCTGCGTAAAAACCCTCACGATCCCCAAAGCTAGCCACAGCAGACATTTCGGCCATCTTACAAAGACCTTAAATTTCAACAGACGCTGACGCTAAATTCAAAAAGTCGCCTTACAATTTTGAAGGGATGTGTCTTCAAGTGCACTTAACGTAACGGAGTCAATCCAAGCAGTTGAAAGCGCATTGAAAAGGACATCCATAGGCGGAAAGCACGAAAAGTGCCCGTCCCAGACATCGTTATCCTCCCACTGGCAAATATTCCTAGCAGCCAAAGAAATCATCCGGCTCACAATGATAATCTAGTCTGCATATAGAAATACGAAGCCACAAAGGGCGAATACTAAGGATGTACAACTCCAGCAGCACCGGCAGTAGTGCCACCAGCTCCGCCAAAAGCCGTCTCTACGTCTATGAGGTAGAAGGGCTAGGGCAAAGCGGTCAAGCCAGCGATATGAGCGCTCCGCTCCGTCGCAGCGGTACCGTCTCAATTACCGTGCCCTACAGTCGTATGCAGCAAGAAGCCAGGCGCATTATGCAGCTCGGCGGCAACATCATCAGCATTCGTCCCGTTGGTGCCGCAGCCTCCACGCCCTCTCCACAGGCTTCTTCACAGGCCTCTTCACAGGAGAGCGCTCCCGCTAAAACCTCTGCACCATCTAAGAAGAAATCCATGACTCAAGCCAAAGAAAAGAAAAAAGTCCCCGTCAACATCTATCGTCCAAAGACTCCATACCTTGGCAAGTGTCTGTCCAACGATGAGTTAGTTGCCGAAGGCGGCATTGGTACCGTCAAGCACCTCAAATTTGACCTCTCCGAGGGCGATCTCCACTACCTGGAAGGCCAAAGCATTGGCATCATCCCCGACGGCGAAGACGAAAAGGGCAAGCCCCATAAGATTCGCCTCTACTCCATCGCCTCCACCCAGCACGGCGACGACGTAGACGACAAAACCGTTTCCTTGTGTGTCCGCCAGTTAGAGTACAAAGATCCCGAGACAGGCGAGCAAGTTCAAGGCGTTTGCTCTACCTTCCTATGCAACCTCGACGTCGGCCAAAAGGTAAAGATTACTGGCCCCGTCGGCAAGGAAATGCTTCTTACCGACGATCCTAATGCCAACATCGTCATGATGGGTACTGGTACCGGCATTGCCCCCTTCCGGGCCTACCTCTGGCGCATGTTCAAAGACAAAGAAAAAGAAGCCAACCCCGACTACCAGTTCAATGGCAAGGCTTGGCTCATCTTTGGCATCCCCAAAACTGAAAATATCCTCTACAAAGAAGAGCTAGAGGAAATGCAGACCAAATACCCCGATAACTTTGAGCTGACTTACGCCATTAGCCGTGAGCAAAAGAACTCAGAGGGCGGCCGTATGTACATCCAGCACCGCGTTGCTGAAAACGCAGAGCGTCTCTGGGAAATGGTTCAGCAGGACAATACCTACGTTTACATCTGCGGCCTCAAGGGCATGGAAGATGGCATTGACGACGCCATGGCTGCAGAAGCGTCAAAATCAGGCGTCGAGTGGTCTGAGTACCGCCGTACCCTTAAGAAAGCACACCGCTGGAACGTAGAGACTTACTAAACGTTTCTGCCCAAAAGCAAGCAGTAGCAAGTCATAGCAGACAGTTACAGTCATCCAGAAGGAGGGGCGTTCTCATCAGAGCGTCCCTCCTTTACAATTGGAAAGTTATTTTCATAGGACCACCAGACATTGGACTCTAAGGCGGCAGACTCTACAGCGATACTCAAAGTAGGCCTACTCGGCATGGGCACCGTCGGCACAGGGGTCGCCAAAATTCTCTTAGAAGCTCAAGGTCGCCATCCTCTGCTACAGAGCCTAGAAATTAGCAAAGTCGGCGTGCGATCGCTCAAACCCCGAGACGTCTCCCTCTCAGAAACGCTCTACACCACGGACCTAGACAGCATTGTTACCGATCCTACCATCGACATCATTGTCGAAGTCATCGGTGGATTAGAACCCGCCCGTACCCTCATTCTCACAGCCATCGAAAACGGCAAACATATCGTCACCGCAAATAAAGCCGTCATCTCCCGCTACGGTGAAGAAATTTATAAAGCTGCCACCGCCGCAGGCGTCTACGTCATGATCGAAGCAGCCGTCGGCGGTGGTATTCCCATCATTGCCCCGCTTAAGCAAGCACTCAGCGTCAACCGCATCTACGCCGTCATGGGCATCATCAACGGCACGACTAACTACATCCTCACCCGTATGCAAAACGAAGGGGGAGACTTCGAGCCTATCCTCACCGACGCCCAAGCCCTTGGCTACGCCGAAGCCGATCCCACCGCCGACGTAGACGGTCTAGACGCTGCCGACAAAATCTCCATCCTCGCTGCCCTCGCCTTTGGCGGCCGCGTAAATCGCGAAGCTATCTACTGCGAAGGCATCCGCAACATCAGCGCCGCCGACATCACCTACGCCGAAAAACTCGGCTTTGTCATTAAACTCCTTGCCATCGCCAAGCTTCACCCCACCCAGATACCCAACGCCCCTGCAAACATCCAGGCCCGAGTTCACCCTACCCTCGTTTCCATCGACCATCCCCTCGCCAGCGTCAACGATGTCAACAACGCCGTCCTCATCGAAGGCGACCCTCTTGGCCAAGTCATGCTCTACGGCCCTGGCGCTGGAGAAGGGCCCACTGCCAGCGCCGTTGTCTCAGATTTACTGGCGATCGTAGCCAATCCCACTGTCCAAACCCTCAATCCTCTCCTCGGCTGCTTTCACACCCATACCCTCAACATTGTTCCCAATGCCGACGTCATCACCCGTCTCTACATCCGCCTCCTCGTTAAAGACACCTCCGGCGTCATCGGCAAACTCGGCACCTGCTTCGGCACCCATGACGTCAGTCTAGAATCCATTGTCCAAATCGGCATTCAAGACGGCCTCGTCGAACTCGTCGTCGTCACCCATGAAGTTCCCGAAAATGCCTTCCAGTCTGCCCTCTCAAAAATCCGCCAGTTCCCCGAAGTCATCGATGTCCCCAGCCTGCTCCACGTCCTCTAAATGACCGAAACAGTCTCCGGCAAAGCACTCCAAAAGTGGCGAACTTGGGCCATCACCCTCGCCAACAATAACAATGTAGATCCCTACGAAGTTGACTGGCTCCTACAAGGTCTCACAACGCTCACAAACACCACCCTCACCCTAGAGACCTACCTCACCCAGCAGTCCATTTCAATAAAAGTCTCCCTCTCTGCGCTTACAGAAAAATGGCAACAGCGTATCAGCGATCACACCCCCGTCCAATACCTCACAGGCGAAACCCCCTGGCGTGACCTCACACTCACTGTCACTCCAGACGTCCTCATCCCTCGCCCCGAGACAGAACTCATCATAGATATTGTTCAACAGTTAGTAAACGAGAGTCCAATCAAAGAACAATTGCTCAGCGGCCATTGGGCCGACGTAGGCACGGGTAGCGGTGCGATCGCACTTTCCCTAGCCAAAACCTTCCCACACACCTCTATTCACGCCATTGACATCAGCAAAGCTGCCCTCACAGTAGCCAAACAAAACGCCAAAAAGAACAACATCACTCAAAATCTCCACTTCCACCAAGGCAGCTGGCTCACCCCTCTGGACAGCTTGAAAGAATCATCCTCAAAGCAATCATCCTCAAAGCAATTCCTTACCGGCATAGTCTCAAATCCACCCTATATCCCTAGCAAAACCGTCCTCACCCTAGATCCCAAAATCACCAACCACGAACCCCACCTCGCTCTAGACGGCGGCCCCGACGGCCTGCAAGCTATCAATACCCTCATCCAAACAAGCATCCACTATCTTATTCCCGGCGGCCTCTGGCTCATCGAACTCATGACTGGACAAGCCCAAACCGTCTCTACTCTCCTAAAATTACAAGGCAGCTACACTCATATCACCATCCACCCCGATCTCTCAGGTAGAGATCGCTTCGTCTCCGCCCGCAAATCCTTTTAACACCAAAGCTCAAATCAAAAAGCCCTATGGAAACCGCACCCAACCTCGACTGGATTCTCGTCCTCACTGCCCTCGCCATCCTCCTTGGCGGCCTCTTTCTCCTCTTTGACGGCATCATGGGCAGCCGTGATTAATCAAACTCGCTAATTGTTTAGTAACACAGCTTTCCGTCTCTGGGCTCTGGTTGCTCCTTTGCAGTACGCGTAGCACCAATCAGTGTAGAAACGACAATACACCGCTTTACATTAGGTGCGCGCTCACTAGATAATGTGAGACGGCCCAGGCGATACTCTACATTTCCTTTCTCGTCAAAGCGCACATAAGAGACATCGCCAGAAGTTGCAAAATTCGTCTCACCATCTAGCTGTATCGACGCCGATGCCAAAGACTCCCACTGTGCCGAATGCGGTGCAACAGACTTTGGATGTATTGCCCATTCAACAAAGTCATCATGTTCTCGCACACTGAACTGCCAAGAGATGCTTTGCGTTCGAGCCTGAAGCTGAGCGTCTTTCATTTTAGAATGAAGCAGATTACGTCCGGCCGTAACTTTCTGCTCTTCTAGATAACGCAGCCATCCTGGTGCTGCGATTGCCGCAATGATGCCAGCTAAAACAATCACAACAAGCATCTCTAAAAAAGTAAACCCAAACTGTTTCTGCATACGTTCTCAGAAAAGTAATCCCCTCGTAGCAGACTCTATCGCTTTGTTCGTCTATGAAAAGACGTCTAAAAATAAAACAATCCAATCAACCCATCCAGAGTGGATTGCCTCAGCGCACTGGCCGAAAAATCTGTTAAAACCCTATTATTCTAGAAATTGTCACACTGATCGTTATTGGCCGGTTGGAGCCCTCCTAGGAGAGTAGTAATAGCTACGCAGCTCTGAGTCGGATTGGCAGAACTATTGTTCGAGTCAACAATTTTAATAACATAAGGCATGGTGACACCTGATTGCTCCACTAATCGGCCATCGTAGTCAAAAACTATTTGCCCAGGCGAGTCAGCCACTATCTGAAAATTGTCTCCAACTTCACCATTACCTAGTAATGTCTCAACACCGGAGGTACTCGCTGAGTTAGGCCTCACCTCCACAACTAGGGGGGATGAGCCAGGTGCTAGGTTAGCCAGATCTGGAAAGTTAACCTGCACGCTTTGTCGACGGCTCTGCGCTTCATCTTGCGCATTTTTGAGCACATTCATCAGCTCACCCCTGGCTGAGTTCATACGCTGACGATTCAAAAAGCTTAGCCAACTAGGTGCAGCAATAGCACTAACGACACCGACCATTACAATGACAACTAACAGTTCAAGAAATGTAAATCCGCCAGTATCTGTTGTTTTCTTCAATCTATTACGTCGCCACATGACTATCCTTTTAAGAGTGAGTAAAATCGGTTTTTGAAGGGCTATTTGTTATTGCCTGTACCCTTTATTAACCACGCCTCTAGCGAGTACCTGAGTCTCTAAAATAGGCAAAGAAGTATAGTCGCTATATGACCTAACGCCACTATTATTAACACCTTGAACATTGCCACGTAGAAACAGATAGACGTCTTGGTTACCATTACCCCCAGCATCAACCGCCGCTGCGTTATCTAAAGCAGAACTTCGTACACAAGCAAAGAACGAATTGTTTGTATCAACTCTAGTCGTGGTTGGAACTACGCTATACAAAGGATCTCCAAAATCATCTAAGCCATAGCCCTGGCATGGCAATGTGGAATCAGTCAAAGGTGGGCGATCCAAACGCTCAGCCGAAGGCGCCTGAACATAATCTACCAAGACTGCCTGAGATCCGCGCGGAGTACTAGGCAGCCTTTGCCAGTTGTCAAATTGAGCCGCTGGGTCGGTCGGATTTGTCGGATCTCGATACCCACCTCGCCAATCTAAGTCTGTCGGATCGCTATATTTTGAAAGCTCATAACGGATAAGTCTAGATTGACCAGACCAAGTAGGATCGCTACCATCATTTTCCTTTTGAGCGTATACAACCAGCGTGTAATAAGCCTGACGAACTTCTAGCAATTGACAGTCTGCTTGTTTCGTTAGTTCAGGATCTGGTGTATTCCCACTCAGCGTAGAGCAGTCTGGAATAGCAAAATCTAACGGATCTATTCGCCAAAAAGCCAAAACAGGGACTTCTCTATCTGCAGCATTGCCCGGGAAATTAGGATCTGATACTAGCTGCGCGGCAATGCCCTGAGGATCTGTATAAACATAGACAGCCTCTTGTAAATCGTCAGTAATATACTCCATCGCTCTGTTCATATCACGCTGAACTTGGTCTACGATAGTTTCCCTTCTATCAACAGTAACAAGCTCTACAGTCAAGAACAACAAGCTACCCAAAATGATGCTGGAGATAACAATGGAAATCAATAGCTCTACGAGCGTAAACCCACGACTTTGTCCACGCCGCCTACCGTGGATAAAAAGCTGTTGATAGAATAGAAGAAGGAATCGCATGTGTGGTAGAAGAGAAAATTTAATATGGAGTTATGTGAGCTAATGGTCAGAGCATCCGGTTAGATACTTGTTCGTTAATTGCAAAACAGGGCATCGGGAGTACTTCCCGTATACTCCCAATAATTGCAAAGAGAGGCATCTCGATCACCTTGCGTAATCTG
>JBCBKQ010000052.1:0-26176 GCA_038521595.1 Cyanobacteria bacterium J06627_28 | reverse complement strand
TTTTTGTCAGAGCCAACATCAGCCTGACAAAAAAGCAGTTTTAGATTTCATTTCAAAAAAGCGATCGCTGTCTTTACATGTCAGCTTTAATCATGACGTTTAACCTCATTGATCAGGCCTTAAACGTTGCGATGACAGGTCTCATATATGGGGCTGAGCTTTGGATTATTTGTGCATTTGGGTCATATGTTGTTACGCGCAATGTGAATAGGCCTATAAAACCCCTTAAACCTTCTAAGCTCATCAGGCAAGCCGATGTAGAAAAGCCTGTGAGCATAGTGTCCAGCCAATCAGCTTTTGCAATACCTTCAAGTGGGACGATTGAAATTACGGTTGAGCAGCCTGTAGAGACTATGCGAACGGCTTCCCCTCAACTGGTAAAGCCTGTTAGTAGGTCAGTATCGATGCCATTTGAGATGACTTGTGTGCCAGTTGATTGGAAAAAGTGGCGGGTAGCAGACCTTCGGAGAGCAAACCTTGCTGAAGTTTGCGGTGTAAGGACGCGGCCTATCGGCTCTCGTCGCAATCTAAAGAAGGCGGATTTAATTGCGCAGTACGAACAGCAGCTTAAGCGGTACACAAAAGTGCCTAGCCAGAATGGCTTTCGGGAAGAGAAAATTGCCTAGATGGCATTCTACATTTACTCTTTTAACGTTTCGCAATCCACCTTTCTAAATCACTGAGCGTCTTAAATTCAAACTGTGCCTCACTGAGAGCCTCTGATTCTTCCACGTTTAGAGATTGAATGGCGGTAAAGGTATCCTCTGGCAATTGACCAAAACGTTTTTCTAGCAACCGGATGATAATGCGGGTCGCACCTTCTTCGCGGCCTTCTTCACGGCCTTCTTCACGGCCTTCTTGTCTTGATGTATCTACGACATTGTTTAGGTCGCGGTAGTACTTCAGACTATCTTCGTAGGCACCTTGTTCTACGGGTGAGAAGTTGGCAATTTCAGCAACTTCAAATAGCTGCATGAACGTCTCTTCCTGTAGTGGCTCAGGGGGATTGTCTAATGTGGATAGATGGCGTAGCAAGTAGAGCCATTTGTCAAAGTGAGTTTCTAATGCTTCTAGAGGCTTCTGAAATTTTGGGAGCTCCAGATAAATAAATTTCAACTTGTCATAGAAGACTTTGCAGTGTTGATCTTTTAGCTCTACGGTGTGGAGGAAAGTGTCGTCGCCTTTATGGTCATCGAAAATGAAATCTAAGATGCCAACGGTATAAACAGGCGATAAACGATAGTCCCAGAATTCTCCTTTGATAACCTGCTCTTGAATAGGAAAAGTAGAGTAATAAACACTTCTGTCTTTGAAGAAATTCTGTTTGGCTTTTTGAATCTCTACTATGAAGCGTTCGCCACTTTTGCTTTGGCAGTAGAGGTCAAAAATTGCTTTTCTGTCTAAGGTACTGTTGCCTACTTTTTCACTATTCCGATAGCTGAGGTCACTGATATTATGCTCTGCGGGCAATACAACATTTAAGAAGTCTATAAGCAGCGCTTTGTTGGGCTCTGTGCCAAAGATGCGCTTAAAGCCAAAGTCTGTGAGTGGGTTAACGTATCTGCTGTTCACTGTACAAAGACCGAGTGCTGAGGGCTACATATGTAGGAGGAGAGGCTTCATTGCTTGCCGGCCATACTCTTTCTAGGTTAACAAATAGATTGCGGGCTGCTCTCTTTTAGGTGCCATAGGGTTTCGTAGAGGGCTTCTGTGTGTGGCCAGCCAACGAAGCCTGCGAAGAGGCAATCTCCGGATGGATTGGAAAGGAAGATGTGGTGGATGCCCATGCGATTTTGCCAGGTGCGCAGGGTTAGGCCTGTGGAGAGCTTTGCCCAGGGCTGAGAAGCGGTGAAGCCTCTGTAGTGAGCGTCGGTGATGCCAGGAATGGATTGGAGCTGGCGGATAATGCGATCGCACTCAGTCTCAACCACGTCTGGCACACAAAGATGATCGCGGCTTTGCCAAAACTGTTGAATAATTTGCGCAACTGCAGGATGCTTTTTCATCCGGTCATGGTCAATGTTATTGACGGTGATATAGCTGGCACGACAAAATTTGGTGCACTCAATGGGCACAACACCGTCACTTCCACCGTCGTAGTCGCCAGCAATGATGAGCGTAGGAATCTGTGCGGCAATTTTTTCGGCCAGTGGACGACGATTAGTGCCCAGATCGCGGGCGATACCAAGTCCCCATTCAAAAGGATCGAATAGGCGACCTAGATCTGCGCCACCGACGGGGGAGGCAACGAGGACAAGGGATTCTACCTGGGGCCACCATTGGGGATTGCGGGCGAGTACTTCTAGCCAGATCAGGCCGCCCATGGAGTGGCCAACGATGCGGATGGGCGTATTGGGATGTTGGGTTTGGGTTTGATGTGCGATCGCTTCTACCCGGTCAACCAAGGGCGCAATCCGAATCCACGTATTGACAAAGCCTAGATTCGGGACAATGACTTTTGCCCTCGGGCAAGCGATTTGGGTAGCGAGCCTACTGATACCTGTGTTGATGTCAGCCCAGCCATGTTGGGCATAGAGAATGTAGGAGGGTGACATGGAAGAGAAGGATGAAGGCGGAACGATGAAGGATGAATTGAATTTAGACCAGAAGCTGGGTATTTGGCAGGTGTGGATGGCCCGTTGGCAAAATTGGCTAACAAAATTGGCTAAATGTAGATTGGCCGATGGATTGGCCGAATGAATTAGCTAAATAGAGAGAATTTGGGGGGGTGGAGCGGTGATGGCAATAGGGTGCCCGGTGTGGGGATGGATAAATCGGAGTTGATGGGCATGTAGGTGGTAGCCACAGTCGCCGGGCATAGCGGTGCCCGTAGGGGCTGGGATGCCGCCGATGGGATAAAGCGGATCGCCCAGGAGAGGGTGACCAGCAGCGGCGAGATGAATGCGGATTTGGTGAGGGCGGCCCGTAGAGATGGAGACGTCTAGCAGGGTGGCGTCTGGGCGGCGTTGCACGATGGTGCAGTCGCTGCGGGAAGGTAGGCCGCCCTCGGGCTGGTGAGCGTAGATGTAGCCAAGCTGGTCGTGGGGAAGTTTGCCGATGGGATAGGTGCAGGTGAAGTGTGTGGTTTGTTTGTTAATGTCAGCGGTGACGAGGGCTCGATAGATTTTGGTTAGGGTGCGGCTTTGGCGATTGAGGGCTGCATCTTGTGGACTGCTGCGAATGCGAAACTGGCGGGCGAGGTGGGCCCGGGCGGTTTGCGATTTGGCAATGAGCATTGCGCCGGAGGTGCCTCGGCCTAGACGATGAACGGGGATAGGTTGCTCATCTGGATAGCGAAGGCGAAGCTGGTGAAGTAGGGTGTGCTCTAGGAAACCGCCGCCGGGAAGTACCGGGAGGCCGGAAGGCTTTGCGATGACCCAGAGGTGATCGTCTTCGTAGAGGATGTCGAAGTTTAGAGGGGCTGAAGGTTCTTCCCAGGGGAGCCGGTAGTAGGTGAGCTGTTGACCGTTAGCGAGCTGATTTTGAGGATGGGTAGGCTGGCCATCTAGGCGGATTTGGCCCTGCTCTATGCGAGTTTGCCACTGGGCTTGGGTGGAGTGGCGGTAGCGCTGGGTGTAGTAGCTCAAGATGGTTTGGCCTACGGCTGAGTTTGAAATGCGATCGCAGTAGGTCCAGCCCTGATTCATATCCTTTGTCTCATCTTGTATCTAAATTATGTCGTTTGCTAGCGCAGTGGCTGTGCTGCGCTGCCAAATAATTTATCGTGTCCGTATACGTCCATCCAACACTAAAGTAAAACAGCTATGACAACAGGAATGCCAATGGCAATGGCAATGGCGCGCCGCGTATTGGCTTTGATTTTTATGGTTGCGCTTTGTGGCACGCTAAGTAGCTGCGGATTGCCTCAGGTGAGCGCAGAAGATCGGCTGTTTTGGGATGTGTCGGCAGAGCTAGTCGGGACGACGGTGCTCGAAAAGCAGACGTTTGACGGAGAGCCTGTGGGTGGGATTTCGGCGATTGCCTATGATGTGCCGCGCGATCGCATTTACGCCCTCTCCGATAATCGCACCCGCCCTCGTTTTTACACGCTAGCGCTAAAAAATCTGACCAGCACGCCGTCACTCACAGTAGAGTCCGTCACCTATCTCAAAGATTCAGAGGGAACGCCCTATCCATCAGGGACATTAGATCCAGAAGGCTTGGCAATCACACCGAGCCAGACGCTTCTCATTTCCTCTGAAGGCTCACCTAGGCGACAGGTGCCCCCTGCCATCGGCGAGTACGACATTGAAACGGGGCAGCTAAAACAGGCAGTTGTCGTGCCAACACGCTATTTCCCCAACGGTACGCCAGGAGATACTGAAGACATTCAAACTCAGGGTGTGCAAGAAAATCTGAGCTTTGAGGCACTGGCTGTCAATGTGTCTTCGGGAACCGGAGGCGTATATGAGCCCTATCGTTTCTTTGTGGCAACAGAAGGACCGCTGCTGCAAGACCTAGACTTCGCGCCAGAAATTCCCTACAAAAATCGCCTGCTGCATTACACGGTGGATCCTTACCAGACGATGCTGATTTCTGAGCATCTATATGAGATGGACATCGCGCCGACTGGGGCGGTCTTTCATGGGCTACCAGAGATTGCGGTGCTCGACCAGGCAGGTCACTTCTTGGCACTGGAGCGCTCCTACGGCTTTCAAGGCTTTGCGGTCAAGCTGTACCAGCTGGTATCGGGGGGTGCGACAGACATCAGTACGGTGGAGAGCCTGCAGGGAGATACCAGCGGCATTAACCCGATTCAAAAGGAGCTAATTTTAGATTTGGCTACGCTAGAGCCGCCGCTACAAAATTATGAAGCGATGACATTTGGCCCGGAGCTGTCTGATGGGACGCTGACCGGACGAAACCGCAGCTTGATGGTGATGAGTGATGACAATTTTGATGACGGGCAGGAGACTCGACTGCTGATTTTTCGACTGACTGAGTCGTAAGAGATGACTGCAGAGATGACTGCCATTATGTCTGCGCCCAATAGTCTGACGCTCTTTTAAGAAATTGAGCAAAAATTCGTGTAAAAAGTCGGGTTTTAAACTTGTCTTAAACCCGACTTATTCTGCCTAAGGCTAGTTTTATTTCAAATAAAGTAAATGGCTTGGGTTGTTTTTTGCGATCGCACTTCTCATCCCAAAGTCTTATAAATAAAGGGATCAGGCAATAAAACTTTAGCGCCCTCGTCGTTTTTACGGTGAGCAGGCTGTCTCTTTTACAGCGAGTCTCCCTCCAAGAAATTACTCACCCAGCGCCCTAAACCTGATAAATTGAGCAACAGTAATGATCATTAATTAAAGGTTTCATAAAGAGGCACATGCGAGTCTTAGTAATCGGCGGTGATGGATACTGTGGCTGGGCAACGGCGCTCTATCTTTCTAACAAAGGTCATGATGTAGCTATCCTAGACAACCTGGTGCGCAGGCTTTGGGACATGGAACTCCAGTCGGAGACCCTGACGCCTATTGCACCGATCCAAACCCGCCTTCAGCGCTGGAAGGATCTCACAGGTAAGGACATTGAGCTATTTATTGGCGATGTCAATAACTATCCATTTTTGGAGCAGTCCATGCTCCAGTTCAAGCCAGATGCAGTCGTTCACTTCGGTGAGCAGCGCTCTGCACCGTTCTCGATGATTGACCGAGAGCACGCGGTGATGACCCAGTCGAATAACGTACTGGGCAACCTCAATCTGCTCTACGTACTGCGCGACCACTTCCCCGAGTGCCACCTAGTGAAGCTAGGCACCATGGGCGAGTACGGCACGCCAAACATTGACATCGAAGAAGGCTACATCACCATTAAGCACAATGGTCGTGAAGATACTCTGCCCTTCCCCAAGAGTCCTGGCTCTTTCTACCACTTGAGTAAGGTGCACGACACGCACAATATTCACTTTGCCTGCAAAATCTGGGGCCTACGCGCAACAGATTTGAACCAGGGCATTGTGTACGGTGTGCTGACAGAAGAGACCGGCATGGACGAGCTGTTGATTAACCGGCTTGACTATGATGGTGTGTTTGGTACAGCGCTAAACCGCTTCTGTATTCAGGCAGCGGTGGGTCACCCCTTGACGGTTTATGGAAAAGGAAGTCAAACCAGAGCCCTACTAGACATTCGCGATACGGTTCGCTGTATTGAGATTGCCTGCGAAAATCCGGCTGATGCTGGCGAGTTCCGCGTCTACAATCAGTTCACCGAGATGTTTAGCATCAATGACTTGGCGCTGATGGTGAAGAAGGCCGGTAATACATTAGGTCTAGATGTTGAGATTCAAAACTTAGACAATCCTCGCGTAGAGGCTGAAGAGCACTACTTTAACGCGAAGGCGACTAAGCTGATCGACCTGGGCCTAGAGCCTCATATGCTTTCAGATTCTCTCTTGGATTCTGTTCTTAATACGGCGATTAAGTACAAGCATCGTGTGAATAAGAAACAGATTATGCCAACGGTCAGCTGGCATAGAGATAAGTAAACGATGAGTATGTAATCTCTCGACGTGAGGCTGGTTTGTATTTTTTACAAGCTGGCCTTTTGTATGGCCGCTTTTTCCATATGGCTGCTCTTCTGTATTCCCGCTCTTGCTGTAGGGCCTCTTTTCTCTTAGCGTAGCTAGAATTCACCCATTACTCTATTTCTATCATTACCATGCGTATTGCGATTTTTACTGAGACTTTTTTGCCCAAGGTTGATGGGATTGTGACTCGGCTAAAGCACACGGTTGAACATTTGCAGGCGTTTGGTAATGAGGTCTGTGTGTTTTGCCCGGAGGGTGGCCTGACAGAATACAAGGGCGCAAAGGTGAAGGGTGTCTCGGGCTTCCCACTGCCGCTGTATCCAGAGTTAAAATTGGCCTTTCCTCGGCCTTCTATGCGAGAGGCGATAGAAGCGTTTAAGCCTGATTTGATCCACGTGGTGAATCCTGCTGTTTTAGGACTGGGCGGTATTTATTACAGTAAGTCTCTCGATATCCCGCTGGTGGCCTCTTATCACACACATCTGCCCAAGTATTTGGAGCATTACAATCTAGGACTGTTGGAGGGGGTGCTGTGGGAATTGCTCAAGGCCATGCACAACAATGCGGCGCTCAATCTATGCACGTCTACTGCAATGCAGCAGGAGCTGACGGAGCATGAGATTGAGCGGGTTGAGGTGTGGCAGCGTGGGGTCGATACGGAGCTGTTTCGGCCCGATCTGAGAAGTGATGAAATGCGATCGCGCCTTACAAACGGTCATCCAGACGCCCCCATTCTCATTTACATCGGTCGCCTCTCTGCCGAAAAAGAGATTGACCGCATCAAGCCCGTGCTGGAATCTATCCCTGGTGCAAGGCTTGCGTTAGTCGGCGATGGCCCATACCGAGAAGAGTTGGAAAAACTCTTTGAAGGAACACCCACAAACTTTGTCGGCTACCTAGATGGAGAAGCGTTAGGCGCGGCCTACGCCTCTGCCGATGCCTTTATTTTTCCCTCGCGTACGGAGACATTGGGGCTAGTCCTGCTAGAAGCTATGGCGGCAGGCTGTCCGGTGATTGCGGCCAATGCAGGCGGCATTCCTGATATCGTGACGGACGGGGTAAATGGCTTTATGTTTGACCCGTTAGATGAGCAAGGTGCGATTGTGGCCACCCAAAAGCTGCTAGGTATGAAGGCAGAACGTGAATTGCTTAGACAAAATGCGCGGGTAGAGGCAGAACGCTGGGGCTGGGAAGGCTCAACCCGTCAGCTGGAGCGCTTTTACCTAAGCGTGCTCAATAGTAATGAAGTCGTGATAGCGGCTTGATACAGCAGTTCGACATAGCGGTTCAAGTGTGACGATGCTGAGGTTTTTGCTTTAAATGCAGTGATAGCTAGCGGTGATAGATGGCGGTGTTGCGATCGCTCACATAGAATGCCTTGCGTAGCAATCACTACAGCTAAAGGACTAGATTTGCAGTGTGATGGAGTGTGGCTACCTGTGACGGTTACCTGTGACGGTTACTTTTGGTGACCACCCCTGCGATTCAGTACTGTTTTGTGCCCACACTCTCTTCACCCCAGTTGTTTTCGGCTGAGCTGTCTGCTTCACCTAAGCTAGACATCAGTCGGCTTTTGTTTGACCTTAAGCTTTGCACCTCGCTGGTGAGCCGGGTCGCTGGGTGCTTGGAGCCTAGCGATATTGCGCTGCGTATTACAGATGGACTCATAGAGCAGTTTGGATGCACGTTTGCTCGCATTTGGCTGGTAGAACCTGACCGAAGTGCCTTGCGACTGGTGGCGTCTTCGGGGCTTTATACTCGGTTAGATGGGGCGTTTGCCCGAGTCCCGATGGGTGCCTTTAAGGTGGGCAAAATTGCTGAGCACTGCATTCCTTTTTTGAGCAATTGCTTACCGGATGAGTCCTGGGTAAAAGATCGGCAGTGGGCGATTGATAATCAGATTAAAGGATTTGCAGGGCTGCCTCTGATGCTAGGCAATCAGTCGCTGGGCGTGCTGGCAATTTTTAGTCGTAAGGCGATGGCACCGGAATTTTTGGAGGTGCTGCAAATATTAAGCTTGGCGGTGGCCAATGCTTTGGCCAGTGCGCTTGAGCATCATTCACGCATTACGGCGCTACCGAATGGCAAAATCAGTTTGTCAGAACAGTTGGCGCAGGTGCTAGGTGGACAAAAGCTCAGCCTGTTAGGAACAGAGCGATCGCTCACGCCATCGGTTTCACAGCTGTTGGTTCAAACGGCAAAGCAGTTAGCCGAGTTGCCCTGTCACTACTGCCGTTTGGTGTATGAATCAGAGTATGTGGCTTTAGAGGGAATGCTGGCTGTCGGTACGTTTGAGCGTGAGGGGCTGAATGAAAAGTGGAACAGAATGTCTACTAAAGCTCAGCAGCTAAAAGGAGACTTTTGGGTTCAAACGGAAGCCACTCAAAAGGTTGCGCAAGTAAGACTGCAGCTACCGCTGATGACAGAAACACAATCTGATGCTGAAGCTGCTGCTGACTCCCCGCTATCAGAGCGTGAGCAAGAAGTCATTGAGCTGCTGGTGCAAGGCCTACGAGATAGGGAAATTGCTGAGCGGCTATATATTAGCGAGCGAACGGTCAAGTTTCACGTAAAAAATATGCTGAAAAAACTAGACGTCAAAACAAGAATTCAAGGCGTTTTTAAGGCGACGAATCAGGGATGGCTGGGTTAATTAAGCATCTGCTTTTTCTCAAGATTGTAGCAATTCACTTTTGGCGCAGCCTACCTTCGGTTTATGCATTAGCAAGATCGCGATATATCCAATGGCCATGGGCTGTGAGTTGCTCTCTGATAGACTTTGATGAGCAACGTCTTCAGATTCAGAGACTCATCTATAGCAAAGCTCAATCGACTGTGTCTTATTCTAATTTAATGCCATCCATGCCGTATTCGTTGTGGATACAAACCTAACTATCTTATGGAGATTTCTTAGGAATCTTCAATTTTTAAGAGGGCTAGCAGACTATCTTTGTTTAGTGTGTCGAGGATAATCTGTTCTTTCTTTGGTCTTGGTAATTTTTTGAGTCTGTATTCGGCTTTTGAGGCGAGGGAGCGGGTACCAAGTGCTACCTCATAGACCAGCTGCAATGGGCCTTTTGACCTGAGATATTTTGCGCCTTTTTTGCCTTGCTGGTGTTCGCTCAGTCTCTGCTGTACGTTGGTGGTGATGCCAGTGTACAGAGTATTTTGCCCTGTGCGAATGAGGTAAAGAGACCAGATTGTCATGTGGGCTGAGCGAGAATTTCTTGCTTAGATTAGCACTCGTTGGGTCCTCGTCTGGTTTTCGTTCGGTCTGGGCATACGCCTTATTCAAACTGGATGATGGTGACTGGGGCATCTGCCTTTGCAAGGTAGGGCTGGGCAGCGGTTTCGATGCGTTTTAGCTGGCCGAGGGCGCGGGTGCAGGGAAAGCCGTATTTCTCTTGGACGCGATCGCTTGCAATATTTAAGGACTCTCGCGATCGCGCTAAAAAATCGCTCACGGTGTATGTCTTACCCACCTCAAAATAATCTTTTACCACTAGAGAAGGCGAGTAACAAGTCTCTTGCTTGCCGTCGGGCCATTGAATTTTGAAATTGATTTCGGGCATGGGTTTTAGTGAGTAGTGAGTTGATGATAAAGGGTGAGGTGCTGCTGTGCTGATGTTTTCCAGGTGGGGAGCGGAACTTTACTGGGGAGAGATTTCTGTGAAGTATTTTCTGTGAGACTGATCATGCCAGCTGCGATCGCATTCACACTATGCGGATTGACTAGGCAGGCATCTTGAGGGGTCAAAAATTCGGTAAAGGGTGGCTGGTTGGCGGTGAGCACTGGTAAGCCTGACTTAATTGCTTCTAAGACCACAAGCCCCCAGCCTTCTTTGATAGAGGGAAATACAAAGGCATCGGCCAGCCGATAGAGCGCAGGCATATTTTCATCGGCAATGACACCCGGCAAAATTAGCGCGTCTTTTAATCCGTAGGCATCGGCAAGAGACATAAATGCTTGCCGATAGTCTTGATAGTCAAACAATGTAGCACCGCCTGCAATGAGTAACTGGGCCGTGGGTTGCTGTTGCCTCACTTTGGCAAAGGCTTTGAGCAAACTGATCGAATTTTTGCGAGGTTCTATGCCACCAACGGTGAGATAAAGCGGCCGAGCCTGAATATTCAGCGCCTTGGCTAGGGCGTTTTCGGAGCCATCTCGGGCCGTGCAGAAGCGATCGCTCACTCCATTGGTCACTCGGTAGGCGTCAATGCCATAGTCTTTTTTGAGGGCTGTCTGCCAAAGCTCACTGACACATAGGCAGCGGTCAGGCAGGTAAATTGATTTTTCTTGGCAGTCTTGCAAATAAGGACTGTTGAAACTCTCGATGTGATGAACCGTGCGAACAAACTGTGGAATATGGCCCTGATCTCTGAGTGTGGCTAGGGCATTAGCGCTGAGGCAGTCTTGGGCATGGTAGATGCTGTAGTGTGTGTCGTGCTGTTGAAAGAATTGAACAAATTCTGAAATGCGCTGTTTGATCAGGGCATCAATCCCGGCGTCGCAAGGCTGCGCTGGGACTGTGCAAGTGAGAAAGTCGGTAGACCGATGAAAGCCTTTGCCGTCTTTATCCAATGCGAAAACACAGGGCTCATGGCCCCACTGATGCAGGGCGTTGGCTAGCTCAAGGGTATGAATGACGCTGCCCCGTGGTTTGGTTGAGTAGGTGAGCAGCGCGATTTTAAGCACGACGTTTTCCTGGGATAGGGTCTCCTGATGAGATTGCGCCAAAGCCAGTGAGTGGTTGTTGGAGATCCCACAGCTTCTGTTGTTCTCCTTGATAGTGAAAATAGACTTCGGTGCCAGCAGTCATCTCACCAATAGCTGCGCAGACCAAACCATGGGGGTGAAAAATCTCTTGAACGGCGGCAACATTTTTAGGGGGAACGCTGAGCAGAAAGCCAAAGCTAGGGAAGCTGGTGAGCCACTTTTGCCAAGGGACTTGGGGCGGGCGAGGGAGGGATTCTAACTCTAAACAGGCCCCGCAGTGAGCGGTTTCAGCGAGCATGAGTAATGTGCCTGCAATGCCTCCCATGCTGATATCTTTGCCTGCATTGGCCAGGTTTGACTGGGCCAGTTTTGGGAGGAGCGTTAGGTGCGATCGCAACACTTCAGGCGCTGCAGCAGTCGCCGCATTCCAAAAAGGATACTCACCAAAATACTCACCCTCCATATTAATCACAATCACCAAAGCATCGTCGGGCTTCGCGTCAAAGCTGTTAATTAAGCAGTCGGCCTTACCCAGAATAGAAACCGCAAGACCTGCATAGGGACTGTGACAATTGGTATGTCCGCCAACAATCGGGACGCCGTAAGCCTTGGCAGCGGCTTTCATGCCCTCCCACAGTGGCTGGCTAGCTTCAAGTGAAGGGCTCCACAGGGCATCGACAATGGCCGTGGGGACTCCACCCATGGCTGCAATGTCTGAGATATTGACCATGACGGCGCACCAGCCGGCAAACCAGGGCTCTCGTTCGACTAGCTGCGGCCAAATACCTTCTGACGCTAGGAGTAAATAATGGTCTCCGTTGGGAATGGCTGCGCAGTCATCGCCTAGGCGAATGGCGTCACCTGTTTGATTTTTAACAAACTGACCCAGTGTGTGAGCCGCTATTTGAATATCTTGCTTGTGCAGGATACTGAGAGAGGCTTGGAGATCGTGAACAAGGTCAGATAGCACGGCGGTGAGCGTTAGCAGCGTCTAGGCCACGCTGGGTAGGGACAGATCTAGTGGAAGCAGTTCGGGGCGCTGCTGATCGGTCGCAGGATAAAAGTCTAGATCGGCTTCCATGAGGTGATGGGGACGACCTAGGATGTCGATTTCTTCTAGGCTATTCCAGTGGAGGCGCGTGAAGAAGCGGACGTTTTGAAGTTGAACGGTGGCTAGGAAGCGATCGCACCCCCAAGTGTTTGCAGTCGTTACCGCTTTGTTAATCAATCCTTTGCCAATGCGCCAGCCCCGGCGAAAGTCGGGATGCGTCCCCAGGCGACCACCATACCAAAGTCGCGGCTCTGATTCGTAGATTCTCACGACGCCCACCACACGATCTTCTGGATGCGCCAGGGCCACGATAGGATAGGCATGATGATCGATTTCATCGACATCGTGGGTGTCAAAAAGCTGTTGCTCTTGGCAGAATATCCTTTTACGAAGCTCGAAATAATCGGCGGTTCTCTCTTTTGAGAGGGCGAGTTCAAAACTGTAGGTTGTTTTAGTGGTTGTCATCGTCTAAGCAGAGATAGGAGTCTTATTTCTTAGAAGTTTTGTTTCTCAGAAGTTTTATTTCTCAGAAGTCTTATTTCTCAGAAGTCTTATTTCTCAGAAGCTTTATTTCTCAAAGGTTGAAAGGGCGGAGCAGGCACCGCATTTACCACAGCCTGCTTTCATGTCGGCAGAGGAGAGATTTGCCTGCTTGAGCTTTTGACCGATGGCTTGATACAGGGCAAACATGAAGTCACTGCTGGGAGGTGACTGGTGTGCAAGGGGCGTGCCGACGATGGGCACGAAGGGCACGACAAAGGGATAGACGCCTAGGTCGATTAGGCGATCGCACATCTCTAGTAAAGTCTCTTTGCGATCGCCTAATCCAGCTAGCAAATAGGTGCTCACCTGCCCACGACCAAACACATCCACTGCTGCTGCAAATGCTTTGTAGTAGTAGTTCAGCGGCACTTTTGCCTTGCCGGGCATGATTTTGGCACGAACCTCTGGATCGGCTGCTTCTAGGTGCATCCCGAGGCTATCAATGCCTGCTGTGTGCATTCGCTCAAACCATTTAAAATTGTCTGGCGGTTCGCACTGGGCCTGAATCGGAAGAGTTACGCGCTGACGAATAGCCTGAGCGCAGTCAGTCAGATAGGCAGCACCTCGGTCGGTGACATTTGGCGTGCCTGTCGTCATAATCATGTGCTCCACACCATCCAATCGCACAGCGGCCTGAGCAACTTCGGCGAGCTGTTCGGGCGTCTTTTTGGCAATGGTCCGTCCGGCGTCTAAAGACTGACTAATGGCGCAAAACTGACAGGCCGTTTTGCGATTGTCATAGCGGATGCAGGTTTGCAGTACGGTCGTGGCTAAAACATTGTTGCTGTGGAGCAGTGCAATTTTCCAATAGGGTGTGCCGTCTGCGGTTGTCAGGTCATAGAATTTAGGCCTGTCGGGAAAGCTGATGGATGCAACAACCTCCTGCTGATGGAGAAGTCGCGACGTATTGGTTGCCCGATCAGTCTCGACAGAATAGGGGGACTGCGCTGCAGTGTCGGTGTAAACAGGCACCATAACGGTTGTATTGCCGACAGTGATAGCTTTGTGGTCAGACGGGCCAGCGCCCCCTTTGCGTCCAGAGGCACCCAGACTTTCGCCAATGAGCTTAAGCCCCTTGCTCTGAAGCTCTGTGATGACCTGTTGTTGATTCATGGTGGACTTCATACTGGGCTGGTGGAGGTGTCTGTATGTGAAGGGAAATGCTGGGCAGCGTCTGATGAAGCGCGCGTAACTGGCGTAGGGCTAAAGGGTAGGGTTTCAGTCGTTGAAATCTCGTTCTCTCCTTGAGCTGTCACACCGTGCGCTGTCACGCTGTATGGCGTGTTGTTTTGCTGTAGCTGGAGCAGATCCGGGCGGGCGTAGTGGCCGACCGAATCCATCATGCGTTTGCGTTTGGTGATGAGAGAGAAGTCTAGATCTGCGATCGCAATGCCCTCTCCCGTACGAATAGGCTCACACAGCTCCACACCTTCAGGACTGATAATAGAGGTGTAGCAGCCACCGCTCAGCACCTTTTCTAGCGCTTCACTCGGGGCGATTTCTGTCACTTGCTCAGGCGTAAGCCAGCCTGTCGCATTGACAACAAAGCAGCCGGACTCTAGTGCATGGTGCTTTAAAGTGACTTCTGTCTGCGTTGCAAAAATCTCACCGACCATGGAGCCTGGAAACTGAGCGCAGTGAATTTGCTCATGCTGTGCCATCAGGCTATAGCGAGCCAGCGGATTGTAGTGCTCCCAGCAGGCAAGGGCACCTACTCGGCCCACGGCACTATCACACACCTGCAAACCCGAGCCGTCACCCTGCCCCCAAACCATGCGCTCATGGTAAGTAGGCGTGATTTTACGGCGCTTGAGTATACAGCTACCATCCGCATCAAACACCAGCTGAGTGTTGTAGAGAGACCCTTTTTCTCTTTCATTTACCCCCAGTACAACAACCATCTGATGGCGCTTAGCTGCGCGGCTGACGGCTGCGGTGACCGGACCAGGCACCTCGACGGCTTCCTCATAAAGCTTCATATGTTCTTTGCCCATGAGCACAGGCGGTAGAACAAACGAAAAATAAGGATAGTAGGGAACAAATGTCTCTGGAAAAACAACCAGCTGTGCGCCTTCCTTAGCCGCTGTGTCAATGGCTGTGAGCACTTTCTCTAAGGTGCCAGAGCGGCTATGCAAGACAGGAGAAATCTGGACGGCAGCTGCTCGTACGGTTTTTGAGTAGTCCATAGTGCTTGCTACATGATGCTTGCTATAGAGCGATGACTACATTGTCCAAGTGTCTAAAATGAAGGCACCTTCTTTGCGATGTACCAGAACAATATCTAGAACATCAAGGGGGTTAATCGGCGTAATCCCTGGAATTAGGGAAGGTTCGCCGTGGCCGTAAAGCGCCTGGAGGGCAAAGCGGCAGGCATAGACTTTGGCACCTTCTTCCATGATCTTAACGAGCTGATTGTTCATAGCCATGTGCCCTGGGAAAGCCTCATCGCCCAGTTTAGGAAAGCCTCGCTGCACGCCAAGGGTAACGCCGGGGCCATACAGCAGCACAGAGGTGTCAAATCCCTTACGAATGAGTCGCGTAGCCTGCAACAGGTTGACCAATCCGATGGATCCTTCAAAAGCAACCGTGTGAAAGGTGACTAGCGCTTTTTCGCCAGGTTCGGCCTGGACATCGGGAAAGACTTTCTCTTCGTAATCAACAAAAAAGTCTCCTGCTTTGTGCGCGGGCGTCGTTACTTCGGGCATTGGAATCACTCCTGGAATGTAAGGCTTAGGAAGTTGAATTAATCGAAGCCTAAGTCGTTTCTGGAGGGCTACTCGTAGCTGTTGTTACAAATTGGGTAAGCCTGACAGTTGGTACAGCTAATCGCATTTTTTTGTCGTCGAAGTTTGTAATCGTGATGAGCGACCTGCACTTTTAGACAGGTGTATTGGGTGTTGATAGGCGTTGTTGGGTGTTGACGGGTGAGATGACCCTGTTCTAAAGGTGAAACATTTAGAGCTTAGCGGCTTTCTGTAACTCGTTATACCGGAGCTTTAGAGCACGCTCTTTATGCTGGTAGCAGCACTGTAAGCAATTTTTGTAGGAGAATGCTTTGTTTGGTACTTGGCTGATGCAGTCTCATTTTCCAGTTGTCATTGTGGGTGGCGGCCAGGCTGGGCTTTCTATTAGTTACTGCTTGCAGCAGCGGGGAATTGATAATGTCATTTTTGAGAAGCACAAGATTGCAGACGCTTGGGCGTCAAAGCGGTGGGATTCGTTTTGTTTGGTGACGCCAAACTGGCAGTGTACGCTGCCCGGCTATCACTACAAAGGCAGCGACCCAAATGGGTTTATGCAGCGAGATGAGATTGTTCAATATGTGCGAGACTATGCCAAGTCTTTTGGTCCCTGTATTAAAGAGGGCGTGTCGGTACTGGGCATACGACGTCATAAACAGCGAAAAGTTTTTGAGGTCTCGACGTCGATTGGTACTTACACGGCTGATCAGGTTGTTGTTGCCATTGGTGGATACCACACCGTAAAGGTTCCACGTTTGGCTGAGAGATTGCCTGAGGGCATTGTGCAGCTGCACTCGTCTGAGTATAAAAATGCGCAGGCTTTACCGGCAGGTGGGGTCATGGTGGTGGGGACGGGGCAGTCCGGGTGTCAGATAGCGGAAGATTTACATTTGGCTGGGCGGCAGGTGCACTTGTGTGTGGGTGGTGCACCGCGATCGCCTAGGGAATATCGTGGTAAAGATGTTGTCGATTGGCTCGATCAGATGGGCTACTACGACATGGCTATTGACGACCACCCACAAAAGGAATCTGTGCGCACAAAGACAAACCACTATGTCACTGGGCGAGGGGGCGGCAGAGAGATTGACTTGCGACAGTTTGCAACAGAAGGGATGCGGCTGTATGGAAGACTAGGCGCTGTACAACGTAATCAGCTGACGTTTAAGGATGATCTCAAGGCGAATTTGGACTATGCCGACAGTGTAGCCGAGAGCATCAAAAAGACTATTGACAAATATATAGAAGCGTCGAAAATAGACGCACCGACTGAGCCCGAGTACGTACCGAGCTGGCGGCCGACTGCGCCATTGACTTCTCTAGATATGGCAGAAGCAGGCATTACAAGTGTTATTTGGTGTACGGGCTACCATATGGACTTTAGCTGGATAGAGGTGCCTGCATTTGATGGAAAAGGATACCCTGGGCATGATCGCGGCGTCAGTGAGGTTGAGGGGCTCTACTTTTTAGGATTGCCATGGCTATATACTTGGGGCTCTGGACGGTTCTCTGGGGTGGCTAGAGATGCAGAGTATTTGGCTGATCGT
This sequence comes from Cyanobacteria bacterium J06627_28, assembly GCA_038521595.1. GTDB lineage: Bacteria > Cyanobacteriota > Cyanobacteriia > Phormidesmidales > Phormidesmidaceae > Phormidesmis. The sequence continues at coordinate 9,057 of JBCBKQ010000052.1, read as the reverse complement.
ATTGCCTTGAGAAAGAGAGTTTTGTCTCGCAGCAGTGCGCGTAGTATGAACGAAATGGCATTGGGCTCTTAGTTGACTAGACAGAAATGCTGACAGGACATCTTAATTTAATCTGTTGGTGGTGATTTGTTTTTTGCGTCTGTTCTACTTGTTTCTGTTCTATTTATTTTTGTTCTTTTTACTTCTGTTTTACCTGGCGCGATATGTTGATCAAGGCATAGTTAATGCAAAGATCAGCTGTGAGCGAAATCATCATAAAACGAGGTTCATTTCCAAAAAGTCAATCCTCATAATCGAGCTGATGAATTTGCTATATCATCTTCATGCAGTCACTAAATTTCGTGCCGATGGCAGGACATAGTAAATGGGCAAATATCAAGCGGCAAAAGGCGCGAGTTGACTCGAAGCGAGGAAAAGCCTTTGCGAAGTTTTCCCGAGAAATTATTGTGGCGGCCAAACAGGGCGGCGGTGACCCAGATGGAAATTTTCAGCTGCGCACGGCGATTGACAAGGCAAAGACGGCGGGCTTTCCCAATGACAATATAGAGCGAGCGATCGCAAAAGGATGCGGCAGCTTAGCCGGTGAGGGCGATTTCGAATCTATTCGCTACGAGGGCTACGGGCCGGGGGGCGTTGCGGTACTCATAGAGGCGCTGACAGACAATCGCAACCGGGCAGCGGCAGATCTACGCACGGCCTTTGGCAAAAACGGTGGCAACCTGGGCGAGACGGGCTGCGTAGGCTGGATGTTTGACCATAAAGGCGTGGTAGCCCTCACCGGCGAGATTGATGAAGAAGCCCTGTTAGAAGATGCGCTAGAAGCCGGGGCTGAGTCTTATGAAATGGTTGAGGAAATCGAAGAAGACATACCAGGTGCTGAAATTTACTGCGCGGTAGCTGATTTAGAAACCATTAGTCAGACCCTGAAGCAGAAGGGCTATGCGGTAAGTGAGGTAGATATGCGGTGGATTCCGTCTAATACGGTGCAGGTGGAAGACTGTGCGATCGCACAGTCGCTGATCAAAATGATCGACGCCCTAGAAGACTCCGACGACGTACAGTCCGTCACGGCCAACTTTGAGTTTTCTGAAGCAGTCTTGAACGAAGTCATGTAGCGAGCGGGTGCAGTGGTTCAAGCGACAGTGACCAAAGCTACAGGAAGAAAATCCTAAGAAGCACGTCTATGGTTGATAGATCCTGATTTGCGAGCGACAATGTAAAGGAGCGTAAACAACTATTTGATTGCGTTATTTTCAACCTCTTGTTTTCAACCTCCTTTTTATGACCGTTCAATCTGTCAATCATTACGACGTGGTCATTGTCGGCGGCGGCATCGTTGGCCTGACGCTGGCCTGTGGACTACGCCAGGCCAACGTTCGAGTGGCAGTGCTAGAGGCTCAAACTGCTGAGGCGGCAGCGGGCCGTCAGCGAGCCTATGCTTTTTCGCCGGTGTCGGCGCGGATCTTGCAGGGACTGGGGCTTTGGGATGAGGTGGGTCGTCGGCTCACACCTTTTCAGCGAGTGAAGCTATCGGATGCAGATTATGAAAGGGCCATTACCTTTCGCCCTGAGCATGGACGGACAGACGCGGTCTATTATTCGGCTGAGCATGCGGTGCTGATGGATGCCCTGCAGGCGGCGGTGCAGCGGGCAGACAATATTGATTATTGGTGTGAAAGCCAGGTTTTGACAGAAGGGGCAGATAGGCGCGGCAGCCTCAGGGTTATGCGCCATGGTGAGCGGTACGAGCTGCGATCGCAGCTGATTGTCGGTGCCGATGGGGCCAGATCTGGCGTGCGCGATCGCGCCAATATCTCCACCTTTGGCTGGAAGTACTGGCAGTCATGCATCACTGCCGTCCTAGAGCCGGAACACTCCCACCGCAATACGGCCTACGAGAAATTTTGGCCCAGCGGCCCTTTTGCTATTTTGCCCCTGCCAGATAACCGCTGCCAAATCGTATGGACAGCGCCCCACGAAGAGGCAAAGGCGATGCTTGCACTGCCAGAAGAAGACTTTTTGGCTGAGCTGACAGCCCGCTACGGCAATGATATGGGCGCACTGAAACTGGTCAATAAGCCGAGTCTTTTTCCGGTACAGCTGATGCAGAGCAAGCAATATGTACAGCCAGGGGTGGCACTCATTGGCGATGCGGCCCATTGCTGTCACCCGGTTGGCGGCCAGGGGCTCAATATGGGTATTCGCGATGCCGTAGCTTTAGCAGAAGTACTACAGCGAGCCTCTCGTCGCCATGAGCCGCTAGGCAGCCTAAAAGTGCTGAATCGATATCAGCGCTGGCGACGGACAGAAAACTGGTTTACGCTAACGCTGACCGATTTCTTGAACCGCTCATTTTCCAATCGATTTGTCCCCCTCGTTATCGCTCGGCGGGCTGGCATTTGGGTGCTAGATACCGTCACGCCGCTGAAGCGATTAATCTTGCAATTGATGACGGGTTTCTTTGGAAAGCTGCCAGCGAAGGCAAAATAGTCGTTGCGCGCTGCTTTTTTGCAGCTCTTTGACGCTAGCCTCTTGACGCCAACTCCTTGACGCCAACCTCTTGACGCCAGCTTATGCCGACGACTATTGCTCTGATTGCCCACGATAGTAAGAAAGATGAGCTGGTCAATTTTGTGGCTGACTATGCGACGCTGCTTTCCCGCTATCAGATGGTAGCTACTGCGGCGACGGGAGAGCGAATTGCGTTGAATACAGCGCTACCAGTGACTGCGCTGCTACCCGGCAATTTGGGCGGTGATGTGCAAATTGCGGCCCGTGTGGCCGAAGGCGAGATTGCGGCCGTTATCTTTTTGACGGATTCTTTGAATGCTAATTACTGTAGTGCCGATATCAGCTTAATGCTGCGGATTTGTCAGCTGCATGATGTGCCACTGGCTACTAATCTTTCAACGGCGCGGGCAGTTGTTCTTTCACTGGCAAAGAGTCGGATTGCTCATCTGATTTTTAATCCTATTTCTGGGCAGGGAAACCCGAATCATGACCTGAAGCTGATTCGGCAAATTTTGGAGCCTCAGATTCAGGTAAATGTGGTGTGTACAGCGTTGGAGGTGTCTCCGGGGGCGCAGGCAAGGGCTGCGATCGCAGCGGGCGCGGACTTAGTGATTGCCTCGGGGGGCGATGGTACGGTGTCGGCAGTGGCAGAGGCCGTCATGCAAACCGATATTCCACTGGGCGTCATTCCTCGGGGCACGGCGAATGCGTTTTCTGTTGCTTTGGGCATTCCGACTAACTTAAGGGCGGCTTGCGAGACTATTTTGTCTGGGACGACCCAGCAGGTAGATGTGGCGACCTGCAATGGTGCGCCAATGGTGTTGCTGGGTGGTATTGGCTTTGAGGCTGAGACGGTAGAGCGGGCAAATCGTGAGATGAAAAATCGTTTTGGAGTGCTGGCCTATTTGGTCGCGGGAATGCAACAGATTGCCGACCAAGAAGCCTTTAGTGCAGATATTGAAATTAATGGTGAGGTGAATCAGTTTGAATGTAGTGCGATTACTGTGGCCAATGCCGCGCCGCCCACGTCGGTAATGGCCCAGGGGTTTGGCGAGGTCATTGCCGATGATGGTTTGCTAGATGTAACCATTGGACTATCGCCGGTAGAAGCGCAGGGGCTGAGCGCAAGGTTGCAGGGCGTCGGTGCATTGGCCGATTTGTTTACGGCGGCCTTGGCTAAGAGGCCGACCCAAAATGAAGGAATTTTGAGTTTGCGGGTGCCTGCCATTAAGGTGACAACAACGCCACCGCAAAAAGTTGTTGTCGATGGTGAGATTATTGGGACAACGCCGGTAGAGTTTCAATGCATCAGCAAAGGATTAACTATTTTGGCACCGATTTCGACAGAATAGAAACTGGAGAGACTGGGTGGTCTGCTTGGCACAAAAAATAGCCTCAGCGGATTTCGTTGAGTGAGTCCAATAGCATCTGTAACCCTGCTGGAGAATATCCGAGATCTTCTTTTAGGGGTAGGGCGAGAAAATGGCTGAGGGTTTGGGCGATCGCAGTCCATTTTTTAGCGTTCCACCAGCGGCTCTCCATGAGGGGAATGGCTTTGCCGTTATGAAGCAGCAAGCGCACTTTGTAGTAAACGCGGCCTTTGTATCGGCGGCCATAGAGCTGTACCGCACGTAGCTCGGCAAAGGTGACGGTGAAAGTGCGATCGCGCCAGAGGCCTTTTCGTCTAACCGTTACACATGCGGATGATTGATCTATCTGGCAGCATATGACGTCTGCATAAAATAGCAGGCAGCCACCCAGGAAGAATATAAACAGCACAAGCAACGCCACGGGCCACCGATGTAGGTCGTCTATCATGGCGAGCATAAACAATAGGCTCATGGCAATTATAATGCTGCTAAAGATTGCCAGCATCCAAGGTTGCGATGAGACAACAAGCTGCTGTGGGCTCTGGTGAATAATGCGCATATGTCTGCTGGCAAAGGCGTAGAGGGCATCGGAATGCTTTTCTTCTTTTCTAGATTGCCCGAATAGGCCCGTTCTTGTTTGGTATCTTCTAACCCATCTGATAGATATTGCTGTGTTGGTATACAACGCCTTACTTTAGCTAGACAACAAGCTTCGCATTTGTGCATAGCCTAGAAGGTAGTCTACATATACCGTTATGAGTTTTGGTAAGTTAGTTGGCCTAGTGGCACTTTTGTTAGGGCTCGCCCTACTTTGGAAAATTCGATTTGTTGTGCTGCTGGGGTTTACGGCTGTGGCATTGGCCACGGTGCTCAATCGGTTTGTGCGGTGGCTAACGCAGTGGAAGCTAAAAAGGGGATGGGCAATCGTCATCGTTCTGCTGACGGCAGTGACTTTGTTTTCTGTGTCATTTGCACTTTTAATACCGCCTTTCTTTAGGCAGGCCAATCAGTGGCTCGATCAGATTCCGATGGAGGTCGCACAGCTGAGTCTGTGGCTAGAGCAGGTTAATAACCGACTGCCCCCCGAACTGACGGCTCAGGTACAACAGCTCGACAGCTTTATTCAAGATATTCCACAGCTGGCAAGAAGTCTCTTTGGTAACTTCTTTGCTTTTTTTAGCGGTACGCTGTCTGTCGTTGTTAATGTTTTGCTGGTTATTGTGATTACGGTTATGCTGCTGGCAAATCCGAGAGCTTATCGCAGGGCCTTTGTTGGTCTTTTTCCTCAGTTCTATCGATATCGCATTCAGGAGATTATGGATTTGTGTGAGCGTTCCCTGGTTGGCTGGGGGGTCGGTATTTCGTTTAATATGCTGGCAATCACAGTGATGAGCTTTATTGGGCTAGTGGTGATTGGTGTGCCTATTCCAATTGGCAATGCTTTTATTGCGGGTTTGTTTACATTCATTCCCAATGTAGGCCCTATCTTAAGCGTAATTCCCCCTGTGATTTTGGGCGTGCTAGAAGCGCCTTGGAAGGGCCTAGCGGTGATTGGTCTTTATGTTTTAATTCAACAGGCTGAGAGTAATTTTCTGACGCCGCTGGTGATGAAGCACCAGGTTGCGCTTTTGCCTGTGATCGCACTCATTTCACAGCTTATTTGTGGCATCTTGTTTGGCCTTTTGGGGCTCTTTTTAGCCTTGCCGCTGGTGGTTACTGGTCAGGTGCTTATTCAAGAGCTGCTGGTAAAAGACATTATGAACCGATGGAAAAAGCAGCCTGAGGTAGCCAGGATGCTAGTGAGAACCTAGTCGATATCGGTATATGCTTGCTGTCGCAGCCTCAAGCTTTAGCGCAGACTCAAGCTTGAGATTTGTTAGCCGCGCCGTATATGACGAGACCCACTGCGATCGCCCAACCCAAAGCCAACCCTTGCAAAAAGCCGACGACCGCGCTGACTAACCAAATAATCTGTACTAAAACATAGTCAGCGATTGTGAGCTTTTTGAATGAAAAATAGACCCACTCCAACAGTGCTGACAAGCCAAGATATAGCAGCAGTCCGCCTAAAATTGTCTTGGGGAAATAGGTCAACACTGGTGAAAATAACAACGGCAGCACAATAAACGTGGCGGCACCGACGAGCGTTACTAGGCGAGTTCTGCCTCCCATTTTGTGCGCCAGCACGGAGCGACCCAATGACTGAAAAGAGAGAATGCCACCGCTGAGGCCCATTAGCATATTGGCGCTACCCGCAATCTTTAGCTCATGGTTGATATCGATTTCTCTTTTAAGAACGACTTCCATTCCTTTTACATTCATCAGCAGCAGTATGGCCGTGAGTACGCTGACGGTGCCTGAGCACATCCACTGGCTACCGATGGCCTGCCAGTTAATCTCTAAGAGATCGGACCAATTGAGTAGTTGCCAGGTTGTTTGCAGTGAGGGAATGCCCAGGGTTAGGCCTGCGGCATTTGCCTGTGAAAATGACACGCCTGTGACGCCGAGCCCAGCATAAAAAAGACCGATGGCAACCGCTAAGCTACCTGCCATCACTAAAGAGTGTCGATAGCGGCGGGTGATGATCAATAAATAGATAGCCAGTAAGAGGCCGGGCAGCCACTGCATCACATTGACCGACTGGCTGAAGGTTAGCAGTGCGGCAAGGGACGGCTTTTGAGTGGTGAGCACTTCAAAGGCACCTTTGACTAGGAGCCAGCCGCTACTAGCAATAAAGCCTCCAATGACTGAGTCTGGCAGTAACCGCACAACGCTCCCAACTTTTAGCGCACCGATGATCCATAGAAATAAGCCGGTGAGAAAGGAGGTGGTGGCTATGGTGACCAAAACGCTGACAAACAGCTCTGTCGGGCTGGCTGTGGCAGGCAGCTGCCGAATGACCATACCTGTGCTCCAGGCAATGATGGCGGTGGGGATGCCTGCTAGATCTGACACCATGCCAGGAAATGAACTCAGCAGGCCGACCATGATGCGGGTGGCGGCGGCGCTGAAGAGAATTAAGCCAATCCCGGCGGACAGATACTCCGACAGACTGTTAGAAAAGATAAGGACGGCAAAGGATAGGTCGAAGAGAATCCCTAGGGTGCCGGTGGTAATGCCAATTGCGATCGCAGAAGATATGGGTTGAGTTTCTGCCTGCGCAGCGATGGATTGAGAGTTAAATCCTTTGGGGAGAAAACGCATCGTCTTACTTCCGTAACTTTCTACTGGCTAGCTTACCCCGTCCCTGTTTTTTTGCGATATTCTTACCAATTTATGTTGATGAGAATGACTGTGCGGGCATCTTAAGGCTGACACTCACTAAAAGTAAACGTCTTTAACTAGATGTTTTGAGGTCATTATTTTCGGATGGCGTAGGCGTCCTGATGCATTAGGACGCCTATGTAGGAGAGTCGCTTGTTTGATTAGGGGGGTAACCTCTAGTCATGCTTTGAGCGACTCTTCGAAGGCTATGGACGTTTTCTTAGGGCTATTTCATGTCGATGCGGTCAACCCCTACTTTCTCAGAAACCACGCTAAGTGATGCTGAGGGCATGAGCCCTATAAAAAGGAAGCGGATGTTGCCTATTCGGTGGACGCTGCCGCTGTGTGTGGTGACGCCTTTAGTCGCAGGGATTGCGCTGACTAGCTGGCTGGCGTTTCGCAGTGGGCAAGCCGCTGTAGAAGAGCTGGTCGGAAAGATTAGTACCGAGGTGGCAGGCAATATTGAAAAGCAGGTGACGGGCTACTTGGTTACTTCTGTGCTGGTCTCAGAAGCTATCACTGCCGAGGTCGAAACTGGCAACCTGAATACGCTCGATATGAGAGCGCTAGGGCAAAACTTGTGGCAGTTAACGCGATCGCGTCAGCTAAGCAACAATTTATACTTTGGCAGTGAAACTGGGGAATTTGTCTACAGTGAGAACCAAGGCGAAGAGGGGGGGCGTCTTTCGTTTGTCGATGAGGGTACTGGCTTTCGTCGCATCGCCTACCGTGCAGATGCTGCTGGCAATATCCAAGAAGCCCTCTCTACAACAGACTATGATCCTCGAGAAAGACCTTGGTATAAAAAAGCTGTTTTAACAGGGAGATCGGTTTGGAGCCCTGTCTATGTAGCAACCTCCCGGGATGATCTGACGCTTACTCGCGCAACGCCTATTTATAACTCGGTTGGAGAGCTTCAGGGCGTCTTTGGTATAGACATCTATTTGTATGAGCTGAGTGACTTTTTGCGGCAGTTGGACATTGGCGAAAATGGTCAGGCGTTTATTATTGAGCGTTCTGGAGAGCTGATTGCGACCTCTACAGATGAAAATCCCTTTACGGTAGAGGGCGAAGAAAAGGGACGCTTGGCAGCGACTAGCATCGAAGATGAGCTAGTACAGGCGACGATGGGCGCCCTAATAGAACAGATAGGTGAGCTGGAGCTATTAGAGGAAAATCTCTCTTTTGAGTTTGATTTAGAGGGCGAACAGCAGCTGGTCCATGTTTATAATTTGCGAGAGTTTGGAATTGACTGGTTGATTGGTGTCAGCGTTCCTCAAAATGACTACATGGGCACTATCAATGCCAATACGAGGCAAACTATTATTATTGGTGTGTTGATTGCACTTGTGGCCTCTTTGATAGCGCTCATAGCGGCGCTGTACATTATTAGACCGATTGATCAGTTAAATAAAGCGGCTAAAGACATTAAGCAAAATCAATTCAATCCGGGCGATTTGGAGAACGTAATTGCACGGCCTGATGAATTTAGCGAGCTGGCAGAACTTTTCAACGATATGGCCATCGTGGTCTTTAGCCGTGAACAAAGTCTGGCAGATCAGGTCAAGGTATTAAAAACCGAGATTGATCAGAATGGTGGCTCGACTAGCGATCGGCAAAAGCTAGAGGCTTTGCTCAGACGCGCAGAAAAAATTCGTAAGTCTTAAGTCAGTGAGACTTAAAAACCACAGCAATTTATGCTGATGGATGTGATATTGATAGGGCTACCATTTTGCCCTGTTGGCTGCTGTTTTACTTAGGGCTAAACAGCAGTCACTCCCAGCCAATTACTGATAAAGTGTCAACTCTTGAAAAGGCTTTATCTGCCGTTACAATGTTGGCTGAATTCTGAATTGCCATTGCTGCGATAATTGCATCTGGCAGTTTTAATCGAAACCGTTGACGAACTTCA
>JBCBKQ010000051.1:0-26318 GCA_038521595.1 Cyanobacteria bacterium J06627_28 | reverse complement strand
GACATAGACCCGGAACAGCTGACCTTTTTTGCTCCAGAGCCTGTAGACAAGCCCGATAGAACGATTATGCAGCTGGTCTATTCTGATGGCAGCGTTTCCACAGTTAATCCCAAAGATTTACCTTCATAGCATCTTTCTTTTCATCTATTTTCTTACATTAATAATTACCTATTTTCTTACATTAACCAGATACAAATTAACGCCTTTAATCAAAAAGCAGCTGTTGATGACCTGTCATCAACAGCTGCTTTTTATGATGCTTTTTGACTCTTGTCAGCCAATACTAAGCACAAGAGTTGTTCCCAGAAAAGAGCACATTCAAATGTATTCGTTTGAGCGGCTGAAGTCGCACACTCAACAAAGCCTTTCTAACTGGCTTGACCTCATTTTCAATCAAGCCTGCGCACTGTGCGATCGCCCCACCCAGAACACCTTCTGCCTAGACTGCCAGCGTCAGCTACAGGGCACCTTCGATACGTCTTTATCCAAATTACAAAGGGCTGATGACACGCTGCCTGTCCATGCCCTTGCACCCTACGCTGGCACATTAAAGCAAGCGCTCGCCGCCCTCAAATACAATCATCGTCCGCGAATTGGCACAGCACTCGGCATCGCAGCGGGTCAGCGATGGAAAACCATTGCGGCTCATCCTGTTGCTCATGCTTCTCGCGATGCGGCTCCTTACGTTGTTCCCATTCCCTTACATCTCAACCGCCAGGTGCAGCGAGGCTACAACCAGGCCGAAGTGATCGCCCGAGCCTTTTGCCAGACAAGCGGGCTATCGCTGATGGCTGACGGACTATCACGCGTACAGGACACACTGCCTCAGCACCAGCTGGGTAAGCAATCTCGTCGAGATAATCTAAAAGGCGCTTTTGCCATCTCTAAACGGCTGCTAAAAAAGCAAGCCAGCGCACGTAAGCCAATTTCTGTGCTGTTGATTGATGATATCTACACAACAGGTACCACTATCGGCTGCGCCGTGCAGACACTGGCTAAAGCCAAGATTACGACCACAGGCGTGGTCACCATAGCCAGGGCAGTGTGGAATGACTAAAACCGGCTACTGCGGAAAATCAGCCATGGCTTTTGGTGAGTTTTGACTGGGTTTTATGAGTGATTCAAACGCACTGCGAGCGTCTAACCCGGTGATTTGGGTAAATTGGCTGGGCGTAAACGTCAGGGTAAACGTATTCTCTGTCCAGGCCTTTAGGCGATGATGGGCCGCAGACAAAAAAGGAACGCCTTTTTCCATCGGAAAGTTGAGCCAGCTTTTGATTAAAGTTTCCACCAGAGCCAGCTCGATGAGCCCGTGGGGATATTGCGTTAGCAGCTCGTCGAGGTAGGTCTCAAAGGAGCGTATGTCTGTCGCGCCCAGACCGTCGTCAGCGCCGTTGCTGCCACTTTCGTAGTTGCCCTGGAGCAAATAGCTATCGATGATGTGTTGAATGCGCTGCGTTTGAATGCGCTGCTGTATGTCCATGGGTTTGAAGCATGACACCAGAAAGAGGCGTCTGTTTTTAAGGATACTTCCCTACTCGAGATAGTAGCCTGTCAGGGGACGTAGGTCAGCCCTGCTTTATATAGCGCAATCTGAACACGCTGGGAAGAGGCGGTTCAGTATATCTTCATAGGATATGCACACTCTTATAGATAGGCAGGTTTGAGATGTGTAGTTTTGAGATGTGTAGTTTTGTTTATGGCTTGAGGCGAAAATGAGATGACGGTTTCTTTGGTGCTGCGAGGCTGTCGGCTAATAGATAGGCCCTCGGATGAGCTGGTGGATATTGCGATCGCACAGGGAAAATTTGAAGCGATCGCGCCCAATCTTCCGATAGCTGGCGCAACGGAAATAAGCGTAGACGGCCGTCTGGTCAGTTCGCCCTTCGTCGAATCCCATATTCACCTAGACTCAGCGCTTACCGCCGGCGAACCCCGATGGAACCAAAGCGGCACCCTGTTTGAGGGCATTGACATTTGGCGAGAGCGAAAGGCCACTCTGACGATAGAAGATGTGAAAGCGCGGGCCATTCGAACATTGCGGCAGCAGGCGCGCTATGGGGTTTTGTTTGTGCGATCGCACGCCGACGTCAGCGAAGCCAACCTCACCGCGCTAAAAGGGCTACTTGCCGTACGAGAAACCGTCAAAGACTGGATGACCCTACAAGTCGTGGCCTTTCCCCAAGACGGACTATACGGCAGCCCCAAAAACGAAGCCCTCATAGAAGAAGCCCTGCGACTAGGTGCAGACGTCGTCGGCGGCATTCCCCACTATGAGCTAACCCGAGAAGACGGTGTCCGCTCAGTGCAGCGAATTTTCGAGCTGGCCCAGCAATACGACCGTCTGATCGACATTCACTGCGACGAAATTGACGATCCACAGTCGCGCTTTTTAGAAGTCATGGCCGCAGAATGCATCCGCCGAGGCATGGGCCCGCAAGTCACCGCCAGCCACACCACGGCCTTTGGCTCCTACAACGACGCCTACGCGCTCAAGCTCATGGGCATTTTGAAACGAGCAAAGCTAAACTTCATCGCCAATCCGCTCATCAATATCACCCTGCAAGGGCGCACAGATACCTATCCCAAGCGGCGCGGCGTAACCAGGGTCAAAGAACTGTGGCAGCAGGGACTAAACGTGAGCCTGGGCCATGACTGCGTACAAGATCCTTGGTACAGCCTGGGTACGGGAAATCTGCTCTCGGTCGTAGAGATGGCCGTCCATGTGTGCCAAATGACAGGGCTGACAGAAATGGATGCCTGCTTTGACATGGTGACAAAGGGCGGAGCCAAAACGCTGCACTTACAAGAAGATTATGGGATTGAAGTCGGTAGACCTGCAAATTTGGTGGTGCTAGATGCCGAGAGTCGGTACGAGGCGATTTTAGAGCGCGCAACGGTGCGGTATGTCATTGCCAAAGGGCGCTTGCTAGTCGAAACGTTGCCCTCAGAAGTGCGATGGTCTAATGAATAAAGATCACTGGGATGAGGTGGTCTATCATGAAGAAATGTTTTTGTGAGTTTTTGCGTACAGCCCAGCGTTCTGATGCGCTCTGATGCCTTACAACATTGACGGGTTTAGCTGCTTTTTTAGCTATGAGCTGTCGCTATCAGAAGCGTTATAAGCATCTCGACAAAAGCTATAGACTAAAACCTTGCCTGAATTTTTCATCCCCCGCCCTATGCCTTCCTCCAAAAAGAAATCAACTCAGGACAAGTCAACGTCAGCCGCCGCTTCAGAAACCACGGTGAAGGCAAAAAAAACGAAGGCTTCAACGACAAAAGCAGCGACGACCAAGGCGTCTACGGCAAAAGCAGCGAAGGCAAAAGCAGCAAAGGCAAAAGCAACCAGCACCAAGACGACAAAAGCGAAAGCAGCCAAGGCAAAGACCGCTACTGCAAAGAAAACAACAGCCCGAAAGTCAGCAAAAGCAAAGCCAGCGGCCCATGTAGATGGCCCAGACTTGTCTGAAAAAGGCATCCTTGATCTCACAGACAAAAAGAACCTAATTCGCATCAGCGGCGCAAGACAGCACAATCTAAAAAATGTGAGTCTTGACCTACCTCGCGACAAGATGATCGTGTTTTCGGGCGTGTCGGGTTCAGGGAAGTCCTCGCTGGCGTTCGATACGATTTTTGCAGAAGGCCAGCGCAGATATGTCGAGTCGCTCAGTGCCTATGCCCGTCAATTTTTGGGTCAGGTAGACAAGCCCGATGTCGATGCCATTGAAGGGCTGAGCCCGGCGATTTCCATTGACCAAAAGTCTACCTCTCACAACCCTCGCTCTACGGTGGGTACAGTCACAGAAATCTACGACTATCTGCGCTTGCTATACGGGCGAGCGGGGCAACCCCACTGCCCCCAGTGCGACCGATCGATCTCACCTCAAAGCATTGACCAAATGGTCGATCAGGTAATGACGCTGCCAGATAGAACGCGCTTTCAACTGCTGGCCCCTGTGGTGAGAGGCAAAAAGGGCACCCATCAAAAGCTGCTGTCGGCGCTGGCGGCCGAGGGCTTTGTGCGGGTGAGGGTCAATGGTGAGCTGCGCGAACTCGGTGACAACATTGAACTAGATAAAAACAAAAAGCATGATATTGAAGTTGTTGTAGATCGTCTGGTGAAAAAGGACGATCTGCAAGAGCGGCTGGTGGATTCTCTCTCGACGGCATTGAAGCGGTCAGACGGGATTGCCATTATCGATGTGCTGCCTCAAAAAACAGAGGAGGGCAAAAAAGATCAAAGCACTGCCGACGTGCCAGAAGAGATTGTTTTTTCGGAGAATTTTGCTTGCCCTGAGCACGGGGCGGTGATGGATGAGCTATCGCCAAGGTTGTTTTCGTTTAACTCACCCTATGGGGCCTGCCCGCACTGTCATGGGTTGGGGAGCTTGCAAAGGTTTTCGGCGGAGCTAGTGGTGCCTGATCCGACGGTGCCGGTCTATGCAGCGATCGCACCCTGGTCAGAAAAAGACAACACCTATTATTTCTCGCTTTTATACAGTGTGGGTCAGGCCTTTGGCTTCGAGCTCCAGTCCCAATGGCAAAGCCTCACCTCAGAGCAAAAACACATTATTCTCCACGGATCAAAAGAAAAAATCTACATAGAAACAGATTCTCGCTATGGCACCAACAAGGGCTATCACCGCCGCTATGAAGGCGTACTGCCTATGCTGCAGCGTCAGTACAGTGAGGCCTCGTCTGAAACGTACAAGCAAAAGCTAGAGAAATATTTGATCGATCAGCCCTGCGAAGTGTGCCATGGCGCCAGGCTAAAGCCAGAATCGATGGCCGTGCGCATTGGCCCGTACAACATAAAAGACTTTACGAGTGTCTCTATCCGGGAGTGCCGCGATCGCGTCTACGCCCTCGTCGGCGAAAACGGCGAAGCCCCCCAGCTCACCGCTCGCCAAATGGCCATCGGCGAACTCGTCCTCAAAGAGATAAAAGCAAGACTCACTTTCTTGCTAGACGTAGGCCTTGACTACCTCACCCTAGATAGAACGGCCCGTACCCTCTCCGGCGGCGAAGCCCAGCGAATTCGACTTGCCACCCAAATCGGCGCGGGCCTGAGCGGCGTGTTATACGTCCTCGACGAGCCCAGCATTGGCCTCCACCAAAGAGACAATGACCGTTTGCTAAAGACGCTTCAGCGCTTGAAAAGCTTGGGCAATACGCTAGTCGTAGTAGAGCACGACGAAGACACCATGCGAGCAGCAGATTATCTCGTAGATATTGGCCCTGGCGCAGGCGTCCACGGTGGTCAGATTGTTGCACAAGGTCAGTTAGAAGATATCCTCAACTCAGAAGAATCTCTAACCGGCGCGTATCTCTCAGGGCGCAAAAAGATTAATACCCCTGCCGAACGCAGACCCGGCAACGGCCGTCATATTCAAATTCGGGATGCGCACTTAAACAATCTCTGCAATGTGGACGTAGATATTCCCCTCGGCAAGTTTGTTTGCATTACCGGCGTTTCTGGCTCTGGTAAATCCACCCTCATTAATGAATTGTTGTACCCAGCCATTCGCCACTACTTTGGCAGTAAGATTCCACAGCCCAAAGCGATGCAGCCGATCAAAGGACTCAAAGCCCTAGACAAAGCCATCGTGATTGACCAGTCGCCCATTGGCCGGACACCCCGCTCCAATCCAGCGACCTACACAGGCGTATTTGATGTGGTGCGCGATCTATACACCGAGACGATTGAAGCCAAAGCGCGGGGCTACAAGCGTGGGCAATTCTCTTTCAATGTCAAAGGTGGACGCTGTGAAGCCTGCGGTGGGCAAGGCGTAAACGTCATTGAAATGAATTTTTTACCCGATGTGTATGTGCAGTGCGAAGTTTGCAAAGGCGCACGCTACAACCGTGAGACCCTACAGGTGAAGTACAAAGGCAAAAATATCTCTGATGTGTTGGAAACCACAGCAGAAGAAGGCCTGAAGTTCTTTGAAAACATTCCCAAGGCAGCCGCCAGATTGCAGACCATGGTGGATGTGGGCCTAGGCTATGTACGCCTAGGGCAAAAGGCCCCAACCCTCTCCGGAGGTGAAGCCCAGCGCATGAAGCTAGCTAGCGAACTCGCCCGCCGCTCAACGGGCAAGACCCTATACCTGATTGACGAGCCCACCACAGGACTCTCTTTTTACGATGTACACAAACTGCTAGACGTAGTACAGCGATTAGTCGATAAAGGTAACTCGGTGATTATGATTGAGCACAATCTAGACGTCATTCGCTGCTGTGACTGGGTCATTGACCTAGGGCCAGAAGGCGGCGATCGCGGCGGCCAGATCATTGCTCAGGGCACCCCCGAAGAAGTTGCCGCCGCGAAAGGGTCCTACACGGGTAAATATCTCAAGGAAGTGCTCGCACAGCATCCACCACAAGCCTAAGCCATAGCGCCGTGATGGATACTAGCAGTCTACGCGCGCAAATTCTGAAATCAATCTCTGGTAGTCATCAGTTACAGTCTCGACATCATAAACGGCAGGAATCGTTTCAATTTTGAGCACTCTTAGCTGTGCGGCACACTCGCTGGTCTCTACGATGAGATCAGTGGGGACGATTTGTTTATGAATGCCTGTGGTGACGGTGGCACCAAGGGTACAGAGGGAGGCAATGGTGGTCGTAAAGCGCCAGTTGCCAATCATGGGTTCACCAGCGATCGCAGACTCCCCCGCAATAAACGTCGCCGCCGCACCCAGTACCAAGCTGGCGATACTAAAGCGACGGTCAGCCCGCATGAGCTGATGTTTTCGGGCCTGAGCTTTATCTAAGCTCAGATTGATTTGTTGCCTCAGGGCACTACAGGGATCCGCAGGCGGATTGGGCTGAGCACTCGCAGTCATGACCAAAAGGAACTCCTTGAAAGCATGTTTAGGATAGCGTACAGGCTATGGTGTCCGAGCGATACACAGCGATACACTAAGCTTAGTCACTTTCGATGCTGGAGTTTAGCAGAATGATTGCCAGTCCTCAGCCCCGCTACATGACTGCCGCCGAGTATCTAGAGTGGGAAACACACCAAGAACTTCGCCATGAGTACTGTGATGGCGAAGTTCTTGCGATGGCTGGCGGCACCAAGGATCACGATAAGCTAGCGTTTAATCTGCGTCGAATGCTAGCAGATCGTGCGGATGGGCGAGGTTGTGATATGACCGGCTCAGACGTGAAAGTCTTAGTAAACAGCGGTCGTTTCTATCGTTATCCTGATTTGGCTATCAGCTGTGAAGAGCAGGATCGAAAGCACGAAACTTTTTATGAGTTCCCCAGCTTAGTTGTCGAAGTCCTTTCTGACAGTACTGAAAAAGTAGATCGAGGCGATAAGTTTCAGGAATACATTCAAATCCCCACGCTGGAAGAGTACGTATTAGTCAGTACAAATCGAATGCAAGTGGAATGTTTTCGACGAGGAGAAGGCCGTATGTGGCTATATTCTTCCTACAAAAAAGGTGAAATAGTTGACATTGCAAGTATGGGCATTGAGTTTCCGATTGAGCAGCTGTATAAAAATGTTCGACTGGAGGCTGCGAGTTAATTTAGGAAAACTTGAGGCAACAGAAGTCATCCCTAGCCTGATGACCGATACAACTAAAACCGTGCTTTTATGGCAGTGCGTTTTTATGCCAATGCAAATAGCTTTACCCAATCAATCGTAGAGGGCCGTTCTCCCTTATTGACTAGCTCAAAGGCTTTATTTTCGGCAGCAGGAATCGCCAGACTTGCCACGCAGGCCGCTGCCACATCAATGCGACTGGTCTGACCATTGAGGGTGTCTCCGGTACCGACAACAACACCCAGCTTGCTATCTGTACTCGCCTTGATCAATGTATTGAAATCTCGCGAAGTGTACGGCCCATCTGTCAGCTGACCAGGGCGAATAATGGTGTAAGGCAGCCCTGAACGCAGCAAAGCCGTTTCCCCTTTGCCTTTTGCATCTAGTACGCCATAGGCATTCAAAATAGTGTACGGAAACTGGTCTTTTCGGGCCATGCCACACGATGAAACGAACACAAACCGCTGTAGATCTTTTGGTGAAGCCGCGACCAGATTGGCCACACCAATAGCATCAACGGCGTCTGGTCCATTGCGAGCATTGCGATCGCGAAAGTCTGTATCTAGATAAATTCTTGCCCAGGTAGCGGCTTGCTCTACGGGGTTGCTGCCAAGCTCCATCTGAAAATCCCATCGGGCAGAGGGCAGAGCCGTTGTCCCCGTCGCACAAATCAGATGCGTAATGCCTTTAGTCGCTGCGCTCAACGTATCCGGCCTGCGAATGTCTCCGATTGCAATCTCCACCTTCCCAGCAAACATCTTTTCAGCGTCGGCTACGCTGCGGGTAAGCACTCGAACGGTATAGCCCTGCTCAATGAGCTGCGCCACCGTCAGCTGACCCACACCACCTGTGGCACCTGCAACGAGAACTAACGTGTTGGTAGAAGCTGTCTCATTTGATGCGTTAAAGGCGGTCATAGGCGAGGCGTTTAGGAGCAACCCTTATTTTGCAGCACAACCCATTGCAGCGGATGCAGCCAACACGACTGTTAAATTGTCGTCATAAAGCTTAAAATTTAATAACTCTGTGCTCGGGGAAGGCATCCTGGAAATCAATTCAAAGTCGGCACAGCTTTATGAAGAGTTGGGCCAAGCATGACTGCGGTCATATCACCATCCGGTAATAGCCTGTTACTGATGTAGAGACAGTTAGAACGCTGTAGAACGCTATCAAACGTCACGCTCAAGCACCACGGTCACTATTTCGGCTGGCCACCACTGCTGATTATTCTTTAGTTGCATTTGCTAACGTAGGCGCTGAGCCTTTGTGCAAATGGTCTCCTTATCTGCCCTGAAACTATGCTTAAGCAGCCATTTCTATCGCGCCTGTTGGCATTTACGGCAAAGATGCCTGCAGCATCTAAGCATACGGTCTCTATAGATAGACCCGAGACTGAAGATAAACCTGAGGCTGACTCATCTGCTGCCAACGTGGCAACTTTGGTAAAAGAAGACGATTCTCCTGCGATAGAGAACGCATCAACACCAGCAGTCCCTAACGCAGCAAAGCCTGAAACAACAAAGCTCCAGAAAGGCACCGCATCCAACACCACCTCAAAGCGAAAGCGACCTTCCCGTAAAGCAATAAGTAGCGCAGCAGCCATTTTGGCAGTGGCGGCAGGAAGTGGATATGTCGCTATACGGGGCGTACCCTCACAATTGCAGGCTGCCGTGGGTGCCCGCAGGGCCTCTACGCCACCTTTGAGTAAACCCGGTGACCCCATCGCCGAACCGATGGTCAGCACTAGCGATCTCTTTCTCACCCATCAAATTTTTTACCGCAAGCTAGAAGCTCTCACTGGCATCCCTGTTTCTATTCTCTCTACGCCCTCCGCGCCTGCGACACTCCCCACCCCAGGGACGCCCGCTGGACAAGCAAGTGCAGAGTCTACGACTGCTAAACCCAGATCTGCGATCGCGCCGAACAATGCTCCAGCAGGTGACAGCTCAGCTACAACGCCAGCAACGCCTAGCCAATCGCAGCCCGAACGAGTGGTTGCCGATGCACCGCCTGCCCCTCAAGCAGCGCCCGTTTCCTTTGAAGGCACCACCATTGATAGCGTTCTAGAAATGCGAGTGGCCGTTGCCAAAGACGTGAGCGCCATCGGCTTTGCGACGTCTGACAGTGGCGTAATTACCGATTTGGATGGCAATATACTTAAGTCACTCACGCCCGAAACCGCTGCCATGGCAGAGATTTCAGATGGCCTCGTTGTTGACGGTGAGGCCATGCCCTCTGCCTTTTGGGTCTATCCAGAAGATGGCGGCTACGTGGCTGTTGGCAGCAGCTGGTATCGTGGCCGTGTCCTGATCGCCCTGCGAGAACGCGGGCTCATCGCCGTAAACTATGTGCTGCTAGGCGACTATCTGTACAGCGTCGTCGGTAGCGAAATGTCCCCCGGCTGGGCCATAGAGTCGCTAAAGGCTCAGGCCGTTGCCGCTCGCTCCTATGCGCTCACTCACAACATTCGCCCCGCTAGCGAAGCTTACTTTGATCTCGATAATACGCAGCGCTTTCAGGCATACAAGGGCATTGGCCGTGAGGCAGACACCACACAAGCTGCCGTGCAGGCAACTGCTGGTGAGTTTATTAGTCACGAAGGCGGCATTGTCGAGTCGCTGTATGCAGCTTCGCAGGCAATTGTAGACGACGCACATAGCGGTGCCGGCATGAGTCAGCTAGGTGCAAAAGATTTGGCTGAGCAGGGCTACTCCTACCAAGAAATTTTGGCTCATTACTATCCAGGGACTGCCCTAGGTCGAATTGAAACAGATCCAGAATAGAGGCCTTGTGATTTTATAGCGCCTGAATGCCTACATTGCCTGAATGCCTACATTGAGCAAAAGTCGGTGCATTAAAAACGTATTGAAAACGCATTGAAAACGCATTAAAAAATTGTGATATCTGCAGGATTCGCCTGAGAGTAACAACAAGCACCTATGAAGATTTCAGTATTCGCAAGGGTCTCTGAAGCCATACCCGCTGAATAAGCTGTAATTCCTAGAATGCAAAAGAGAATCTCTCGTATAGCAGCGCTTTGCTATGGCGCGTTGCGTTGCCAGTTAAAGGCTGTAGCCTTTCGTAGTGCAGCAAGCAAAGCGCAGAAAGCTATATTTCTTGGGCTGCGGTAAGTAAATCTATCTACTGTCCATCTATGATGACCAACAAATCAAAGCAGAGTGTGCCCCACGCCGTCGTGATTTCTAACGAGGCCACTGACTGTGAGCATTTGCAATATGTTTTAGACGCCACCAAAGAAGGCCGACAAATCTATGTGCTCAGCGCCGCAGGCGTCCTCACTCCAGCAGATATTTGGGACATCATTGACGATGCTGCTGACATTGTGCGGCGCGATTCACTTCAGTAACGGCGGCTAAGAATTCAAGCACTTGCACATTTGCCAAAGCAAAATTCAAAGAAAAATCCAGAGAAAATTCCAGGCTCATCATCAATCAAATAAATTGTGAGCAATAGTGAGTCAGTCTATCAGCTGTTGTTTTGCTAAGTGCTCCAGTACTCTTTGCGTCGCTGGGGCACATTTGCTTTTTTCGGCATAACGCAGCCAAGCAATCTCCGCGATTTCAGAGCAGGGCTTCAGCTCACCGGCATAGTCCGCCTGAAAGCATTTCATGACGACTCTAGTTGGCTCAGTAAATCCGTGGGCTTTTTCCTCCACGATCAAAACCTCTGTCAAGGTGCCGTCTACTAGCTGCACACCTAGCTCTTCTTTCACTTCGCGGGCGGTGCTTGTCCAATCAGATTCACCAGATTCTCTTTTTCCGCCCGGCAGATAAAAAACATCATTCCCTCGGGTGCGTGCACACAAAAGGTGTTTATTTTGGATGCAAATCCACGCGACAACATCTAGAACAGTGACTGGCGGCTGTGACTCGTTTCCCATTAGGTCGCACTAAAAAAGGCCTTTAATCCATGTTTTGATAGCTTCCTCAGCAGCCTTACGATTACTCAATCCGCCAAAAACAAAGAAAATTAAGTACAGGAACGAACTGGTCAAAGCGACCCCCAGTGAGCAAATGAACAAGCCAGCTAAAAGCATGAGGCCGTCATCGTCTGAGAGCCCTAAGCCTGCCAGTAAAACGCCAAACGCTGGAATGGTATTGGTGAGGGGTAGCGGCAATATCATGGACATGGCGGCAAGCGTTAGGACTGCGCCGACGAGTGTTTGTCCGCCACGGCTAGTGCAGATTGCCGTTAGCCGTGGCCGTGAGATTTTTTCAAAGCGCTGTAGCCAGGGAATGCCTTTGCGCAAGAAGGCCTGAACCTTTTCACGCTTAAAGCCACGCTTGCGCCACTTCTCGGGCATCCAGGGCTGCTCTTTTCCCAGCATCAGCTGTGATGACAAGAGAAATAGGATAATACCGAAGGGGGTTGAATATCCGGGCGCCGGTAGCGGCAGAGCTGACGGTAGCGCAAGCAGCACAAAGAGAAAGCCAAAGGTGCGCTCTCCGGCAACTTCTAGAATTTCGTTAAGCGTAATGTCGTCAGACGGGACCTTTGGCGACATCGTTTGACTGCTAAAGCTTTCGCCAGTCGAGTCTGTAGAGGTACTCTCCTCGGTCAGTGAGCCGTCTGTCAGTGAGCCGTCTGTCAGTGAGTTTTCAGTCTCTCTCTCGACAGGCTCATCCAGAAAGTATTTTTGAAACTCAACAGATAGCTTTGCCATGCGGAACTCTCGACAGAAAAGGGGAATCAGATCTATAGCAATATAGCAATTGCTGCCTATCGCCAAACCATCAGGCAGACAGTATTCATCAAGAAATCCAACGCCTCTAACTTGTGTAAAGCCATCGCTAACGCTGTAACTGACAGTATATTTGAATGGGAGAAATGTAATAAAGATATGTTATTGCTTTTTTCATAGGCAACTATTGAAATAAGCGACGCCATGTCTAGAAAAAGCTATGAGGAGTCCTGGGCCAAAATTGGTAACTCTTCAGGCTATCGGCTTTCTAGTGAATTCTTCAAAGAGAATCCTGACTTTGTAGGTGCAGGTGGATTGATGCAGGTAATATCGCCGGATACTGCTGTTTTTTCCATTGCGATGATTGCTGCAGAACTTTTCGGAGAACAATCGAACGAGGAGATTTTCCAAAGTCACTAGATGAGCTGTTGTTTAGAGCGTGATCAAGATTAAAGGTTCTCTCCTGTAGCGCTCGAAGCATTGCTTGAGGCAATCGCGAGAGACGACAACCTATAGAAAACAAGCAATGCTTCTAAGTAATTGTCCTAATGCATTAGGACAATTGCTATGCCTCCGGTTTGAATAGGTCAAAGACTACAAAAGCCTAGAGATTCTTGTATCTCTAGGCTTTTGTAGTTTATTCAGTAGTGCCTTGCTTATGCATTTGGCTGCATTTACCAGTCATCTGACGACTTAGTACTTGTAGCTTTCGCCTTTGAAGGGGCCTTCTACCTGTACGTGGATGTAGTCAGCCTGCTCTTTAGTCAGCGTCGTGATGACACCGCCAAAGCCTTCGACCATGTAGCGAGCCACTTCTTCGTCGAGCTTCTTAGGAAGCAGTTCAACGGTAAGTGCACGTGCCTGCTCTTCAGCAGACTGGTCGGCAAACTTACGCTCATAGAGGAAGATTTGCGCCAAAACCTGGTTGGCAAAGGAGCCGTCCATGATGCGAGAAGGGTGACCTGTTGCATTACCGAGGTTCACCAAGCGACCTTCGGAGAGCAAAATCAAGAAATCCTGAGGATCTTCGGAGCGGTAAACCTGGTGAACCTGGGGCTTTACTTCTTGCCAGTGCCATTCTTTGCGCATGAAGGCCGTGTCGATTTCGTTATCGAAGTGGCCAATGTTGCAAACGACTGCGCCTTTCTTGAGGTTTCTCAAGATGTTGGCATCGCAAACGTTGTAGTTACCAGTGGCGGTGACGACGAGGTCGATATTAGCAAGTAAATCTTTGTTGATGCTGCCGGCGGTGCCGTCGTTGTTGCCGTTGATGTATGGAGAGACTAGCTCAAAGCCATCCATGCAAGCCTGCATTGCGCAGATGGGGTCTACTTCAGCAACCTTAACGATCATGCCTTCTTGGCGAAGGGAGGCAACGGAGCCTTTGCCGACATCGCCGTAGCCGATGACGAGGGCTTTTTTGCCGGCCATGAGGTGGTCTGTGCCGCGCTTGATGGCGTCGTTGAGGCTGTGGCGGCAGCCGTACTTGTTGTCGTTCTTAGTTTTTGTAACGGCGTCGTTGACGTTGATGGCGGGAATTTTTAGCTCGCCTTTCTCTAGCATTTCGTAGAGGCGGTGAACGCCTGTGGTGGTTTCTTCGGTAACACCGTGAATGCTGGTGAGCATTTGAGGATAGGTCTCGTGGATGTAGCCAGTGAGGTCGCCGCCATCATCAAGAATCATGTTGGCATCCCATAGCTCGCCTTTGCCGTCGCGGCAGGTTTGCTCTAGGCACCACATGTATTCTTCTTCGGTTTCACCTTTCCAGGCAAAAACAGGAATGCCAGAGGCTGCGATCGCAGCTGCCGCATGATCCTGCGTAGAGAAAATGTTGCAAGAAGACCAGCGCACCTCTGCACCCAGTTCGCAGAGCGTCTCGATGAGAACTGCGGTTTGAATGGTCATGTGGATGCAGCCAATGATTTTCGCACCGGCAAGGGGCTTTTCTGCGCTGTACTTAGCGCGAATGGCCATGAGGGCAGGCATTTCACTTTCTGCGATCGCAATTTCTTTGCGGCCCCAGTCAGACAGGGTAATATCGGCTACTTTATAGTCGCGAGTTTCAGAAGACGCTGAATCAGCGGGACGGGTGCTGGTGGCAATCATAAATTCTAAATAAAGTTGTGTGGTCTTTTGCATAGCTTACCTGCAAAAAACGAGCCCTGAACCCTCTGAACACCTGAAACGCCATCCATTTTGCCAATGCATATGTATAGATGGCGTTAATTGCCTGGGCAAATAGCCGCCAGATGGCCACCAGATGGCCACCATCGCTAGAACGTCACGGTCCAGCTAGCCACCAAGGGAAGGGCTTTGCTGCCGCACGTCTTCGCAGAATTCACCGGCAGCGGCAATCGCCTGCTCACGCAGATTGATATAGGGCTTGGCAAAGGGTGGCTGCCAGTCTGAGAGTCCTAGCAAATCTGAGGTAACCAGCACTTGACCGTCGCAGTCTGGCCCTGCGCCAATGCCAATGGTAGGAATGGTGAGGGTTTGGCTAATTTTTTGGGCGAGGTCGGCGGGGATGTGTTCTAAGACAATGGCAAAGACGCCTGCCTTTTCGAGTGCGATCGCCTCATCCAAAATGCGCTTGGCCTCTTCATCCGTTTTTCCCTGCTTGCCAAAGCTGCCAAACCTATAGACAGACTGCGGCGTTAGCCCCACATGCCCCATCACTGGAATGCCCGCCTGCACAACAGCGGCAATGGTCTTCACCATGTCCGGGTAGCCACCCTCCATTTTCACAGCCTGAGCGCCAGTTTCTTTGAGTACTCGTCCAGCGGCTAGTAGTGCGGCTGACTGGCTCGCGTGATAGGTCAAAAAGGGTAAGTCAACAACAATTAGCCTATCTGCCACAGCGCGGCGCACCATCTTTGCATGGTGCAAAATTTCATCAAGGGTCAGCGGCAGCGTCGTGTCATGTCCCATCACAGGCATCGCCATGGAGTCGCCCACCAGAATGATGTCCGTGCCAGCGCTGTTTACGATTTGGGCGGAGAGATAGTCCCAGGCAGTGAGGACTGCGATCGCACGATTTTCCTGCTTCCACTGTGCAAACTGATGCACATTGATAATCATGGCATGGGTCTCCTGCTGCTCAGCCGCACCAAGTTTACTCACCCAATGCAAGATCACCATAACAATCTCAGTGAGTGAGGCTTAAGTAGGGATTTCCGCTACTAGCTATTATCTATTAGCGAAAGGATGAATAACTACCGAGCGCTTAAGTAGGGATTTCCGCTACTAGCTATTATCTATTAGCGAAAGGATGAATAACTACCGAGCACCCACAGCACTCACAATACTGCCATGGGGCATTCCCCTGCCGGTAGTACGGCTAATCCAGGCAAGGCCTTCTGTGGTGCCCACCCAAATCTTGTTCCCCGTATCTGGCGAAATAGACAGAATATGCTCAGACGGGAGGTTGGGCACCCGTCCAACAACGGCTCCGTTATACGGATTTACCTTGTGCAAACCGCTACGAGTACCGACCCAAAGGCTCTGCGTACTGTCAAAGGCCAGCGCCGTCACATTTTCGCCCCGCAGCTGTGTCACCGATCTCAGCAGCTGCCCCGTGCGACTGTCTACCACCAGTAATCCCGTTGGCGTGCCGACCCAAATGCTGCCCTGCGGGCCAACGGCCATCGCTTGCGCAGAGCGTCCAGGCAAATCTGTAACCCGGTCAGTGACATAGGCAGAGGCCGTATCGACGCGCACTAACCCTTCCAGCGTACCGACCCAAAGATTGCCATCGGGAGCCAGTCCTAGCGTGTTGGCACTGACACCGGGCAACGCCTGAATCGTTGTCATCAGCAGACCTTCATCTGGGCTCACCATCGCGAGGCCACGATCAGTGCCGACCCAAAGAAACCCACGGTGGTCGATCAGCGTAGAGAGCACTCGGTTTGACGGCAGTCGAAAGTTTTGCGCAGTGACTTCATTAATTCTTGGTTCGACACGCACCAAGCCTTCGGGTGTCCCGAGCCAAATGCGACCCACCTTGTCTTGGCTCATAGCGTCAATATATCGGTTTGGCACTGCGACCTCTGCCAAAATACGCCCCGTCTCGGGGTCAATGCGGCTAAGTCCTTGGTGAGAACCCACCCAGAGGCTGCCAGTGTAGTCTTCTTGCAGCGCACCGACCTGAAAGTCCTGCTCTAGTGGATTGGGCCGATTAGATCGCTCTACGGTCAGTGGCCGAGTCGGGTTGCCAATGTTAGGCGATTGCACCTGAGCATTTACCGCGTTCAAAATGCTGTCTCGCTGCGCCTTAAAGGGGCTGCCGCCGACCATTGCCAGCGTTCCCCATAGGACAGCTGCGCCCATGAGGTGCTGACCTGCTTTCTTGGCCGCTTTTTTGGCAACGCTCACGAAAATATCCTCTAAAACAAACGGCCCTTGCATCAAAAAAACTAATGCGATCGCTTGCCCCAAAGTACCCACGAAATTTAATGAATTAACGCCCTCTAGACATCATCTTTAGGCATATCCACTGCCTGATGCCCAGCGCTAAATGGCACAATTCTTAAATTCGTATTAGAAGTCAGCCGATTTTCAAAAAACGCATTTATCTTTTGTCAAAGACAAAGTGCACCCGGCACCTCACTTCAGCCCAACTTTTGTCTCTGCCAAAAAAATAACAAAGAATTCAGCATTCTCTTTACAGAATGTTACATACGATACTGTCTTTGTAAAAAGGCTGAAACCTTCTGAAACCTTTCTATACCGGCATTCATAAATTTTAATTATCAGACTATACAGAACTTCTAAAAGGAAACTTATCTGTGGCCTGATAGTATTCTGAAAAGCATAGGTTTATCTGACGGGCTTATCTGAAAGCACCCAAGCCTCACGAATACAGTCGGTTTGCAGTCGGTAGAGAATTTCTAGAAGCGATCTCTAGGAGCAATCTATTTAGCGCTGGGCTAAGACTGTTAATCACGCTTCGAACTTCAACTAATCAGAAAACGCCTCAACACCAAGTGAGTGATTTTTTAGTCGCTGGCACAAAGTTTTGGGCGTGGGTGTGGGCTTCTTCTCTATGGAATGTATAGAGCTAGAGGCACAAGGAGTTCGGTCACTTATCAAGTTTGCTTAGAAGAAACAAGACAGGAAATAGGGAAATATGTCCTACTCACAGACGCAGTCCAAGTCGGGCGCTGGCTATGACGCTGGTGTACAGGATTACCGGCTAACTTACTACGCTCCAGACTATACGCCTAGAGATACCGATATTCTCGCTGCTTTTCGGATGACGCCTCAGCCTGGCGTACCTCCCGAAGAGTGTGCGGCAGCGGTTGCAGCAGAATCTTCCACGGGTACTTGGACGACTGTGTGGACTGACTTGCTCACAGACATGGATCGCTACCGTGGTCGTTGCTACGACATCGAGCCCGTTCCTGGCGAAGACAATCAGTACATCGCTTACGTGGCCTATCCTCTGGACCTATTCGAAGAAGGCTCCGTCACGAACTTGCTCACGTCCTTGGTGGGTAACGTCTTTGGCTTTAAGGCATTGCGTGCTCTGCGCCTAGAGGATCTTCGCATTCCGGTTGCCTACGTCAAGACGTTCCAAGGTCCTCCTCACGGTATTCAGGTTGAGCGAGATCGCCTCAACAAGTACGGTCGCCCAATGCTCGGCTGTACGATCAAGCCGAAGCTAGGCCTATCTGCCAAAAACTATGGCCGTGCAGTTTACGAATGTCTCCGTGGTGGCCTTGACTTCACCAAGGACGACGAGAACATCAACTCTCAGCCCTTCCAGAGATGGCGCGACCGTTTCTTATTCGTAGCAGACGCCATTCACAAGTCTCAGGCAGAAACCGGCGAAATCAAAGGCCACTACCTGAACGTAACGGCTGCAACCTGTGAAGAAATGATCAAGCGGGCCGAGTACGCCAAAGAACTCGAAATGCCCATCGTCATGCATGACTTCTTGACTGGCGGCTTTACGGCCAACACCACCTTGGCTCACTGGTGCCGCGACAATGGCGTTCTCTTGCACATTCACCGTGCCATGCACGCAGTGATCGACCGTCAGAAAAACCACGGTATTCACTTCCGTGTGCTTTCAAAGTGCTTACGCCTCTCCGGTGGTGACCACATTCACACAGGTACTGTAGTTGGTAAGCTCGAAGGTGACCGGGCCGGTACGCTGGGCTTTGTTGACCTGCTCCGCGAGAACTACATCGAGCAGGACAAGTCCCGTGGTGTTTACTTCACCCAGGACTGGGCAGCAATGCCTGGTGTCATGGCCGTTGCGTCCGGTGGTATTCACGTATGGCACATGCCTGCGCTGGTTGAAATCTTTGGCGACGACTCTGTATTGCAGTTTGGTGGTGGTACCCTGGGTCACCCATGGGGTAATGCGCCAGGTGCGACTGCAAACCGCGTTGCACTTGAAGCTTGTGTTCAGGCTCGTAACGAAGGTCGTAACCTCACCCGTGAAGGTGGCGACATTCTACGTGAAGCTGGCAAGTGGTCTCCTGAGCTGGCGGCTGCCCTTGATCTATGGAAAGAGATCAAGTTTGAATTCGACACTGTTGACACTCTCTAATTGGGTTCAGCTGTCATTTCAAATGGCATTTCAAACGGTAACGGGTAGAACGGTTTCTCGTTTTGCTTCTCTAGTACTTTGAGATGAAACGCTCTAAGAACTGAGTTAAGGACTGAGCGTTTGAACACAGTAGATTTCTTGGGACACCGACACGGCGTCCCGTGCACATGGATCTCAAGCGAATTGCCAAAGATACGAATCAGGTACTTACGAGCTACCTTACCTATCAAGCCGTTCGCACTGTGCTCAGTCAATTACGAGAAGCCAATCTGCCCCTGTATTATCGACTCCATGAGTTTTCGAGCCGTGACAAGCTCCAGGATGGCGAAGCCTTTATCTCTCAGCTGCTGACAGAGCATACTGAACTAGCCTTTAGGGTGATGACAGTGCGCCAGCACATCGCCGAAGAGATAGCAGAGTTTCTTCCCGAAATGTTGACCTCAACTATTCAGCAGGCCAACATCGGACATCGTAAAAAACAACTTGAGAAGATGACGCAGATGACTTCAGAAGAATTGGTCGCCAGCGTCGATGAAAAAGAGTCTGATACCGATGTCGCTAACGCTGACATTGATGACGATCTGCAAAGCGCCGATGACCTCTGAAGAATCAACAAATGCCAACTAGCTAGATTCAGATGCTGAGAGGTTCTCTCTTAAGAGTTCTCTCTCAAAGTTCTCCGTACATTAATCACCTTTCAATTTCTGGAAACATCCCATGAAAACACTGCCTAAAGAGCGCCGGTTTGAAACGCTTTCTTACCTACCCCCATTGACCGATCAGCAGATCGAAAAGCAGATTAACTACTGTCTGCAAATGGGCTACATTCCTGCGGTTGAGTTCAACGAGAACTCCGATCCTGAAGTTTACTACTGGACAATGTGGAAGCTGCCTCTGTTTGGTGCCTCTAGCACCCGCGCAGTTCTCGACGAAATTCAGGCTTGCCGTTCCGAGTACGGCAACTGCTACATCCGCGTTGTCGGCTTTGACAACGTCAAGCAGTGCCAGTCTGTGAGCTTCATCGTTCACAAGCCCGGCAGCAACAACAGCGGCTACCGCTACTAAGTTGCGTTTGAATGCATAGGCCACGCGCTTTAAAGTGAGCGTGCTTTGAAGCTAAAAAGAGAGTCGCTCAGTTTTTCTGGCGACTCTCTTTTTTGAATTATGATAAGTATTTATCGTAAGGCTCAGTTTTGTCATGGTTGATGTTAAAGCTGCTATATCGGCTGCTCGCTTGGGGTTTCATGATCTGCTGGAGCAAGACTCACCCTTTGAGAATGTTCGGCTAGAGGAAGTTGAGCGTTCGGAAGACGGTAAATATTGGATGATTACGCTGGGTTACGATGTCGCTGCACAGCCTTATGATGTCCCCAATGTATTGTTTAGTCGTTCAGACGTTCGGATTCGTCAGCGAGAATATAAGCTTTTTCATGTGAATGCTGATAGTGGCGATGTAGAGGCTATCAAAATTAGAAAAGTATAGGCATGGCCGACTATTTAAGCGACCTGATTGAAAAGTATGCTCGTCGAGGCATTGTTGTCGATACTAATATCTTGCTGGTTCTTATTTTTGGTTTATTAGACCCAAGGCGCCTTTCTCAGCGCAGGGGAACTGAATCGTTTACCCAAAAAGACTACACGCTACTCAATCTTCTTTTATCGAGATTCAATACTGTTATAACGACGCCAAGCGTTTTGACTGAAGTCAATAGTTTTATCAACAACTTGGCTGAGCCTGATCGATCTAGGTGCTATCAACTGCTTGCGATCGCATTATCGGATCAAGCCCAGACGACAATGCTGGAAGTGTATGTGCCTAGTCAGGAGATTGCCTCTTTAGACTGGCCCTTTGCCAAGTATGGCTTAACGGACTGTAGTATTGCAGAAGCTGCTTATGATAAGTATTTGGTGTTAACGAACGACTTTAAGTTGTCTAGCTATTTGCAATTTCGAGGTGTCGATGCGATCAGCTTTACTAATTTGCGATATTTGTCGTGACGAGTACTGTGGCGAGTTTAGGCGGCTTCGTCCGTACTGTAAACTACAAAGTACTGGTAACAAAGTAGGCAAATCAAATGTCCCAGACAGAGCGATTGGTGATGCTGGCTGAAGATCAGCTGGTTGAATACAGTACCGATGCGCGGAAAATTGAAAAGCTGCGGCAAAAGATTGCGCTGTCTGTGCCGATGACACAGCAAAAACAGGTAAAAGAAGAGCTAGAAGCTGAGTTGAATGGCAATTTTCTTGACAAGATTTTGTTGGATCAGCGGCAGGCGGTAGCATTGCCTTTTTGGGGTATTGCTGGGCTAGGTTTGTTGTTTGGCATCTCTTTTACGCAGCCGGTGGACTTTTTGGCGACGGGGATTGGCGGTGCGATCGCAATTATCATCCAAAAGCGCGGCTGGAAACTACAGGCCAAAGACCTTGTCGTTAAGGCACTGACTCAAATAGAAGAGCGCACACAGGCGGCAAAATCTCCAAAAGAAGAATCTTCTTAGAGCTATGACAAGCGCTGAAAAAGGAGATATTCGCATTTGTTTTATTGGAGATTCTTTTGTCTCTGGAACGGGCGATCCGACCTACCTAGGGTGGGCTGGGCGTGTCTGCGCGGCAATGACATCACCATACTATGAGCTGAGTTATTACAATCTTGGAATTCGCGGCAATACCAGTGAGCAAATAGAGGTGCGCTGGCTAGCAGAAGCCACAAAGCGGTTTCCTGATTACAGTGACAATCGAGTCGTGTTTTCGTTTGGCACTAACGACAATCGGGTAGAAGAGGGGCTGCGATTTGTAGAACAAACAGAGTCGGTGGCCTGTGCTCGCCGAATTTTAACTCAAGCAAAAGGGTTGTTTCCAGTATTGCTAGTCGGGCCACCGCCGGTTGACGATGAGCAGATGAACCGGCGGAATGCGCTGCTTTCTGAGGCCTATGGAGAGCTGTGTTCTGAGTTAGAGATACCTTACTTAGAGACTTATCAGCCCTTGAAAGAGAACGCGCTGTGGATGCAAGAAGTTGCAGCGGTAGATGGTTCACATCCGGCAGCGGCGGGTTATTTGGCACTGGCTCAGTTAGTCACTGATTGGCCTGCGTGGCGGGGTTGGTTTGAAGTCGGCAAAGCGTCATGAGCTACTATGTTTCGCCTCGTTTTCTCAATAAGTTAGCGGTGCACATCACCAAGAACTATCTGAACTTGTCCCAGGTAAAGATACCGCTGATTTTAGGTATTCATGGTCGCAAAGGTGAGGGTAAGACCTTTCAATGCGAGCTTGTGTTTGAGCGGATGGGTGTAGAGGTTGTTTACATCTCAGGCGGTGAGTTAGAGAGTCCAGATGCGGGTGATCCAGCCCGCTTAATCCGACAGCGTTACCGAGAGGCGGCGGAGTTAGTCAGAGTACGGGGCCGGATGGCGGTGCTGATGATTAATGACTTAGATGCTGGGGCAGGGCGGTTTGATCGGATGACGCAGTACACCGTGAATACGCAGCTGGTGAATAACACGCTGATGAACATTGCGGATAATCCGACGAATGTGCAATTGCCCGGTAGCTACGATGAAAAGGAATTGCCAAGGATTCCCATTATTGCAACTGGCAATGACTTTGCCACTCTGTACGCACCCTTAATTCGTGATGGGCGGATGCAGAAGTTTTATTGGGAGCCAAGCCCGGAAGATCGGTTGGGGATTGTCGGTGGTATGTTTGCCGATGATGGGCTATCTGCTCAGGACATCGAGGCGTTGGTGAGTCGGTTTGATACTCAGGCAATTGATTTCTTTGGGGCAGTGCGATCGCACATATACGATGAACAAATCACCCGTTTCATTGAGGATATTGGCATTGAAAACGTAGCCGCCAGCGTGGTCAATGCCATACAGCCACCGACCTTCTCTCGCCCTATTTTCCAGCTTGAGCATTTAATCGCAGTTGGAGAAACCCTACTCAAAGAACAAGAGCGCGTGCGGACAATGAACTTGGTGGGCGAATACAATCAGGCGCTGACGCCTAGCCACCACGGTCACCCCTCCCGCAGTGCTTCGTTGCTCACGCTGCCCTCGCCAAACGGCCTTGCGCCCTATGCTAGGGACATTGCTAACGATGGTAGTGAAAGCGCTGGCTCTTCTCCTTGGAAACGCGCTAAAGCCGCTCGGTTGAGTAGAGCTGATAGCCAGTCGGCTATTGAGAAAGAGGCAAAAGTATCTGTGGGTAGTGCCTCTCGGGCTGTGCCGCAGTTACGTAGCATCTTGGCAGTGGGGCATCGTGTTGGTATTGAATACGTTGATCAGCGGCGCTTTCGAGTAAATTCTTGGCAGAGCTACCCCATTACTAACCCGCGTAACCAGTCAGAGATCATCCATCGTCTCAATGCCTGCCTCGACGAATTTCCTAACCACTATATTCGCCTCATTGGCATTGACCCACGCTCCAAACAGCGCATGAGTGAGACCATTATTCATAGGCCGTAAGGAAATTATGTAATATGAAGTCCTTTTAGCTGCACACAGTATGTATGTATGCAGAATCACCGCATTGCAGACATTACAGCTACTTTGCATTCAAGGTTGATTGGTAGGTAGTGTTCAAGCGGATTTTATATAACCAAGCAAATGGTCTGAGAGATTCTAGGATGCATAGCGATAAAGTTTCAGGAGATGCCATAAACGCCGAAGCGCTCAGAATCCTTAAGGTACTGGACGAAATGCCGTTTGATACTTGCTGCCCGTTGACTAGAGAATTTGCTGAACTACCTCCTAGCCCAGGTATCTATGCCGTTAAACATAAGACCCAAGGCATTCTTTATGTGGGTAAATCAGGTAGTGTGAAAGGTCGATTTAAAGGGGGGCATAAAGCTCTGGGTTGGGCCTTTATGGATCGCTTGAAGCCAGACGACGTGCGGATAGCCGTCGTTACACTGACGCTGCAATGGATTCGGTTATCATTGCAATTGGAGCAGATCATTATCCGTCAGCTATTACCCCCTTATAACGTGCGGGTTAATTAGGAGGACAAAGCCCATGACCCAACCAGAGACATCGACAGATGATCGCATTCTAGAGTCACTCCCGGATGATATTCGTACGGCGATCCTGACCTATGCCCATGAGTCAGGGCTGAGCGCAAATGCAGTCATAGAAGGTGCGCTTAAGCACTTCCTGGAGCTAGATACTTCGCTCGACAAAGAAGCGACTACTACAGCTGAAGATACTAGCCTGCTTGCAGTCCTTCCCCCTGTTCTTCAGAGTCAGGCAATACAGTATGCTGAGAAGACAGAAATACCCTCAGAGCTAGTGATTGAACTGGCGATCGCACATTTCCTAGATCCAGACTCGGTGACCTTCGATGACTGCCAAGTGAAGGTAAAAAAGACCTCGATTGCATGGCTAAAGGAATACGCTGATGCCACAGCCACAGCAGCATAGTTAGCCATTGCTTAGCGATTGCCGCTTGGCGATTGTTTCTACATGTAAGCACGGGCACCTTTACCAAATGAGACTTAGAAACGGGCTCATCTGATGACCAACTACCGCTCTGATCATCAGATGAGCCTGATTAGATTTGTATAGATTTTCAGCCGCTTCTAGAGGAGAATCCATCGTCTTCGGTGCCGCTCGTCCTGGCTACCGTGAGCCGCAGGTAGATAAGTGGATTAGTTTTATGCAAACACAAGATATTCAGCGTGTTTGTTGCCTGCTCTCAGAGTCGCAGTTGTCACGCTATAACGATCTACTGAATGTCTATTGCGACACCTTTGGCATAGACCAAGTTTGTTGGACACCCATAGAGGACTTTCAAATCGTTGACCCTCATCTCCTGACAGATAGGATTTTGCCGTTTTTGGCTATTTCTAAGCGGAAGCAAGAAAGAGTTGTTGTTCACTGCTCAGCCGGCATTGGACGCACAGGACAGGTGTTAGCGGCTTGGCTCGTTGCGGAGCATAGGCTTTCCAACAACGCGGCGATCGCGGCTGTTCGAGCGATGGGTAGGAATCCCTATGAAGCCGTTATTGCGGCTCCTTTCAAAGGACGTAATCCTGTGCAGGTAGCATCAGAGCTAGACCGTTTGCTAGATGCGGCTGGGCAATTTAGAAAGCCTTAGACCTTTTGAGAAAACTATTTTGAGACATGTTGTGAGACATGCTTCTGCCAGAGGTTCAAAAGGTCTGAGATACTGTTGGCGAACTAAATATTAAACGCTGAAACAACGAAAATTCGTTAGTTCAGCCAACGAGCTGAGAAGGAGTTTACTGAGTTTGAGCCATTATTTCAGAGTTCGCCAACAGTATCGTCTGAATTTTGAGACGTAGGTGTTTCAGGAGAGAGAGAGTAACTACCACACCCTTTCAAATTAAATTTCTAAACATTCCAGTAGTCAAAGTACTTCCTTGTCTTCTTTCCCATGAACTTCCTTGCGTTATCGGCAGCCTTGGTATGAGTAATATTCTCAAGAAAACAAGTGGCCAAGGCATTGTCTAAGTCGTTTTCGGACTCCCCTGCCTCAATCATATTTTCTTCAACAAACAGAAACAACTTTTCTAGTTTGTCTTTGTCAATATTTCGCGTCCATTCTTTCTCGTACAACAAAGTAGTGTCTCTAAATGCAGACTGGTCCCTAAAGTAATGAGAAAAAACCGAGCAGACTGCATGGAAATTATATGTGCCATCATCGGCAATAGAAAGATTCTCATCTGAGTCCCAAAAGTTTTGAAAGTCAGGTGCGATATAAACGAAATAGTCCAAAAGCTGACGTGGAGTAATAGTCATCAGTTTAATTTGCCTACTTTCGCATTATTGATGTCTCGAAGCACTCCTTATAAGTCCACAAATATTAGTTTGTGTAGCTCGCCATACTATTATGGCAGACTCCGATTTAGGGTGTCTGATAGTACCAAAATTCTTCGTTAAAGATACACTAACTGTTGTTTCAGTTCTGAATTGAGGAAACGGTGGCAGTCTGTATCTTTGAGACTTTCTGACGTATTTCAGAAATAGAAGCTGTTATGGGTTTTGAAACGATATTGATGCCAGGACAACTAGCCGTAGACAATCGCGCGAAAATATTGCTGCCTTATGAATGCAGAGAGGTCTAATACGACTGAGAGTCTACATTACTCTCTACTTTGCAAATACTGCTTTAGGCGAAACAAGCTAGCCGTTTGGCCAATGTTTAATGGTAGAAGAGAAATGCCTTCCAGGCGGGATTGTACCCAGCCTTCACCCCACTGCCATTCGTGAAATCCATCGATACTGCCACTTAATAAAAAGCGAATGCCTTCGTCAGACAGACGCTCTACGCTGTGATGAGTTTTTATAAGACCCAACTTACTATCAAAATGCTGACCTACCGATAGCTGGGTTTCTGTAGACTTCTCTATTTGAATAGTTTGCGGCCACAGCCACTGCTTCAGCAGCTGTGGCTGAGTCAGGCTTGCTTGAATTTGTTCGGCGCTGGCGCTCAGCTCTATTCGAATGTCGCTACTTTGATAGGTACCAAACATACAAATT
>JBCBKQ010000050.1:0-26403 GCA_038521595.1 Cyanobacteria bacterium J06627_28 | reverse complement strand
ATCCAGAAACTCAGGCTTCCTCTTTGCTTCTGTCCCTTGCTATACTCTGACCAGTTACGTGATAGGCATAGCTTTTTCTCTGTCCTTTACTAAAATGCACTACCAAAAAAGCTAAACCGATGAGCCAACGTTGCATCCGTAACTGGTCAGAGTATAGCAAGGGACAGAAGCAAAGAGGAAGCCTGAGTTTCTGGATATCCTCTGAAGTGCTGGCTGACTGAGAAGTCAAGGAAAAACGCGCAAACTAGGGTCAACACCGACCTGCAGTAATCGGGCTATCGTGACGATGGTGAGTCTGAAGAGCGTGGTGGGCCTATCCGGTCGTGTGCTGCGCGGTTTTGTTAAGTTAGTCTTCAAGCTGATGGGTCTCAAGCTGCTCCCCGTTCAACCAACGAGCGGCAAACGCCATGTGATGTTCGATATTGAGAGGGTGAGATAGGGATGTGCTGCTTTTTTGATATTGTTTCAACAATGCTTCCTAATGATAAAAACTTTGCTGAGACGTCTGGACGAACTCAGCAAAGTCGTTAATTCTGTTAATTCAAATAGGGGATTATCAAGAATCCACTGACAACAAGTTGAAGAGTAGATAGAGACTATTCTACTTGGTGCACTTTTGGATAACCAAGAGTAGATGCTTCTAGATTCTTGATAGGTTACCTGGCTCTATTTTGTCAGAGATGCAAATAATTCCTATAGATAAGATACTTGTATGTTGACTTGACAAACAATGCAAGTTTAAATGAGCTTTGGCCTGTGCAGTACTAATCTACACAAAATTAGCATTCGTTAAATCGGACGCAGAAATACCATTCATCTGAATAGTAACATCACCATTTACTGTAGAAAAGGTGAGAAGATTGCCGGTCTGAGAGATATTACCTACGTCCCCAGAGTAAGTGAATCCTTCAATTTGTAATACGTCTTCCTCCACGTCGAAATCTCCAACAGTATCAACATCGGCGAAGGTAGGTCGTGTAAATACAAATACATCACTCCCTGTACCTCCAACTAAAGTATCAACACCTCTGCCGCCTTGAAGGATGTCGTCCCCGTTTCCACCATTCAACAAGTCGTTACCATCACCTCCATTAAGAAAATCATTACCTAGGTTGCCCAGTAATATGTCATCACCTAAGTTACCGAATAGTTCGTCATCTCCAACGCCACCCTTTAAGGTATCGTTACCTACGCCACCTTTTAGGATATCGTTGCCTGTTCCTCCGTTGAGAGTATCGTCACCAGTACCACCAGCAACAGTATCATCTCCAGTCCCAGCGTTCACAGTGTCATTCCCTGTACCTCCAAAAATGCTGTCATTACCACTTCCACCAATCAAGAAGTCGTCTCCAACACCTCCAAACAAGGTGTCATCGCCTTTTCCTCCATTGATAGTGTCGTTTTCATTTCCTCCTCTAAGTTCATCAGCATTTCTGGTTCCTACGATATCAGCCATTTTTTGAAAATCCTTAGCTAAAGAAAGCTATAAAAATCTAGTAGTCTGTTGGGCGCTAGAGATGTGAATCAAATTAGCACTTGTAACTAAGATATTCAAATCGCCGGACTTATGCACCAAAAAAAAGACAGTCTCACTAAAAGTTAAAACAACTCGCCTTAATACAACACTGTCTTTACTTTGTGAAAAAATATAAAATATCCCATGAGTTTTAATCCGTCTAAAATCTCAGAACGTAGTTGTTCTTTCTTGATGAAATTCTCATTAGCTTATGATGATTTGCTCCTTCCTAAGCGCTTTCGACCGCGACTCAACATAACAGAAAATCCCTTATACGTTTCTGCCAGCTCAATAGAACCAGCGGATACGGCGACTGCTGGCAGGTAAAACTGGGCAGCATTTCGCTATCCCTCTAAATTGCTTGTCCAGCTTGTGCTGAATTATTTAAGAAAGCAGCGCCTACTTCTACAGAGAGTATTGCTGAAGTACATTGATCGCTCTCGGTCAACTCGCTTGTCAACCTAATCATTGCCGTTGAGCATATGTCTGAGCGACTGCTGACGAGTATAGTAACTCACTACGGTAAAGACCGCAGCGAGTACGAGAAAGCTGGCGATACTCGCAAATCTGAGAGAAGACGCAGAAAACAGAGATATCCCAAGCCTACTACAGGGGCAGTTGCGACTGAGGGCTAATCAAGCTTTTACAAACGGTAATAGCACACCCTTCAAACCGCACTCTGTTTGACACCTTGAGCGCGGTTTTATTTTGATTAAGTACTAACCCGAGATACTTATCAAGTTTGGAAGAGACTGCGACTACTTTTTCTACAGCCTTTCAGAAGAGAAAGCATATATCAGTCTTGTTCTCTAGAAACAACACCCAACACATTGATACTTGCCAACCGTAACTGCTCCATCGCCCTATCCAACTGCGATTGTTTGAGCTTTCCAGACTGTGCCACCAGTAACAATCCATCCATCTGATTGGCTATTAGGTAAGCATCTGACTGCCCTAGCAATGGTGGTGTGTCAAAAATAATGAAATCAAACAAAGGTCGCAACCGATCTATCAGATGAGACATACTGCGTGAAGACAGAATGCGTGCAGGCTCTAACATGTGAGGCCCTGCGCAAATCACATACATATTCGACTGAGTCGACAGCTTTTGAATAATAGAAGGGTTGCGCTCTTCAGCATAGAGCGTTGTTAACCCTTTCTCGTTAGACAGCTCCAAATACTGATGAATCTGCGGATTACGCAAGTCTGCATCTACCAGCAGCACGCGCTGCCCCATCGCTGCTGCCGCCTCTGCCAAATAAATCGCGACTGTTGACTTACCCTCGCCCGCTGTCGCCGAACTCACCGCAACCGACTGTAATGAGTTACCCAAATTTGCCCGGCGCAGATTAGTCAGCAGCAGTCGAAAAGATTCCGAAAACGGATCGCTACCATAAGCGCTCTTTCTTCCACCCGAACTTCCACCCGAACGCCACCTTGGCGAACTACCGTTGCCATTCTGCGATCCACCTACCGCTGCCCCCGAACTGACAACTTCTAATATTTCAGAATAGTTCTCCTGAATGTTTTGCCCATTCAGCGTTTCAATCTTGGGTATCCGCGCCAAGATGGGTAGTCGAGTTGTCCGGCGCAGTACCTCATCATCGTAGACAACACCTGCCGTCTTATCCAGTAGCAATGCAAGTCCTGTACCTAAAATTAGGCCAAGCATCCCACTCAACAGCAAGTTTTGCGGTAAACTCTCAGGCTGCGCTGCCGGTGGCGTCGGTGGTGTCACAATCTCCCAGGGTATTTCTCGCTGCGCAGCCTCAATCTGCAGCGCCTCACGTTTAGAAAGAAACTGATTGAGGTTATTCGTTGCAATCTGAAGCTCTCGCTCAATATCGGTGTAGTTTCGGGTAATTCCCGAGAGTTCATCAACCCCTGCATTTAACTCTTGCAACGTTTGTGAAATTGATTGCTCCCGGCTCTCTAGCTCACGAATTTGATTCAAAACTTCTCTCTGAGACTGCTCGCCTTGCTGCTCTAGCAGCAGCAGCAAATTCTCTCGTTCTTCTAGTAGTACTTCCATGTCTGGGCTACTATCCAAATACAGCGTAGATGCCTCAGAAATTTGTGCATCTAGCTCCAGCAAACTATCTAGTAATGCCTGGTATCGAGGATTTTCATTAAACGCCGAAGAGCTGGCCTGCTCTTGAGGGGTACCGCTCTGTTCTTGCAGCTCTGCATAGAGTGCTCTTGCCTGCCGGAGCTGTGACTGCACCTCTAGCTGCTCTTGCGAAAAGCTGCTCACCTGTCCAGACAGCTGGCTCCCACGAGAGTCCGGATCAATCAAATCATTTTCTAATCGCAGCGACTGCAGCTCACCCTGTAGCGTATTTACCTTTGCTCTCAAATCTGGCAGCTTTTGTTCTACAAACTC
Source organism: Cyanobacteria bacterium J06627_28 (assembly GCA_038521595.1). Lineage (GTDB taxonomy): Bacteria > Cyanobacteriota > Cyanobacteriia > Phormidesmidales > Phormidesmidaceae > Phormidesmis. The sequence continues at coordinate 22,504 of JBCBKQ010000050.1, read as the reverse complement.
CATCCCTAGCCGAATATCAGCCTGCTTAGAGGCCAAACTATATTCCAGATATGCCTGAGAAACCAGATCCAAAATAGCCGTCACCGTTTCTGGCTCTAACGCCTGAAAAGACGCTTGAATAATTTGAGAATCTTTGCCTGCAATACCAACAGATAGGCTTCCGGCTAGCTGCCTGTAGCAAGGGTCGTAATTGGTAGCAGACGAGGTTCCAGACGGGCAAAAAGAAGGACTGCGATCGCGTATTCCATCAATCACCGGCTGCAACACCGTCGGACTCTTCAACAGCTTTAGCAAGTCACCATCAACTTTTTCTTCCTGCCTTTGATTAGCGGGGGCATCGTCCACATCAGACAGCACCTCTGCCTCGGTACTCTGCGACTGCACTAATATTTCAAACTGTCCGTTATACACCGGCGTATCTGTCAGCACCTTAGCCCCTGCCAATGCAGTAGTTGCTACCGTAGCACCCAAAATTAGCCACCACTTACGCTGTAGCGTCTGTAACAACGCACCAAGATTCAGACCGCCCTCGTCCTCCTCAGGCAGTGCTACTGGCATAGCAGGTGAAACTGTAGGCACCGAAAAAGCTGTGTCAGTTTTCATAAGGAAAGACCTAAAAAGCTAATAAAGAAATAAATAGAAAATTAATCAAAAAGCCCAAATAGCCGAAGCGGAAAGAAGACATTCTGTACAATTCGACCAATGGGGCCAAGGAATGAACTGACCGTGTCGTCTACATTTGCGATCGCAGATGGATTAACAACAACAACATCGTCATTGCGTAGCAGTGGATTTAGCTCCTCGTCAATTGCCTGCGCAAAATCGACCGATATAGTTCGGCGAGAAACTGACCCATTTGGATTCAGTCGAATCAGCTCTGCCTCTCCCTCATTCGCTCTATTGTTAAAGCCACCTGCGGCTAAAATCGCCTGACTTAATGAAGTATTTGGCGGCAGCTCCAACCGACCAGTGCGCTCAGTTTCACCAACAACATTCACTTGAATCGCATTGGGAGAGAAACTCGCAGCCGCAATCTCAGGAACAGCCTCAGGGTCAATCGCCGTAGCCGTTGGAACAAAAACTGTGTCTCCTGCTGCCAAAATCGCATCTTGCTCCAAATTTCCAATCTCTAGCAACTGCCAGAGATCTACTTCAAACACCTGAGACGTTCCTGATCGGGTAGGCCTGACCACCTGAACCCGACGGATATCGGCCTCTGGCTTAATTCCACCAGCAACTTGCAGAGCTCTAGTCACGGTCGTTGGGCTATTAGAGCCTGCCGAAGAACCAGGCACGCCAGCATCTCCCGTGCGAGCCTGACCGCCCTGCAAGGTATAGGGTCCAGGGCGATACACTTCACCAACAATGGCAATATTGATCGGCTGAGACACGCTCCCAGCAAAGCTAGCATCTGCGAGCAATTCTGTTTCTGACAGCGGCACGGCTGTTGTCGGCACGAAAATAGAATCTCCGTCTCGCAGTGTCACATCCTGTGCTTGATCCCCAGTCTGCAACAGCCGCCACAAGTCCACCTGGAGTTCTTCATAGTTACCATTATTATAGTTACCATTATTCAAACGCCGTTGTATCTGAACTTGACGAATGTCAGCGGCCTGTGTGGTGCCACCGGCTCTTTCCAGTAGCTGTGTCAGACGAGGTAGCGCCAGTCCATCACGATTGAGCGCATAAGAACCAGGGCGATTTATCTCACCGGCAATACCAATCTGTAGCGGACGGCTGCGCACTAAGCTCACTGTCAGCAATGGCCTACGCAAGTATTCACCGTAGCGCTCAGCCATCACCTCTGAAGCTTGGTCTATCGTTAGACCATCCAAATCAATGTTGCCGACCAGCGGTAAATTCATGGTGCCGTCGACCAGCACCTGCGACTCACCACTATATTGAGGCACTCGAAAAATATCTATAGATAAAACATCCCCAGCGCCTAACGTATAAGGCGTTTCAGCAAGTACCGTCAGCTGAGCAGGCTCCTCCACAGAGTCAGTCCCTGCACTAACAGGATCTACACCATGAGAGGATGCCCCTTGAGAGGACATCCTTTGTGCAGAAACTGGCAAACCAGCAACTGCAATTGCCACAAAAGCGACAGGCAATAGCCATAAACGACGCAATAGCGTAAACGCCCTAATTTTCATCAGAAACAAACCAAAAATAAGACATCTGATACAAGACGACCAGGAAAGCGTTGAACACTGCGATTCACTAAAAGTAGATTTAGCACGCGTGTTTCGTTACTCATATAGACAACCTAAAAAATCACAGTCAGCATAAGCACCAAAATAAATCAATATTTTCACGGCAATTTCACATTTCTTGCATGCCGAAGGGAAAGCTCTGCTTTATGTCTACCTGCCAGAGCCCATATGAAGGCCTCACAAAAATAGAATTTACATAAAATTATCTTGGTGTATGATTGATCGGGCAGGCTACAGCATGTATGTTTGTGTAATAGACGATCATGCAATTGTCCTTGGTGCAACTATCTATAAGTTTGTTCTTATTCTGGACATATAGAGTTATATCTGTATCTTTCTACACAGCAAGTGAGTGTAAGTGGTGTTTACGATTTGTGGGTGATTGAGATTAGTTCTCCTACGCATTGAGGTGCCCTTTTCAGTGAAAGGTGCCTGAGCTACGGCAAAAGGGTTCTTTCAAAATCGATCACACTCAAGCCTACTGTTCAAGGCAATTGTTGATTTGGCGCGCCTAATCTACCAAGCATTTCATCTACCAAAAAACATTTCATCTACCAAATAGACCGCCTCGCAAAGGGTGGTTTGTACTTATTCGATTATTGTTGTTTGCGCCATAAGGAATTTTTAAGCCCTTCTTTTTATTGGGGTAGTTTTATTGAGGCAGTTGAGGTTGTCGAAGACATCTCTACCTGTTGGATTATTGTTTTCGTCATTCGCAGCGCTGTGCTCATTTTGACGTTGGCCTCTTTTACATCTGAGGTCGAGTCACTCTAGACATCGTTTTTGGGCAAAAGTCTAGCAACTTACGGTTAGTGCCTCATCGTCACCCAAGCTGTAGAGCTGCTTGCTGTATCACTATGGCTTTTCAATTTTTCTGCGGCCTCGACAAGACGCAATTAGTTTTTATGGGCAGCTCACAGCGATAGTTTTACTGAGTCTTCTCAATCGTTACTTTGATAGGTAAGGGATCGACTTCAGTACGCGTCTACATTACGTATTTCAAGCACTTTTGAGGTTTAGGTTTCACTATGGAATCCTCTCGTTCACAAGAGTTTATTCCAGTCAACATACCATCAGCTAGCGCATTAACAGACTTTAACAAACGTCAATCAACACAAAATGTGATTGGCTTTTCGGTCTGTTCTCTATCTCTAGAAGAACATCTCAACCAGATATTGAAATGGGCTGAGGCCAGACTGAGCAAGGTTGTTTGTGTTGCTAATGTTCATATGTTGATGGAGGGGCACTGGCATGACGATTTTTCTCAAATTTTAAAGCAGGCTGACATGCTCACGCCTGACGGCATGCCCCTGGCTTGGATGGTCAGTTGGCTACGATCCAAGCAACAAGATAGAGTCGCAGGAATGGATCTGTTGCTAGGGCTGTGCCAAAAAGTACAGCAAAGGCAGAAAGTACAACAGACTGTCAAATTCTTCTTTGTTGGATCTACGCCAGATGTGTTGTCTCGCATGGAAGCTAGGCTACAGCGTGACTTTCCATTAGTAGAAATCGCAGGCATTGCCAATTTTCCATTTCGACCTTTGACAGAAGAGGAAGACCAGGCATTGGTGAAACAAATCAATGCCAGTGGAGCAGGGATTGTTTTTGTTTCTCTTGGATGCCCTAAACAGGAGCGATGGATGAATGAGCATCGCGGAAAGGTTCGCGCTGTCATGATTGGACTAGGTGGCGCTTTCCCAGTATTTGCAGGAAAGATAAAACGAGCCCCTGCAAGTGTACGAAAATTAGGACTTGAGTGGTTGTACAGGTTGGTGCAAGAGCCTGGTAGGTTATGGCAACGTTATGCAAGCACAATTCCACCTTTTGTTTTTCTTGCCATGCGGCAAGCCTTCTTGCGAGACGATTTGCAACACGAGCCTCGGTGGAGAGACGAAAATCTGTAAAAGCGCTCAAGTAGAAGCTCTACAAAAATGTTGAGACGGTTTCAAAATCAGTTCAACAGGTTTCTACGAGCTTGGAGGCAGTTAGGCCATTTCCATCCAATCGAAGATTCTTTCTAGCTGGCGTAGGCTGAGTACACCCTGCTGCCAGAGCACCATCGGCAGCGGTCCAAAATCTTGCCTAGACTGTTTCAGGGCCTGCTTGATCAGGGTCGGTGGAATAGAGAATTCGTCCTGCAAAAAACGAATGAGCTTGGTGTAATCGGTCGGCTTCATGGATTTATAGCGTTGTCAGAGTAAAGCGTTACCTGAGCAATAACGAATTAGAGGTGCTTTTCTATTTAATTCTTCTGCTTATAGTTAAGTAATCCTACGGTAGTCCGGATTTAATATGACCCTACTCTAGGAATACTTTAATTTTTTCTTTACTATTCACTTTCTGCCGCTGTCTGATCCAAGGGCTGAATCATGACTGCATCCCCCGGCTGCAGGTTGATTTCGGCAGCGCGACCACTGCGTAGCTCTAGTACCTGATCGACGATTTCTGCGCCTGGGCCGTAGGAGGGGCAGGGCGTTTCGGGGCAAGGGGGCACTTCGGATGCGACATAGATCACTGCCGAATCGCGAATGAACACCATATCTAGCGCGACGGGGACGTCTTTCATCCAGAAGCTGGCACGGCGAGGTCTGTCAAAGGGAAAGAGCATGCCGCGATTGTCGGGGAGGGCATTGCGAAACATGAGGCCTAGGGCTTGCTCTTGCCGGGTCTGGGCGACTTCTAGCTCGAAGGTTTCGCCGTTTATTTGCGCGATCGCACTCACCGGCAAAATCTGCCCTGGCCCCATCAACGTCACCTCTGCATCACTCACCGAAGTCTCTTCCACAGCATCACCTGAGCCACTAACAACCGGCTCTTCAGGAATAGAGCAGCTAATCGTTAGGGTTGAAAACGATAACAACAATAGCGTTGAAAATAGCGTTCGGCGTGTTCTAGAAAAAAGGCGCATCATTAAGGTCTTCTGTAAGGGGCTTCTGTAAAGGGTCTTTTGTAAGGGTCTTTTCTTTAATTCTCTCGCAGCACATAGCCTACGCTACGCACGGTTTGAATCAGGCGCTTTTCATTTTCACCATCAATCTTTAGGCGCAGATAGCGAATGTACACCTCAATTACATTCGATTCACCAATGAAGTCGTAGCCCCATACGCTCTCTAGTATTTGCTTGCGCGTTAGCACTTCGCGGGGATGCTCCATCAAATATTTCAGCAGCTCAAATTCTTTCATGGTCAGCTCAATGACGCGGCCATTGCGAATGACCTGGCGCTGGGCAATGTCTAATACCAAATCGGCAAAGCGCAGCTGCTCGCCGCTAGCGACATTGGGTTTGAGGTAGGCGTTTACAAGCCGGATGAAATCGTCACTGCGATAAGGAGCCAAAAAGTAATCGTCTGCGCCCGCGTCCAAGCAGGCAATACGATCGCTCAACTCATCGTGCGCCATCATCAGCAAAATCGGTACGCGATTTTGATCGGCCCTAAGCTGGCGGCATAGCTCTAGACCAGACTCTTCTCTTAGACGCGTCGCCACAACCACAAGAGCGGGCGACACCGTTCTAGCCTTGTCTAATCCCGCAGGTAAGGTGTGCACCTTGAGAGGGGTATAGCCCGCTTCATGCAAATCAACGCCAATCGCTCGGGCGAGATGTTCGTCACTTTCTACCACCAGCACAGACGGCAAAATTGACGGCACGGCGCTGTCTCCAGAGGCTGCTGCAGACGCTAAAGGCTTAGATCTATCCGGCGCGCCAGTCGGCTGGGGCGCTGAACTATCCGACCTTGAATTGTCCGAATTGGGAGAGGGCTTGCTCATAGCAGACAAATTCCGTGTGCGGTGAGGCCGATTAGGCTCGTCCCTCCTAATTTATTTGATTAGGGTAGCTCTACAGAAGTCGGCTTGGCAATGTGGGGCAGCCCCCATCCCAGCTTTTCTCTGAGGACACGGAAAAATTCGGGAGGCTTGAGGCGGACAAATTTTGCAGTGTAGGGCGATCGCACCAAACTCACCCGATCTGTCGGCTCTACATAGCAGCCCGCATTCCCATCGACCACCATCACCAACGGCTCAGGATTCGCCGACGTTACGCTCACAGGCTCCGAATCTGGAAAAACTAAGCCCCTAGAGGCTAAAGAGTGAGGGCAAATAGGAATCAGCTGCAAAACCGACACGCCCGGTGCAATCACAGGCCCACCGGCTGAGAGTGAATAGGCCGTCGAGCCGGTAGGCGTCGATAAAATAATGCCGTCTGCGGCAATATCTACCGGGGCATGCATTCCCACCTTGACTTCAAAGTGGCACATGCTAGTCAAAGGCTGACGCTGCATCACCAGCTCATTGAGACAGAGCGCCTCCCAGCTGAGTTCGCCGTGGCTGTGTAGCTGCACTACCAGCATAGCTCGCTCTTCTATGTGGCAGTTCCCAGCGATGACCGCATCCACAGCGTCATCTAGTTGGTTGAGATAAATTTCGGTGAGAAAGCCCATATGGCCGGTATTGACCGCCAGCAGTGGAATACCCATAGGAGCCACCTGCCGAAAGGCCGACAGCGCCGTACCATCGCCGCCAAAGACCACCGCAAAATCCATATTGTGATCAAAGCCGGGGGGCACTAGGCTGCCAATGGGAGTGTGGCACACTGGCTTTCCCGGCTGCGAGTAGCCTAAAATTCCGGCTGCGCCTGTGGCAAAGCACACTTCGTAGCCCATGGACGTAATGCGATCGCCCAGAGTCTTTGCCGCTGCGGCAGCAACCGGCTTTATATCGTTGTAAATAATGCCAACCTTGGGCACGGCAAATTCTTGGAAGAAGGGACAAGGGGTACCTTATAGGCTACCGTCTTTGGCCATCCCTTGAATAGAAAAAGCCAGTTATCGTCCGGTCAATGGCCAGTCAATGGCCAGTCAATGGTCTGTCAATGGTCTGTCAATGGCAGACCAATAGCTTGTGTTGTAGCTGCTCAATGTATGGGTCTCCTGATGCAACGAGCCGTTTATAGCGGTACCGTATATTTAAAGTTTGTTGCTACTTTGTAGCCAGCTGCTTAATGCATTGAGCAACTGGCTGAGCACTAAGCTCTATAGAACAAGGGTTGTAGCTGTACTAAGGTGCAACAAGCTTAGTGCAGATTGTTATAGGAGCGCTGAGTCCGCGTGAGTTCTAACGACTATCTACCCGCTACGACGGCCTACGTTCGCATTACGGGCCAGTCTTGGAAAAGCGGCAACATAGAAGGCGAAGTCAGCGCCAATGAATTTGAATGGCGCTTTCGCTGGCGCTTTCGAATGGGTCAGCTTACGGTGGAGCCGTCCTTAGGCCGAGCGCTCATTCAAGAGCCTCTCGGGCGCTTTTTAGAGCAGTTTGACTATCAGTTAGAGCCAGGGGGAGATTACTCGTTTACGATTCGGGCACAGCTTTAAAGTAAGGATGAAGTCAGTCTTCTCCCGATAGCCGCTTCAGATACCGCTCTACCAGCAAAATGGCCACGATATCGTCAATCGGCCTAGGAATGCTGCGTAGGCTCTGAGGAAGTAGCTTGCCCAGCCCCTTAGGCGGATACATTTCCCAGTAGCGATCGCGGGCCTCTAGAGAGCTATATCGCTCATCTACTAGCGTTATCCTCGGGGCATTGGCAATGGCAGACAGCTGGGCCTTCCAGCGTTTGGCACCTGTCTGATCGCCCATCACAATCGACGAGATGGCATAGGTCTCGCGTAGCTGCTGAATCGTATCGTCAATCTCATCGACAGACACGACCCGATGAAAATGAAGCGCACGGTCTAGGCCGACAACGGCCATGCCGCATTTGACACGGCCCGGATCGAAACCTAATAAAGTGGGGCCTATGAGCATTGAGCCAGAAGCGTTAGAAAAAGACACACAAATATGCTTATAAAAGCAATCAAAACAGATACACTACGGCCAATACAGCTATATCAAAAAGATATCGAGAAAACAGTACAAGACACAACACATCCTAGTCGTTCAGCATCGACTGGCTGCTTTTTGCCCCACCCAAAATCGGAGCCTCTAAAACCAGGAAAGAAGTGAGAAAACTCAAGCTTTTTTGATTTCAGCCTGTACAGCTTGTTTTTTGGGGGGGTGATTTTTGCACCATTCTTTGTTAAGAATACGACTTATCCAATGCTATTTTAAGATAGTACACACGTACGCACTGTTTGGTGCGCCACCTGCGTGCACGTAAAAAGAGTCGAACTCTCAAATTTTAAATCGTTCGGAGGGTCTACCGATGTTCCCCTCTTGCCCGGCTTTACGGTCATTTCTGGCCCCAATGGCTCCGGCAAGTCGAACATTCTAGATTCTCTACTGTTTTGCCTTGGGCTAGCTAGCTCTCGCGGGATGCGAGCAGAAAGGCTACCCGACTTGGTCAATCAAAACCAGGCAAAGCGACGGGCAACGGTTGAAACCATCGTTACGGCAACGTTCGACATTACCGACGTTGCTGACAAGCTACTGAGCAATGACGAAGACGAAGACACTGCTGACGACGATGGTGCTTCTGACGAAGCTGCAGCGGTCGATTTGTCTCAGGACGCTACGGCCACAGAGACGATTGATACGAACGTCATCGAATCTGATACGGCAGGCAATTTTCAGCCTTTAGAGGCCAGCGACCTAGACACTAGCGAAATAGAAGAAATCACAGCCAGCAGCGCCGCCAATGGCAATCAAAACGGGAACGGGAACGGTTCTCACAATGGCAATAGCAGTGGCAATAGCAATGGCAATGGCAATGGCAACGGCCAGCTAATAAAGACGAACGGTAATGGCGCGGTTCAAAACGGTCAGGTGGCCCCTCATGAATGGAAGGTAACTCGGCGGCTGCGGGTAACGGCCCAAGGCACCTACACCTCGAACTATTACATCAATGGTGAGCCCTGTACGCTCAATCAGCTGCATGAGCAACTTCAGCGTTTCCGCATTTACCCAGAAGGCTACAACGTCGTTCTACAGGGCGACGTCACCAGCATTATTTCCATGAACGCCCGTGAGCGGCGAGAGATTATTGACGAGCTAGCGGGCGTGGCTTCGTTTGATCGCAAGATCAATCAGGCAAAGTCTAAGCTAGACGTGGTCAAAGAGCGCGAAGAGCGGTTTCGCATTGTTGAGACGGAGCTGACAGATCAGCTAGAACGCCTGGATCAAGACCGGAAAAAAGCGGAGAAATATAAGCAGCTCAAGGCCACCCTGCAAGAAAAGCAGAAGTGGGAAGGGGTGATGCAGTGGCGGGCTGAGAAAAAGCAGGCCGAGACCCTCGCTGGCCAAATTGAAAAAGGTCATCAAGAAGGCGAAGCGCTAGAAGAAAAGATTGCTGCCCTGACAGCACAGATGGAAAAAACGGCGGCTGAGCTGGCCGTGCTGAATGCTCAGGTAAAGGCGCTGGGGGAAGAAGAATATCTGGCCCTCCAGGCAAAGCTGGCGACCCAGGAGGCTGAGCTGCGACAGCTGGAGCGGCAGGAAGAAGCGCTGGGCAATTCTACCCGTGAGATTGCGGTGCAGCTGGCGGCGATTCAGTCGGGCATTCAGGAGCAGGAGACTGAGCTGGGAACAGTGGGCCAGCAGCTAAAGACATTGACGGAGGAGGCACTAGCGCAGATTAAGGGAGAGCGAGATAGCGCGATCGCACAGCTTGAAGCCAAGCGAGAAGAAACCAATGCGATCGCAGGCAAATCCCAAGCCTGGGTGCAGCAGCAAACCGACCTGCGCCGTCAGGTAGAAGCCATCCTCAACGAGCTAGAACCCCAACGGGCCGAGCGCGTACGACTGCAAGAGCGAATTGCACAGTTAGAGGCGCAGATGACGAGCCAGCGCGAGGCGTTGGCAAACTTAGAAAGCGAATTAAGCTCAGCGGGCGGTTCTACTGAGAAAGAAGGAGATGAAAAAGAAGGAGAGCAGGGAGAAACCGGGAAGAAGGGCGCTTCTGCCGAAGCGCACATTCAGAATTTGGCTCAGTCCGTGGCTGACATTGAGTCCGAACTGCAGACCCAGACCCAAACGCTGAACCGACTGCTACAAGAACAGCGAGAAAAGCAGCGCGATCTCGACAAGCTAGAAGCGCAAGAGCAGGCCATTAAAGAATCCCAAGGGACTCAGGCCACAGAAGTGCTTAAACGCAGCGGCATTCAAGGGCTGTGCGGTATCGTAGCCGAGCTGGGCCGGGTAGACTCCACCTATCAGCTAGCCCTAGAGATTGCAGCGGGTGGTCGCATGGGCTTTATGGTGGTCGAAGACGACCGCGTGGGTGCCAAGGCCATTGACCTGCTAAAGCAGCGCCGGGCTGGGCGAGCGACCTTTTTGCCCCTAAACAAAATTCGAGTCCCCAACTTTAAGCCCGTCGATAAGTGGAATCGGCCCGACGGCTTTGTGGACTACGCGGTCAATCTCATCTCCTGCGATGACAAATATGCCGACGTATTTGCCTTTGTCTTTGGCAGCACGGTTGTCTTTGAAACGCTGGCCGAAGCGCGGCGCAACATGGGCCGATATCGCATCGTCACGCTCGATGGTGAAATTCTCGAATCTAGCGGCGCGATGACGGGGGGGAGCCTGCGTCAGCGTGGGCGGCTGCACTTTGGTACGGTGGCGGCAGGGGAATCCCAAGAAGCAAAGGCACTGCGCGATCGCCTAGCCGAAATCCAAACCATCCTCATTCGCTGCGAGCAAAAGGTAAATCAGCTCACCCTCAAGGCCAAAGACAAGTCCAAAGAACTGATCGAAGCGCGTCAGAGCTATCGCGAAGATGAGCTAAAAGCCAATCAGGCCGCTAGCATTCGTCAGGGACTAGAGCAGCGATTAAACCAGGCAAAAGCACAGCTCGACCGCTCAGACAAAGAATACGCTGAGGCAAAAAAGCGTTTAGCTGAGCTAGCAGAAACCATGCCCGAGCGAGAGCAGGCATTGGCCAGTAAGCGTACAGAGCTATCTGAGCTAGAAGAGTCACAGACCCACAGCGAATGGCAGGCAGCTCAGAGCGAGGTACGCGCCTTTGAAACTCGATTAAACGAACAGCAGCAGCGACTGCGAGCCGCTGAAAAACAGCAGCAAGATTTGGCCGCGCAGCAGCAGCGATTGCAAGAAAAAATGCAGCTGGGCACAGCGCAAATTGCAACCCTGCGGCAAAATCAGCAGCAGCAGTTGAATGAGCAGTCTGAGATTGCCAAGCAGCAGCAGGCGCTTAAGGAAGCGATCGCACAAACCAAGCGTGCGATCGCCGTCCTAGACGACAAGCTCAAGCAAGAAAAGAACGCCCGCGACGCCGTAGAGCGCCAGTACAAAACCGAACAAAACGAGCAGCAGCAAAACCAATGGCAGCTGCAAAAGCTCCAAGAAACCCAGGCCGCCGGCCAGCAGCAGCGCAACGACCTACAGCGCTCCATCGAGCAAAAAGCCATGGAACTGCCCGATCCGCTGCCCGAAATCCCTGAAGACCTCACCTTAGAGGAACTCAATAAATCCCTCAAATCCCTTCAGCGCCGCCTAGAGGCCTTAGAGCCCGTAAACATGCTCGCCCTCGAAGAGTACGAGCGCACCCTAGAGCGCCTAAAGGAACTCACCGACAAACTCACCACCCTAGAAGAAGAGCGCACAGAGCTGCTTCTCCGCATCGAAAACTTCACCACCCTGCGAAAAGAAGCCTTCAAAGAAGCCTTCGACGCCGTCAATGACAATTTCAAAACCATCTTCGAAGAACTCTCCGACGGCGACGGCCACCTCCAGCTCGACAACGCCGAAGACCCCTTCTCCGGCGGCCTCACCCTCGTCGCCCACCCAAAAGGCAAGCAAGTTCGACGCCTAGCCTCCATGTCCGGGGGCGAAAAATCCCTCACCGCCCTCAGCTTCATCTTTGCCCTTCAGCGCTACCGCCCCTCACCCTTCTACGCCTTTGACGAAGTAGACATGTTCCTCGACGGTGCCAACGTGGAGAAACTCTCAAAAATGATTCAGCACCAGGCCAAGCAGGCTCAATTTATCGTCGTTAGCCTACGTCGTCCCATGATTGAAGCCGCACAGCGCACCATCGGTGTCACGCAGGCTCGGGGTGCCTATACTCAGGTATTGGGCATTAATCTGGCCAAAGCAACGTAGGGCCAAAGCAACATAAGAAAAACGCAGAACGCCATTCATCCTTCCGCCTTCATCCCTCATCCTTCTGTTCGGCATTCCCCTCCAGGAAAGCGAAGGCAATTCGATACAATAGGTACCTAGTGAGGGACATTGCGACCACTGTGACGGTATACTCCCTCAAGCTGCTGCGCCATTTTCTGCTTTTGCCACTGCTGGTAAGCCTCTGGGCATCCTTCTGAAACCAACCATGACTTTTGAACAAAGCCGACTCCGCTCTGACATCGTAGGCACCCAGGTCATCACCCGAAACACCGGGCGTCGCCTAGGCGTCATCAGTCAGATGTGGGTGGATATGGATCGCCTCGAAGTGCTGGCCATCGGCATCCAGGAAAATATGCTCTCAAAGGTCATCGCCAGCAATGAAAAGGTGATGCTGCTCAGCGACATTCGCCAAATGGGCGACGTGATTCTAGTCGATGACGATACCGTGCTCGATGGCGACATCAATATTTCGCCATTTAGCCCCATGGTCAATAGTGAAGTCATCACCGAGTCTGGTGAAGTACTTGGCCGGGTGCGAGGCTTTAAATTCGACGTGATTACCGGCAAGCTCGAAACGCTGGTGGTGGCTTCTGTGGGTTTTCCACAAATTCCCGACCAGGTCGTGAGTACCTATGAGCTACCAGTCGAAGAAATTGTCAGCACTGGGCCAGAGCGAATCATTGTTTTTGAAGGCAGTGAAGAAAAATTGGTACAGCTGAGCGTGGGCCTGCTGGAGCGCCTGGGCCTAGGTACGCCACCGTGGGAGCGTGGCTACAGTGATGGCTACGTCATGCCTGTGTCTGCGGCCAACCAATTGCCTTCAGGGGTTAAAAATCAAGCCCGGCAAGATAACGCCCGCAGTCGCCCAGCAGTCGAAGAGCGCTGGAGAGAAGACGCGCCGCCCCAAAGAGAAGTTCAAAGAGAAGCTCAAAGAGAGATTCGCAGAGAACCGCAGCAAGAAGTGCAAAGACAACCGCAGAGAGAAGCCGCACCACCGCCAAGCCAGTCTCAAGGGCCGGCGAATCCGGGGAACCCTCCCAGTGATGACGATGTCACTGGAGATATCTGGGGCGAGCCTGAAAAAGAGGCTGAGTTCATTGAAGCCAAGCCGCTGATTATTCCAAAGAAAAAGGTCATGGAATATGAGGAAGAGGATTACTAACTCAAGGATTACTAGCTCAAGGAAAACTAAACCGTACTATTGACGACGCTATGGCAGACAAGTTTGGGGTTGGTGGAGCTGTGGCAGAACGCTCAGAGCTAAAAAGAATGTCAGTAATGGGGCTGCCCGTTCATCAGAGTCAGAGCTATGTGAGCTGGCTAAACCAAAGACTGGCAGAAAACCAGGGCACTCATGTTGTCACGCTCAATGCTGAAATGTGTATGCAGGCGCAGCAAGACGAAGCGCTGAGCCAATTCATTAAGTCTGCCGACTTGGTTGCGCCCGATGGCTCTGGCATTGAGCTGTATTTTCGCTTTTTGGAGCGGGCCTCTATTCAGCGCTATCCGGGCATTGAGTTAGCGGCTGATTTATTGGCAAGCCTCGGCCCAGAGACCAAGGTGGCTTTTTATGGCGGTAAGCCCAAGGTGATAGAGGCGGCGGCAAAGGCTTGGAGAGTGCGATCGCCCGAGCTAAATCTAGCCATCGTGCAGCACGGGTATGCCAAAGGTGACGAGCTAGACGCCTTCTTGGCCCGACTCCAGACGGAACAACCCGACATCATCTGCGTCGGATTAGGCGTACCCCGTCAGGAATTTTGGATTGCCCAAAACCGTCACCGCTGCCCCAATGCGGTTTGGATTGGCGTGGGTGGTAGCTATGACATCTGGTCTGGGGCAAAAGACCGCGCCCCTCTGTGGATGCGCAAGATCCATCTAGAGTGGCTCTATCGTCTCTACCAGGAGCCTTGGCGCTGGCGACGGATGCTGGCGCTGCCTCATTTTGTGTGGGCCTCCACTTGGTACCGACTGACCAAAACATCAGGACAGACTCAGCCATGAAGCGGCGTTGGTTTTTAGCAGGTTTGGCATTACCGCTAGTGAGTGCAGGCTGCCAAAGGGCCAATCGTGGGGATGCGGCCTTGCGCGGCCCTGAGTCACCAGTCGCAGAGGGGCAGCTGGTCAAGGTCTCCCGCAATAATAAAACCTTAGTAATGGCCACCACGGCAAACTATCCTCCTTATCAGCAGCGTGTAGAAGGCGAGGAAGACATTCCAGTCGGTGAGGCGGTTGGCGATAGCGTGGTGGGCTTTGATATTGATCTGGCCAAGCTGATTGCCGAGCGACTAGAGAGAACGCTAGAGGTGGTCGATTTAGAATTTGGGGCGCTGCTGCCTGCCGTCATCAACGAAGAAGTCGATATGGCCATGGCGGCTCTAGAGCCCAATCGCAGTCGTAAGCAGCGGGTAGATTTTTCGAATATTTACTACCGTAGTCAGCACGCGCTGGTTTCTTTAGATGGGTATTTGCGATCGCGCGATCTCACCTACCAAACCATTGGCATCCGTGCCAACAGCGTCGAGGCCCGCTTTGCCGACACGCTGACTCAGGACATACCCGACTTAGACCTAGTACCCTACGAAAACCTAGACGAAGTCTTTGAAGCATTGGACATTGGCGCTGTCGAAGGGGCCATCGTCGAAGCCAATATTGCCAGTCAGTACCTGCGCCGATATCCAGAATTTGCCGGGAAGATCATTCCCTCAGAGCGAGCGACCGGAAGTGCGATCGCGCTCAAAAAAGACTCTCCTCTCCTCAGCCAAATCAACAGCGCCCTGCTCGACATCAAATCCAGCGGCGATATGGATAAAGTCATCACCGACTGGTTTAGCTAGTGGTTGCCCAGACTTAGCCTCGGTTTATCTACCTACGCAATTCCCCTCGATCTCCCTTGTCTCCACGCTTTTATCCCTTCTGCGTGAGAGAACGGATCATTGCAAAAAAACGGCATTTCTTAGCCCGAGGGTAATCAACAATCCATGATTTAGGGAATCTTGGATCTGTTGCATTGCTGCCAATGCGTTGTATATCAATCCGCTGATGCATTAGTGGGTTTACATGCACTTAGCCCTCTTAGAATCATCAGCTCAGCGGATTGAAGTGGCCGAAGCTAAGTGTGGAGAGACATACATTGCTACACACAGCGGTTTACGGTCACCCAGTTCCTCGAGTTCCTCGTCATGATCTCACTTCTCACCCGCAAAGCCAAAGCTGCATCAGCAGCATCCCCCCAGGCTCCCGAGAGACCGGCCGCCCAGCCCAATGTTCACTTCACTGCAGAGCCCCTAATCTATCCAGACGCTGCCCACCCGGGAAACGTGCCCTCGCCCCCTCATCCACAGGCACCCGTCTCCCCACAATCCACAGATGAGGCGCCTACCGCTTCTCCTGAGGCTGCCACGTCATCCATCATTTCGCTCAATCACATCAGCAAGACCTATCCCAACGGCACGCCAGCCCTGGTCGATGTTAACCTGGCCCTAAACAAAGGTGACTTCCTCTTTATCACTGGCCCTTCCGGCGCAGGCAAATCTACCCTCCTCAAAATGCTCTACGGCCAAGAGCGCCCCACAGAAGGCCAAGTCCACATCAACGGCCAAGACATTTCCCAGCTGCGCGGCAACCGCCTTGCCATGCTCCGCCGCCGCATTGGCATCATCTTCCAAGACTACAAGCTCATCCCCCGCCGCACCGTCGCCGAAAACGTCGCTTTCGTCCTCCACGCCCAGGGCTATAGCCGCAAAGAAATCAACCGCCGCCTGCCCGTAACTCTCAAAATGGTGGGCCTCCAAAACAAAGCCGACCGCTTCCCCTCTCAGCTCTCAGGGGGTGAACAGCAGCGGGCGAGCATTGCCCGCGCCGTCGTGGGCACGCCACCTATTTTGCTAGCCGACGAGCCCACCGGGAACCTCGACAGCGACAATGCCCGTCAGGTGTTCAATATTTTACGTAAGCTCAATGGCATTGGGATTACGGTGGTCGTGACGACGCACGATGAAATGATGGTGCGATCGCTCAACTACCCCGTCGTCCAAATCCGTGACAGCCGCCTCTACAACATTCGATAGATTCAGTATATTTTTTTGCAATCGCGAAACTGGCAACTAGAATAAAAAGTAGTAGCGCAGTTGGAATCATATGGCGACTATAGAGACTGCATCCAAAACTCAGCTCACTATTGACATATCGCGGCAGCTTGCTGAGCAATTAAATAGTTACTTGTTAGAACATCCAAACGAGAGCATAGAGACGTTATTGCATGAAGCGCTTTACGTGCGGCAGGTACCCGAAGAGCCCCATAAGTTTTTAGAACTAGCTGGATTCATTAAAAACGTGCCTGGCAATGCCTCTCAGCGGCCTGAGGATACCGTTAGTTGAGACAAGGTCAGTTGAGACAAGTCGTTTTAGATGCAGGCCCGGTAATCGGATTCTTTTCAGAAAAAGACACGTACCACCAACAGTGCACCGCTGGGTTTGATCAGCTAATAAAGGCACGTACTACGCTACTGATACCTCTGCCTATTGTTTTTGAAGTCTACAAATGGATACTTCAAAACACGTATCCTCAAGCTGCTCAAAAAGCGCTCATAACGATGGACAGCTACTTCCAAGTAGTCACCTTGAGCGCTCAAGACTTCCATACAATCAAGCTTTCGCTCACTCAAATGACACAGTGGACAGGCTCTTTAGAAGATGCCACCGTTGTTATGATAGCTATCCAGTACCGTTGTCCCGTATGGACGTACAACTTCAGAGATTTTAGTCGTTTTGAATCACTAGACTTTTGGAATCCTTCGCTGTAATGCTGAAACAACACTTACTCAAGATGGCGGTATTCATCTAAAGCCGTCAAATAGCACAGTTTCAAGCGAGGAATATCCACTACAGGGAATAGTCTTACAATATGACGACCCATTTGAGCCAGCAGTGCCTGACCAAGATTGGAATGCCCTGCAATGATCGTGCTAGACACTCATATCTAGATTTGATGGGTAACCGAAAGTAACAATAGAAAGGGCCACTCTGAAGTGGCCCTTTCTCATTAGACAGATCGCTCAGAGAATAGAAGCTCTCTAGTCGCTGAGAAGCACATCGCGAACAAAGATATAGCATTGTTCAAAGCTGATTGAACCGATGTTTCTAGCAATCTCTTCGGCATCTTCAGAAAGCTGATAGTCATTGGGCACATCAACAACAGATCTATCTGTCATCCCTTGGCCGAGACGATACCAAGTTGCGATTTTAGTGACATCACTTAGCTGGTTGTACTCAATAGTTAGAGCGTTGCTTTCGTTGGAAACAACGTCACGCATGAACTGTAGCTGCTCTGTTTGATGTTTTTCCTTTAGCTTGTTGTATAGCGCTAGAGAGCTGTCAGACTCTTTATTCTCGTCAGGGTTTTCAATTCTCTCTTCACCAATGTGATGATATAGGCGCGCGAGAATAGCTAGTTTGTCGTCTGCACTACAAGCCTTAAATCTTTGTACGTAGTCAGACAAACCATGTCTCGGTTGTGTAGCAGTAGCCATTTTATAAAATGCTCCTTGTTGCGTATTACATATAGACAACACACAGTTCTCGCAACGCTCGATAGTAAATCGTTGCGAGAACTGTGTATCTGCATATACCAACAAGATAAGAATCTTGACGACTGCTTTCCACCTTCAAAAGAAAGAACAAAGTTCCTTATCGTCTCTTAAGGAAGTCCGAGACACCTATCACTCAAAAGAAACAGACGTCTCTACCTCTATACGGCGTCGCCATCACCCACAATGGATTTCATGCTCTCGAGGGCGCCGGGAATGCTACGCGGATCGAGAAACATGACTTTGCTGCTGTCGCTTTCGCCGATTTGGCGGCCCATGGTCATGTACTCTTGGGCGAGTAGAAATTGCAAGGCTTCGCGGGCACTGGGATCGTTTTTGACTTTCTTGGCAATGACATCAAGCGCTTCTGCGGTAGCCTGTGCCTTTAGCACCTGCTCCTGGCGTTCAGCCTGGGCACGCAGCACGATGGTCTTTTGGTCGGCTTGGGCATCGAGGATGGCGGCTTTTTGGCGGGCTTCTGCGTCGAGGACGGCAGATTCGGCGCGGCCACGGGCAGAGTTGATGGCAGAGTCACGTTCACCTTCTGAGGTGAGGACGTCGGCACGCTTTTGGCGCTCGGCGGTCATCTGCAGTTCCATGGCGTCTTGGACGGCCTTAGACGGTGCAATGTCCCGTAGCTCTACGCGGGTAACTTTGACGCCCCAGGGGTCGGTGGAGATGTCGAGTTCTCTTAGCAGCAGCTCATTAATTTCGGCGCGGGCGGTGAAGGTTTCGTCGAGTTCGAGCTTGCCCATTTCGGAGCGAATTTGGGTGAGGACGAGGTTCACCATGGCCGACTTGAGGTTTTCAACTTTGTAGTAGGCTTTTTCCATATCGACGATGCGCCAGTAGACGACCGCGTCTACGCTGATGGAGACGTTGTCGCGGGTGATGCACTGCTGAGGGGGCACGTCGAGCACCTTTTCGCGGACGGTTTCTTTAAAAACGACGCGCTGTACAAAGGGCACCGTAAAGTTCATGCCAGGGGTCAGCTTTTTGCCGCTGTAGCGGCCCAGGGTTTCGACGAGGGCTTCGTCGCTTTGGTTGACGATGCGGACAGATTTGGAGGCGACTGCACCACCACCAATTATCATCATCATTAGAAAAACAAAGGGGTTCATGGATTCGATTCCTTTTGTATGGTTTCTTTCTGGGCAGGGCCTTCTGTCTGGGCGGGGCCTTCTTTCTAGGCAGGTCTGGGACGTATCGCCCCTTTTTTATTGAAATTTTATTGAAAGGTGCTCAG
Source organism: Cyanobacteria bacterium J06627_28 (assembly GCA_038521595.1). GTDB lineage: Bacteria > Cyanobacteriota > Cyanobacteriia > Phormidesmidales > Phormidesmidaceae > Phormidesmis. The sequence continues at coordinate 3,377 of JBCBKQ010000050.1, read as the reverse complement.
CGGAATCACAATCAGGGTGTTTCCTTTTCGCTGGACGACGAAGACTTCTTGATCAGGTGCGATCGCAACTTGATCATCCTCACAGCGAGCTTGCCAAGAGTTCCCTTCGTAAATTACTCTGCCCGTTTTGCCGGGCAAAATTTCAGTGGTGGTTCTCGCTTCGGTAGCTTCTCGGAGGCCAGGAGCCGTTTTATTGGGTATAAACCGCTTGAGTACCCAAAAAGTCAGTAGAGAGAGCACCATCCAGATGGCAATTTGGATATTTAAGCTCGGTATAAATAAGGAAAGAACAGCAACGGCAAAGGCACTAATGCCAAAAGCAGATTCAATAAAGGCCGTTGGCAAAAGGAGCTCCATCAGACAGAGCACCGCGCCGATGATCACCCATAGCAAGACGTGAGACATAGATAGCGAAGATCTCATCATGTGAGATCCAATAGAAAGACGGCTTTAAAGAATAGGCCAAGCAAATGAGCCAAACAAATGAGCCAAGCAAATAAGCCAAACAAATGAGCCAAACAAATGAGCCAAGCAAACAGGCAGGGAGGCAGAGTATCAAAAGAATGGGCGGCCACAGCATCCCGATAGCGCGCGTCTCCCTATAGACTAAGCCAGCAACCTCAGAAGTGCTGACAATTCAAGTGCTGACAATTATAGTCATCAAACCGAAGGATGCCCTTTTCGGGCAGACAGCTTAAAAAAGCACTTCTATAAAGAGATGTCATCAATAGCAAAAAGCGGATCACTGCAACACTTATAAGTAAGATGTTTGGCCAAGAGGTCTGGCCATGTTTGGCCAAGAGGTTTGGCTAAATCGCATCAAATTTATTTGCACTAAATCCCTTTTCCCTTACCATAGACCTAATTTAAGGGCAAGACCTGCCAACAGTACGACACCCTATGAACGGCGAAGCGCACAAATATCCCTTCAGACAATATGTTTGGGCCCTGGGCCATGGCACCAACAAAATACCGATTGGCGATCGCGTAGACAATCGGTATCAGGTGGTGGCACCGTCTATCTGGTTGGACACCAAGCCCCAGCAGTCACCCAAAGTGCCTGAAAAAGTACCCAGCTTTGCGCTGCCCTATCTCAAAGGCTATCCGTATCAGCTCAATTTGCCCGGGGTGTACGGCATTTGCCATCAGGATAATGGTGAAGCGGTTCTACTCCTTAGCAATGTGCCAGTGAATCGTCAGGGGCAGCTGATGCCTGCGATCGCAAAAGCTTGGCCCTCATCGTCTTCCTTTCGTCAGGCCTATTGGCTGTGGCAGCTCATCAGCCTGTGGGAACCGCTCCAGAGCTTTGGCGCCGCCGCCAGCATTCTAAAAAAAAGCAATATTCGAGTTGAGTCCTGGCGCGTTCGTTTGATTGGGCTATCCACCAAGCCTGCAAACCCAACCTTTGAAGAGTTGGCGCTGGCTTGGGAAAAGACCTACCTGCCGGGGGCAAAGCCTGCGATCGCCACCCTAGTGCGCAGCGTTTGCAAAGACCTACGGGGCACAAATCCTGACTTGGAAGCCATCAAAGAAAAAGTCAATTCACAATTGTTGCTCGAAGCCTCTGACAGTACGGTGTCCTTCCAAGTGGCCGGCGCGACCAGTACCGGGCCAAAAAAAGCTCGCAATGAAGATGCTTGCTACCCCAGTAAAGCCGAGCTAAAGCGTACGGCCACTGCTGATTTGCCTTTGCTGCCGCGCTTGGCGATTGTGTGTGATGGGGTGGGTGGTCATGAAGGGGGAGAGATTGCCAGCCAGAGTGTGGTGCGATCGCTGCAGCTACAGCTCAGGGGCCTCCTCGTCGAAGCCATGGAACAATCTAAAACCATTCCACCCAGCGTGGTCATCGAACAGATCGAAGCGGCCATTCGAGTCGCCAATAATCTGATCGCCCAGCAGCAAAACGATCAGCAGGGCCGCTCCGACCGTCAGCGTATGGGCACTACCCTCGTGATGGCCCTCGTGCTCCCCCAAAAAATTGACACGCCCGATGGCCCCGCCGAAGTCAATGAGCTATATCTCACCCATATTGGCGACAGCCGAGCCTATTGGATGACCACAGAACACTGTCAGCGCCTGACAGTAGATGACGACATTGCAGGCCGTGAAGTGACCTCGGGCAACAGCTTTTATGCCACGGCACTGCAGCGCTCTGATGCCGATGCCCTGAGCCAAGCCGTTGGCGTTCGTGACTACGACGATCTGGTGCCACACACCCAGCGCTTTTTATTCGAGTCGAGCGGTGTGCTCATGCTCTGCTCCGATGGCCTCAGTGATAACCATCAGGTAGAAGCCTCCTGGGCCAACTATGTCGGCCTAATTGTGAAGCAGATTGTGCCGTTAGATGCCGCAGTCGATGCGTGGATAGAGCTCGCCAATCAAAAGAATGGCCATGACAATGTCGCCGTCGTACTCATGCACGCCATGATGGCAGGCAATGAAGAACCAGCCCTGAGCGTTTCTGCAGCGGCGGCTTCTAAGGGAGCCAGTGCGGAGCGCTCAGCCACGGTAGGCGCCAACGTTAGAGCCGACGACGCCCTGCGAGCCATGGGCTCTCAGACGGCAACGGCAACGCTACCACGACCGATGACAGCCGCTTCACGGGCACTGCTGTATGGCGAAGACGATGATGATGATACGCCACTAACACCAGAGGAAAAAGCCGCTGTCACGGCGGATTCTGAAGCTGAGCCCGAAAAAGAGCAGGGCTGGGTCACAGGGCTGCTGGCAATTATTGTATTGGGCGTAGTTGGCGTGGTTGGCTGGCTCTTGTGGCGAACTTTCCAGCCTGAGCCCGGGACTTTACCTGAGCCTACACCGCTTGAGCAGCAGTTAGAAGGCAGTTAGAAGCCGGTTAGAAGCCAGTTAGAAGCCAGTTAAAAGGGCAACAGCTAAACGGCATTATGAGAGAATGACCCTAATAAAGCCGTTTAGCATTTCGATTTATGAAAGTTGGTGATCGTGTCCGTATCAAAGCGCCCCTTACACTGTTTAACCATCCAAAGCATCGCAATCAGCCTCACAATGTAGAGGGGATGGAAGGCACTATCTCAGCGATTTTGACGGATTGGGAAGGCCGACCCATCAGCCCCAACTACCAAATTGTGGCGTCTTTCGAAGTGGAGGGCGCCAAGCGTCCATTCAAAGCTCACCTACATGAAGATGAGCTGGAAGTGATTGAGTAAAAGTGATGGAGTAGAAGTGATTGAGTGGAAGTAATGGTGTAAACGTAATTGCTTAACTGCTCTGCTGAGTGGGCCGTAACAAAATATCGTTTACCTCAACATGTGAGGGCTGCGCCAGTGCGTACACAACCGCGCTGGCGATGTCTTTAGACTGCAAAACAGGAAACTGACCATAGGTAGCTTTGGCCTTTT